>MENB01000030.1:1987-7783 GCA_001768125.1 Armatimonadetes bacterium RBG_19FT_COMBO_69_19
CGGCCAGCCGGACCCGCTCCAGCAGCGTGTTGCCGATCCAGTACGCCTCGATCACACGCTCATCGAACGGATCGGGGATGCCGTTCGCCGCGGCGATGAACGAATAGTACGGGAACGCACCGGCGAACCGCGAGAGGATCTGCTCCAGCCCGCGGTCGCTGTGCTGTTCCGCCAGGTAGTCCAGCATGGCCCGGTTCTCCTCCGGGCCGCAGTACCCGAGACGGTTGGGCATGAAGCTGAACCGCGCCGCGAGCAGCGCGCCGGCACGGCTCACGGCTCCACCTGCGCCGCGCCCGCGGCGGCTGAGGTCATCTCCTCGAGCATCTCCACCCACGCCACGGCGTCGGCCTCCGGGATCCGTTGCACGGCCAGACCAAGCTCGATCAGCACCCACTCGCCGACCTGCACGTCCTCGAGCAGCATGAGGTTCACGAGGCGCGATCGACCGAAGACGTCCACGCGTCCGACGGCCTGCTCGCGGTCCACGATCTCGACGACTTTCCCCGGCAGCGCGACGCACATCACCCGATCCCTCCGTTCTCGGCGGCGTCCGTCTCCAGCTCCAGACTCTCCACGACGATGTGCTGCGCCCGCGCATCCGCCGGGTCGTCGAGCACCTCCACGTCCATCCGGCAGCCCTCCGCAACCGTTCCTCGGGACGCATCCTCGAAGTGGTCGCGCAGGTGGTCGGGAGAGATCGGCACGAGCGCGCCCAGCTGCACGCGCACCGCGGTGACGCGACGGCCGCCGTGCACGCGCGCTGCCTGCTCGATCGTGCGCATGAGATTCGTCATCAGGGACGACTCGTGCGTCACGCCGGTCCCGCCGCCATCGCCGCCTCCGCCGACACCGCTGCCACCACCTGCTCCACGGCGTCGGCGACCTCCGGAGACAGCCCCTCCCCGGCTTCGAAGGCGCGCCCCTCGATGCCGAAGACGGTCACCCGCGGCGGCAGCGTCCCAAGCGTCCGGGCGAGCTCCACGACTTCCCCCACGCTGAGCGCATGCGTCGAGGTCGCTCCGAACAACCGCTCCGGCAGCGGGCTGCCGCCGGCATCCAGCCGGTAGACCGTCCCGGGTTGCCCGCCGCTGCTGACCGCGTCGATGATCACCGCAGCTTCAGCTCCGGCGCAGTGCTCGAGGATCAGCATCGGATCCGCCTCGGCCTCCACCACGACCGTTCCCGGCAGGACCGCCTCGCGCAGCCGGCGCACCACCGCGAGACCCGCCGCGTCGTCCCGGCGGTAGGCGTTGCCGACACCAACCACGACGACACGCTTCATACCTGCTCCACCTCGAGTCTCAGGAAGTGGGTCGCGCAGGAGATGCAGGGGTCGTAGTTGCGGATCGCCTGCTCGCACTGCCAGGTCATCGCATCGGTGGGCAGGTCGAGGCGGTCCTGCACGAACCGCGCCAGATCCTCTTCGATCGCCTTCTGGTTCTGCGATGTGGGCGGCACGATCTTCGCATCGAGGATTGTCCCGGACGCATCGATGGTGTAGCGGTGATACAGGATGCCGCGGGGCGCCTCGGTACAGCCGTGGCCGGTCGCCGCCCGCGGCGGCACCTCCAGGGCGGGGCGGTCGGGCCGCTCGTAGCGTTCGATGAGGCGCAGGGCTTCATCGCAGGCGTACACGAGCTCCACCGCGCGCACGACGATGCTCTGGAACGGGTTGCGGCAGACCGGGCCCAACCCCGCTTCCCGGGCCGCCTCCCGGGCCAGCGGCGAGAGCCGATCGAAGTTCAGAGCGTAGCGGGCCATCGGGCCGACGAGGTAGGTGCCACGACCCCGGATCGCCGCGTGCAGCGCGTTGGAGTGCGGTACGTGCTCCTCGATGACGTGGTCGGCGAACTCGCGCACGGCGATGTCCAGCCCGCGGGTACTGACCAGGCGGCCTTCGGTGATCGGGTACTCCGAGGGATGGCGCAGCGCGACCATCTCGTAGTCCTGTTCGAAGTCCGGGAATGAGAAGCGCGATACCCACCGCACCGTCTCCAGCGCGGCGTCGCGCGCCCACTTCAGCGGCTCGGCGGCCGCGCGGAGCTCGCTCGTGGTCGGGACCCGGTAGAATCCGCCGACGCGGACGTTGATCGGATGCACCTCGCGGCCCCCCAGCAGCGCCATCAGCCCGTTGCCCGCCTTCTTGAGCTGCAGCCCCCGCTGCACGATCGCCGCATGATCCCGGGCCAGCTGCACCGCGCTCTCGTATCCGAGGAAGTCCGGCGCGTGCAGCAGGTAGACGTGCAGGGCGTGGCTCTCGATCCACTCTCCGCAGTAGATGATCCGCCGCAGGTCGTGCAGCGCGCCGTCCACGCGAACGCCGCAGGCGTCTTCCATCGCGTTCGCGGCGCTCATCTGGTAGGCGATGGGACAGATCCCGCAGATGCGGGACGTGATATCCACGGCCTCCGTGTACCCGCGGCCGCGCAGGAAGGCCTCGAAGAAGCGCGGCGGTTCGTAGATCCGCAGCTGCACCTCGGACACCCGGCCGCCCGCGATCCGGATCAGCATGGCGCCTTCGCCCTCGACCCGGGCCAGCGCGTCGACCTTGATCGTCCGGGTGCGGCGGTCAGGGCTCATGGCGCTCGCTCTCCTTGCGGAACTCCGGGGCGTTGGCGTTGAAGGTGCGGAAGGCGCGGACCAGGCCGTCGTCCGTCACCCCCAACTTCCGCCACCATGCGGAGAGTGACGCGGTGTTGGGGGTCTCCATCGGGCCAAAGCAGCCGTAGCAGCCGCGATCATGTGCCGGACACAGCGCGCCGCACCCGGCGTGCGTCACCGGGCCCAGGCAGGGGACCCCTCGGGCCACCATGACACAGACCACGCCGCGGCGCTTGCATTCCACGCAGACGCTGTGCGCGGGGATGTTGGGCCGCCGGCCGTGCAGGAAAGCGGTCAGCACCTCCAACAACTGCCCCCGGTCGATGGGACAGCCGCGCAACTCGAAATCCACCTGCACGTGGTCGGCGATCGGTGTGGACCGGTCCAGGGTGGCGATGTACTCGGGGCGGGCGTACACGATCGAGATGAATTCCTTCACGTCCTTGAAGTTGCGCAGCGCCTGGATGCCCCCCGCGGTAGCGCAGGCGCCGATGGTCACCAGGAAGCGGGAGCGCTCACGGATCTGGCGGATGCGCTCCGCGTCGTGTGCGGTGGTGATCGAGCCTTCGACGAGGGAGAGATCGTAGGGCCCGCGCGCCGTCGCCCGGGACGCCTCGAGGAAGTGGGCGATCTCGACCTCGCCGGCCAGCGGGAGCAGCTCGTCTTCCAGGTTGAGCACCGTCAATTGACAGCCGTCGCACGACGCGAACTTCCAAACCGCCAGCCGAGGCTTCTGCCTCTGCGCGCGTGCCATCAGACCTCCTTGACCGTGAGCAGCGGCTCGACCTCGGGGTACCGGAAGACCGGTCCCTGCCGGCACACGAAGTGCGGCCCGAACTGGCAGTGGCCGCACAGCCCGATCGCGCACTTCATGTTGCGCTCGAGCGAGAGCACGATGCGCTCCGCCGGCACGCCGCGCTTCCGCAGCTCGGCGACCGTGAAGCGCATCATCACTTCGGGTCCGCAGACCAGCGCCAGAGCGTCCTGCGGGTCGAAGGGCGCGTGAGGGATGAGCGTCGTCACGACGCCCACATCCCCGATCCAGCCGCTGACCGGGGCATCCACGGTCACGCCGACGTGCAGGTCGAAGCGGCCGCGCCACTGCTCGAGCTCCCGGCGGAAGAGCAGGTCCTGAGGCGTGCGCGCCCCGTACAGCAGTGCGACCCGGCCGTAGCGCTCCCGGAATGCGAGCAGGTGGTACAGGACGGGGCGCAGGGGGGCCAGGCCGATCCCCCCGGCCACGATGACCACGTCCATCCGCTCCGCGGCCTCCACCGGCCAGGCCGTACCGAACGGCCCTCGCACCCCGACCATGGCTCCCGGCCGCACGGTGCGGATCGCGGTCGAGACCGCACCCACAGCCCGCACCGTATGCGCGACGGGGAGCGGGCGCTGAGCGTCACCGCTGATGGAGATGGGGACCTCACCGATCCCAAAGGCGTAGAGCATGTTGAACTGGCCCGGCCGGAAGGTGAAGCCGTCGCCGTTCGCCGGCGCCAGATCAAGCGTGGCGGTGTCGTGCGTCTCCCGCCGCACGCGGCGGACGACGAACGGCACGGGGACCATGGGGTCAGGCAGACGCGCCTGCACGCGGTCCTCGGGCGGTACCGTACACGTCGAGCAACTGCAGCCGGGTCGCCTGCAGCCGGCTGCTGATCACCGGGACCAGCCGCATCAGCAGCACGTAGCCGAGCGCCGGATCCTCTTCGCACTTCTTCCGGACGCAGGCCGCGTCGAAACCGATGGCGCGCACCAGCTCAAGCGCCCGGGCGTCAAAGGTCCACCGGTACGGGGGAAACAGCCAGGACCAGCCTACGACGTCGTTCTTCCCGATCGTGTAGATGGTCACCGGGCCGCGCTGAGGCACATGAGTCTCCAGGGCCACCCGGCCGTGGCGGATGAGGAGGAACCGGTTGGCCTCTCCGCCCTCACGGAAGATGTACTCGCCCGCGTCGAAGCGGACGTTGCCGGCGCACCCCGCGAAGAACGCGATCCAGCGCGGGTCCATCCCCTTGAAGAACGGCTGCTCGGCCAGCAGCTCCTCAATCTCTTTCACGGACGGCCTCCTTGGCGGGCGGCGCCGGCCCGGCGCCATCGGCGGCGCGGATCGCCCGCACCTCTTCGGTGATATCGATCCCGACCGGGCACCACGTGATGCAGCGGCCACAACCCACGCAGCCCGACGAACCGAACTGGTCGATCCAGGTGGCCAGCTTGTGCGTCATCCACTGCCGGTAGCGTGACTTCGTCGAGGACCGCACGCTGCCACCGTGGATGTAGGAGAAGTCCATCGTGAAGCAGGAGTCCCACTGCCGCCAGCGCTCGGCGTGGTCCCCCGTGAGGTCCGTCGTGTCCTCGACCGTGGAACAGAAGCAGGTCGGGCAGGCCATCGTGCAGTTGCCGCAGGTAAGGCAGCGGGTGGCGACCTGCTCCCAGCGGGCGTGGTCGTAGTTGCGGTACAGGAGTTCCTTGATGCCGGTGGGGTCCATCGTGCGCCCCATCTGGGCGGCCGCTCTCGCCACGGTGCGCTCGACCGCCTGTGGCGCCTCCGGACCGGCAGGCTGGTGGCGCATCTCCCCGAGGACCTCCGCCCCCGTGGCGCTGCCGGCCTCGGCGACGAAATAGTGCGCGCCGTCCTCGAGGACCTCGGTCAACACGAGGTCGTAACCCGCCGAGGCCTTCGGGCCGGTGCCCATCGAGACGCAGAAACATGTGCCTCCCGCCTGGCCGCAGTTGACCGCCACGATGAAGCAGCCCTCGCGCCGGGCCTGGTAGGTGGGATCGGGATGCGGCCCCTGCGTGAAGACCTTGTCCTGGATGGCGATCGCATGGAGCTCGCAGGAGCGCACGCCGAGGAACGCGTACCGCGGCGGCGCCTGAGGTTCGGCGTGGATGCGGAGACCGCCTGTCTCTGTGCGGTCGGCCTTCCACAGTCGCACGGACGGCGGGAACAGGAACTTCTTCCAGGAGTGGGGGCCGACGGCGTAACCGAAGAGGGCGGCGTCGCCGCGGCGGCGCACCCGGTAGGTGCCGCCGTCCTGCTCGTCGGTCCACCCGACAGGCAGGTCGGCCGTGGACGCGATCTGGTCATAGACGATGGCCCCATCCCGAAGGATGGGGCCGACGACCGTGTAACCCCTGCGAACGAGGATATCGAACAGATCCTGGAGGTGGGCTACCTCAACGATGCAGACC
>MENB01000030.1:7840-11776 GCA_001768125.1 Armatimonadetes bacterium RBG_19FT_COMBO_69_19
TCCTGCCAGATCCCGAACACGTTCATCTCAGGATCGGCGAGGACGGCGAACCACCCCATCGAGGGGACCGGACGCTTCGGTGTGAGCACGTTGGCCCCCAGGTCCTGTGCCTGCCTGACCGTCTCATCGATCGATCGCACCGAGACGTAGTTCAGCCAGTTGCGGGCATCCGGCATGGGGCGCTTCATGATCCCGCCGTTGATCCCGCCGGGCTCCGTCGGTCCCTGCGGGCCGCTGGCCACGGTGCTGACCATCCAGTAGTCCATGCCTTCCGTCTTGCGGATCGTCCAGTCGAACAGCTCGGAGTAGAAGCCTGACAGTTTCTCCGGATCATCGCCATAGATCTCGAAGTGCGCGACCGGATTCTTCATCGGTCCACCTCCACGGATTCCCCGGGGCTGGTCGCAGGTGAGTCTAAGGGGGGATAAGTATACTTTCGGGACAGTGCGTTGGGCTTCCTGGGGCTAGCGCTGGTCGCCGAGCGTGCGCACCCGGACATCCTCCAGCCGGCCGCGCTCGATCAGGATGCGCCCAGAGGAAGCACGGTCCCCCGCAGTGAACACTAGCGGCATTTCTCTCGCGGGGGCGCAGGGCGTGGGCCCAACCATCCTGCCCGCCAAGCTCCAGATCCCTCTGACTCTTCCGAAGACCCTTGACCGGCCTCGCCTCGCCGCGCGGCTCGCGGCGGCCTTGCGGGCGCCCGTCACGCTGGTCGCGGCCGATGCCGGGTTCGGGAAGAGCACGCTGGTCGCCAGTTTCCTGGCGCGGGACGGTCGCCCTTCCGTGTGGTATCGCCTCGACGCCGGAGACAGCGATCCCTCGGTCTTCGCGGCACACCTCCTCCACGGACTGCGGCCGTTTGTGCCGCAGAGGACGTACGCCTCTGCGGTGCGCGGGCTCGGCCTCGTTGCCGACTGGAATGCCGCCGGCCAACTCCTCTCGCTCGCCTTGCACCGTCTGCAGGACGACGTGGTCATCGTCTTCGACGATTATCACCTGCTTGCCGCCCCGACGCTGGAGGAGGGGATGATCCGTCTGATCGAGACGCTGCCCGGGCGTGCCCACCTGGCCCTGCTCACCCGCAACCGTCCATCATTACCGCTTCCGAGATGGCGGGTGGAGGGTCGCCTGGAGGAGCTCGGCACCGACGACCTCCGCTTCACGGGGGCTGAGCTCCGCGCCCTCCTCGTTGACCTCCATGCCTTGCCCCTGTCGGACGCCTCGCTTCACGTCATCGCCGCACGCACGGAGGGGTGGCCGGCAGGGATCGTGCTTGCGCTGCACGCCGCGACGGCCCAGGGGCCGCAGGCGGCCGCGCAATCGCTGAGCACGCTCTCGGGGTCGATGCGCGAGATCTATGACTATCTCGCACAGGAAGCGTTCGCCCGCCAGACGCCCGCGACACAGCGGTTCCTCCTCGCCTCAGCAGCCGTCTCGCGGTTCAGCCTCCCGCTGATCGATGCACTGCTGGACGCACCGACTCGCGAGCACCGCGAGATCCTTGACGATCTCGAGCGGAGTTACCTCTTCATCGTCCCGCTCGATGGGGAGCGCCGCTGGTATCGGTATCACCATCTGTTTGAGGAGTTCCTCAGACGGATCGGCGCGGAGCGGCACGGGGAGTGGATCGGCGAGGTCCACCGGCGCGCCGCCGAGTGGTGGGCACGCCACGACGAGGTCAACGAGGCTCTGACCCACCTCATCGCGGCGGGCGACGTCCAGCGGGCCGCCCTCCTGCTTAGCGCCCACGGCATCGACATGGTCTCTCGGGGGCACCTGGAGACGATCCGGCGATGGCTCGCCGCGCTCCCCGAAAACACGTGGCAAGCCGCACCACGTCTGTACCTGATCCAGGGGCTGACCCAGGTCGTCGCCGGTCCAACCCGGCAGGCCGTCCGCTCGCTCGGCGAGGCGCGCCGGCTCCTTCGCGTGACCGGTGACATCGAAGGCGAGACCATGGCGGTCCGATGGCTGGTCAATGCCGCGGCGTGGGAGGGTGAGATCGAACTCCTCTCCCGCATGCTCCCCGAGATCACCGAGATGGAGGTGCGGCTGCCAGACTCTGCGCTGATCGGCCACGCGCACGTCCATGCAGCCATAGGCCGCATCACATTGTGGACGGGTGATCTCAGCGTTGCTGAGGGTCGGTGTCACAGTGCCATGAACGCGGCCGCGGCCAGCGGCGATCTCTACACCGAGATATGGTGTGCCCGTTCGCTGACCGACCTTCTGTCATTCACCGGGAGGTTTCGCGCGGCCGCGTCCATCTATGAGGACCTCATCGCCCGCGCCCGCCTGCAGAACTGGTGGCATGAGGCCGCCCATCTGCACACGGAGCTGGCCGAGGTCCTGCTCTCCATCGGTCGCAACGACGAGGCCGAACAGCACCTGGGTGAGGCGAGACTGCTTCAGTCCACTATCCCGTGCCGCGTCTTGCGGGCAGATCTTGCCCACAAGAGTGCCCGAGCCGCCGCCGGGCGGGGGGCCCGCGACCGGGCGGAAGCCGTGCTCCGAGAGCTCCTCGGCCATGGTGAAGGAGCGACGACCTACGGCCTCTGGCGCTTCCTCGCCACGGTCGACCTTAGCTTCTTGCTCGCCGAGACAGATAACACCGAAGCCGCGCGGCTGGCGGCCGCGGCAGTCGCCCAGCGCGGCCAGTTCGGACTCGTCCGGCAGGGGCAAGCGCTCCTTGCCGCGGGGCTCGCGACGCGATCGTTCGAGTCCTGCCGCGAGGCGGCCGAGACCTTCGCCGGTGCAGGAGCACCCCACTGGCAGGCGTTGAGTCTGCTCCACGCCGCCTCGTTCGCTCTGCCGGAGGCCATCCCACCGCTGGCCGAACGAGTGCTGCCCGTGCTCCGGGACCTCACGGCGGACGGCTGGGAGTTTCTCCTGTCGCAGGCCCCTCCGACGCTTCTCGCCCCGTATCGGGCAGATCCCGTGATCGGGGCGCGGATCGCCGTTCCGGTGCCATCGCAGTCGGCACGGGCGCGACTGGCGATCCGTTGTCTCGGGCCGTTCGCCGTGATTCGTGAGGGCCGTCCGCTGGGCCATGACGCGTGGCCCCGGGCGGCGCCGCGCAGGCTGCTGCAGTATCTCCTGCTACAGGACAGACCTGTCCACAGGGAGGAGATCATCGAGGGTCTTTGGCCGGACGTCGAACCACGACACGGCGCCAATCAGCTCCGGGTCGCGCTCACCCATCTGCGCCGCGTGCTTGAGCCGGAGCGTCCGGCCCGGCAGCCCTCGCAGCTCCTGCTCACCTCCAGATCGACCCTCGCCATCGCCCGGGATCGCCTCGACGTCGACCTCGACCGCTTCCGCCGAGCTCTTGCCCGTGCGTCGTCGGCCGAAGGCACGGCCAGATCGGAAGCCCTCGCTGAGGCGGTGGGTCTCTACTGCGGACCGCTGTTCGCGGACGACCCATTCGAGGAATGGGCCCAACCAGCGCGCGATCGGCTGGGGCGGCAGTACCTCGAGGCGCTGACGCAGCTGGCCGAGGCCGAGGAGCGTGACGGCCGTCACGAGGCCGCGATCTCTCGGTGGCTGACAGTGGTCGAGACCGATTCCTCTGCCGAGCACGCCTACCGCGGCCTGATCCGATGCTATCTCGCCGTTGGTCGCAATCCCGACGCGCTCCGGGCTGTCGCCGCCTGCGTGCGCTCACTGGCGGATGTGGGAGCCGCACTGTCGGACGAGACCCTTGCCCTCCGCGACCTCATCCCCGGACTAACACGGGAAGCCCCCCGTTAATCCTCGGGTAATGGCCTCCGCCTAGAGTGGGGCCACGACCACTCAGGGGGTGTGCGACATGTCGAAGAGAACCGCGATCCTTCTGGCGCTGCTGCTGAGCGCGACCTCGCTCGGTGGAGTCGCGTGGGCGCAGGCCACCGGCCTGAAGGCCACGACGATCCTCCAGGCTGCGACGACGCCGGAGGG
>MENB01000030.1:11923-12117 GCA_001768125.1 Armatimonadetes bacterium RBG_19FT_COMBO_69_19
CCAGCCCGCGCGGACCTACAGACCCGGCCAGGCCGCGGTTGAGGTCGTGAACACGTGGCACAACGGGCTCAATCGGGGGTCTGTCCCGGTCAAGTTCCTCGTCGTTTATGCCGGGGAGGAAGGCAAGCCGACAACGTTCAGGCCGTAGGTGTGCGATGCGCCTGGCTTACGACGCACAGGCTGATGTGCTGAGC
>MENB01000031.1:0-4026 GCA_001768125.1 Armatimonadetes bacterium RBG_19FT_COMBO_69_19
GACCGCCGCTTCCTCGATCGTCGCCGTGGGACACACGGTGATGACCTGCCGGGTCATCACCTCGGAGACCGGGGCCTTCATGAGCAGGTACGGGATCTCCCACACCGTCAGCGAGGTCGCCGGTGAGGGGGAAGCGCGCATCAGGTCTGTCCAGGTCACCACACCGACCAGCCGGCGCCCCTTGACCACGGGGAATCGGCGGATGCGCTTCTCCTTCATCAGGGCCAGCGCGTCGTAGATGGGGGTTTTCGGGTCGATCGTGACCGCCGGAGCGGTCATGCGGTCGCGCACGAGCATGGCGGACCCTCCTTGCCGAATGCTTGGCCTCACACTACTGCGGGCCCAGCGGAGGGGGCATCGGGCCCAGGCCTTATTTGGCGGTCAGCAACGCCTGAAATGGCCCGAGGAACCGCGCAAATCGCTCTGCGGGCGGTCCGCGCGTGCCCTGCGGCTCACCCGGCACGCTCCTCGCACGCCCGGTCCCGGGCGTCGAGGAGCACCGTCTCGTGAGTTATGGCCACGGTTGGACGCAGCATCGCCGCAACAGAGCAGTACTTCTCCTGAGAGAGCCTCACAGCCCGCTCCACCTGCGCGGCGGTCAGACCCGCCCCCCGGACTTCGTAGCGGACGTGGATCTTCGTGAAGACCTTGGGATGGATCTCGGCGCGCTCCCCCATCACCCGCACGGTCAGACCCCCGAGCGGCGCCCGCATCTTCGCCAGGATGCCGACG
The DNA here is from genome assembly GCA_001768125.1 of Armatimonadetes bacterium RBG_19FT_COMBO_69_19. GTDB lineage: Bacteria > Sysuimicrobiota > Sysuimicrobiia > Sysuimicrobiales > Kaftiobacteriaceae > Kaftiobacterium. Next base: position 733 of record MENB01000031.1, read on the forward strand.
ACGTCCATCCCGGTGCACCCGGCCAGGGCGATAAGGACCGTCTCCATCGGCGTGGGCCCCGTGCTCTCACCGCCCGCGTTCGTGCGGGCGTCCATCCGCACCACGGTGGGGGTCGGGCCGTGCGCCTCGAAGCGGCGCGGGGCGATCCAGCGGGCTTCGATCGTCCAGGGCGTCGTCAAGGGTCAGGCCGCAACCGAGCCGGCGTCGCGCAGGATCGCCTCGATGTGACTCGTCCCAAGGAGGTCCGCCCCTGCCCGTAGCAGGGCGAGCGCATCGATGTAGGTCTTGATCCCGCCCGCGGCCTTGATCCCGACGGACCGCGGCAGGATGCGCCGCATCAGCGCCACGTCCGCGGCCGTCGCACCCTTGGAGGCGAAGCCGGTGCTCGTCTTCACGTACGCTGCCCCGGCGCGGGCCACCAACCGGCAGGCCAGACGCTTCTCGGCGTCCGTCAGGTAGGCGGTCTCAATGATGACTTTCACCGGCCGTCCCTCCGCGGCATCCACCACGCTGCGGATCTCGGAGAACACCGCCCCGGTCTGCCGCTCGCGCAGCACGCCGATGTTGATGACCATGTCGATCTCGTCCGCCCCCTGAGCGACGGCCTGCCGCGTCTCCGCCGCCTTGATCGCCTCCGTCTGCCCTCCATGCGGGAAGCCGACCACCGCGACGGTCTTGACGCCGGAGTGGGCCAGCTGTCGGGCCGCGGCGGCGACATGGCAGGGCTTCACCACCAGGGAGCGCACACCCCAGCGCAGGGCCTGCCGGACGCCCTCCACCAGATCCTGGTCCGTGGCCTGAGGAGCCAAGACCGCGTGCTCGAGATGCCTGGCAAGCTGTGTCGCGTTCACTGTCTCACCCTCACCCGTGATTCCTGCCGCGCCACATCTGCGTCAGACGTGGTCCGGCGGCCATTGCGCGCCGAGGGCCACGGCGCGGTCATCGTACTCGAACGTGAGGCGGCGCTCCACCCCGACGACGCCGTCAAGGCCGGCCACCCAGCGCGTGACGAGGTCGCGTTCGGAGCGCCGGTCCACCGCTCCGTCCAGATACACGACGCCCTCGCGGACGTCGACGCGGATCTTGCTGACGTCGACCCACAGGTCGCGAAGGAGGGCCTCGCGCACCGTGCGCGCCAGCTCCGCGTCCGGCCGCGTGAACGCGCGCAGCACGTCGGCCCTGCTGACGATGCCGGCCAGCCGGCCCCCGCGCATGACAGGGACACGGTTGATCTTGCGCCGCACCATCAGGCCCGCCACCTCGCGGAGCGGGGTGTCCTCCTCCACCGTGATCACCGGCGAGGACATGAGATCAACGGCGGTCAGCCCCTCAGCCTTGCGGGACGTGTCCACGGTCCGGCCGAACGGCGGGAACCCCTTAAAGAACCGCCCCGCGGGATGTTCCTGGCCGGTCTCCTTGTAGAGGAGATCCGCCTCGGTCACGATGCCGACGAGCTCCCCCTCAATGGTCACGACCGGCAGGCCGCTCACGCGGTGGGTGAGCATCAAGGCGGCAATGTCCTTGACGGACGTCTCCGGCCGGACGGTGATCACCCGGGGGGTCATAACATCTCGCGCGCACAGCCGGCCGGTCATGCCGCGTGCACTCCCTCCCGTGTTCGCAGCGCATCGAGCGCCGCCGTGGGCGCGATGAGCACCGGCGTGCCGGCGCGGCGCAGCACTTCCTCGGCCACGCTGCCCATCAGGGCCCGGCGCAGCCCCGTGCGGCCGTGCGTGGCCATGACGATGAGCGCGGCTCCGAAGCGCGTCGCCGCGCTGAGAATCTGCTCCGGGACGGACCACCCCTCGACGATCTCGAAGCGGATGGAGGCCGGTGGAATCCCGGCCTGATCGGCCTGGAACCGCATCTCGGCCCGGATGTTGGCCAGGTACTGGTCGATGGGCATCCCCGTCTCGCGCTGGACGGCGACGTAGTCTTCGGGGGTATAGACGTGCAGCCCGATGACCTCGGCGCCGGGACGGACCAGCGAGGACGCGACCGCGAACAGCGGCCCCGTGCTCGGCGACAGGTCGGTGGCAACGAGGATGTGACGCGCGGTGCGCTCCATGGCGATCACCCCAGCTCAGGATACGCCCGCGCCAAGCGAGGGCATATCGGGCGCGGGTCCGATTGGGGCTCCGTCTCGGGCCCGAGCGCTGAGCCGCTACGCGATGGGTAGACTGGGCATGGAGGGAGTCCATGTCGACGAAGAAAACCATCGGCCTGCTGCTCGGCCCCGCCCTGTTCGCGCTCCTTGCGCTGTGGCCCATGCCCGCCCTGGCGCGGGAGGCGCACCTGCTCCTGGGGGTGTTCGCCTGGGCCGTGGTCTACTGGGTGACCGAGGTCGTTCCGGTCCCCGTGACGGCTCTGATCGCGTCAGTCCTCTCCGTGCTGCTCGGCATCGGCTCGTCCCAGGTGGTGCTGGCGGCGTACGCGGATCCCATCATCTTCCTCTTCATCGGCTCGTTCATCCTCGCCGCGGCGTTCCAGGAGACGGGGCTCGACCGGCGCGTCGCGTTCGCACTGCTGCGCCTGCCCTGGGCGACGCGGAGCCCCGGACGGCTGCTGCTCACGATGGGTGCCGTCACCTGGGCCATCTCGCTCTGGGTGAGCAATACCGCCACCACGGCCATCATGCTGCCGATCGGGATCGGCATCCTGCGCAGCACGGGCGCGCTCGAGGACCCCGCACCGCGTCGGCAAGCATGCTCGTGCCCACCATCATCGCCGTCGCCGCGGGTGCGGGCGTGAGCCCGCTTCCTCCGGTGCTGGGTGCGACGCTCGGGGCGAGCTTCGGTTTCATGCTCCCCGTGTCGACGCCGCCCAACGCCATCGTCTACGGGACCGGCCTGGTCCCCCTGCGGGAGATGATGGGCGCCGGCATCTGGCTGGACGTGCTTGGGGCGGTCGTGATCTGGGTGGGCCTGCGCATTCTGTGCCCGTTGCTCGGGATGATCTGAAGCTCAGGCCACCTGACCGGGGAATACAAAGGAGGAGCGCTCACCTTGTCCGGCTTTTCACCGTCTTTCATCGCGCCGCCGGTTCCTACTGCCCTTTGGTATCCCTCGGGATTACTCCCGAAGTAATCGCAGAGCTTTCAAAGTCCACGTGCGCGATATTTGACTCGGCTACTTCGCCGTTCGGCTTGCACCCCTCCACCTCGTACGCTACTCTCGCCACGTGTCTCGGTCAATCCGGAACACCCGTTCACACCGAAAGGGAAAGACGCCTCCTCTGCCTGCCCGATTCCCTGATGGCAGCCGCCGCGCTAGACTGACGCTGAGAGACCATGGA
>MENB01000031.1:4172-5910 GCA_001768125.1 Armatimonadetes bacterium RBG_19FT_COMBO_69_19
AGTCTGCCGTCGTGCGGGGCTGGTGTCGGCACCTCAACTACGACCGGGTGTTACCGATCGTGGCCGAAACGGACGGAGCGATCGTTGCCGATGCGACCCTCCACCGGCGCCGGGTGGGACCACTGCGCGACGTGGGGCGGCTGCGCGCCTACGTGCATCCGGGCTACCGGGGGCGTGGACTGGGGGCGGTGCTGCTTGCCGAGCTTATCGAGATCGCGCGGCTGCTGGGCCTGACGCAACTGGCCGTCGAGCTCTTCGAAGACCAGCACGCACTGATCCGGATGTTCCAGCGTTACGGCTTCCGGATCGAGGGGCACATGCCCGTGTACCGGACCGTTATCCTCGTCCGTGAGATCGCCCCGGCCCAGCGGGCCACGGCGTAGCGGAGGCCCTCAATGACGGAGCAGGTGCAGCCCCGGCGCATCCTCGTCCCCACCGATTTCTCGCCCGGCGCGGAGGGCGCGCTCGACTGGGCGAAGGCGCTGGGGGCGGCGTTCAGCGCCGAGGTCGTGCTGCTGCATGTCCTCGACCTCAGCATCGCGGCGCTGGCGGGCTTCCCCTCGAGCCTCGCCATGGTTCCCGCGGCCGGCGAGCTGCTGGATCGCATCCGCAGCGAAACCGAGCAGGAGATGGCCAAGCTCGCCGCCCGGTGGCCGGGGATCAAACCCATGATCCGCGAGGGCACGCCGCGCACGACCATCCTGGACGTGGCCGCCGAAGTGCGCGCGGACCTCATCGTGATGGGCACACACGGCCGGACAGGGTGGACCCACGTCTTCTTCGGCAGCGTCGCGGAGCACGTCGTCCGGCACAGCCGCATTCCCGTCCTCACCGTCCGGCAGCACTCGCGCTGACCTCGGGGACAGAGCCTATCGTCATGCTGTCGCTCTCAGAGATCCCCAAACTCATCACCTCCAACCGCCGGGACGTCCTGTCGGTCTCGCTCGACGTCGATCCGACGAAACCAGAGCACCAGGACGAGCCGCCGGCGTGGCGGATCTGGCTGCGCAATGAACTGCGGGCGCTCCTGGACCGGCTGCCGGAGGAAGCGCGCCGGCAGGCCAAGCAACCGGCCGCGCACGTCCTGGCATTCGTGGAGCAGGAACGGCCGCAGGGGCGTGGTCTGGCGATCTTCGCAGCGGAGGATCTCTGGGACGTGTGCGTCCTCCCCGTTCCGCTGCGCAACCGCGTGCACTTCGGCCGGCCGGACGTCCTGCCGCTGCTGTGGGCCGCCGACGAGTACGAGCCGTATGCCATCCTCGCCGTGAACCGCGAGCGGGCCATGCTGCTTGTGGCGTATCTCGGCGGGACCGCGGTGGCGCGGGCCGAGGTCCTGGAGCTGGACACGAGCCAGTGGCGGTTTGCCTCCGGGCGCCAGCCCACGTCCGCCCGGGCGACGGGCACGGGCGCCGGCCGGGGCGAGGCACGCGACACCTTCGATGCGCGCGTCGATGAGCACCGGCGCCGGCTGTGGCAGGGCGCGGCGGAGGCGGCCGGGCGCTGGCTCCAGGATGCCCGCGTCGACCGCCTGATCATCGCCGGCCCGGAGGAAGCGAGCAGCGCATTGCGCAACCTGCTGCCCGAGGCCGCCCGCTCGAAGCTGGTCGCGGTCGTGCCGGTGCGCTCGGACCTCGACGCGGAGGAGATCCACCGCGCCACGACCCCCGTGGCGCTGGCTGAAGAGCACGCACGCGAGCGCGCGCTGGTCGATGACGTGGTGGCCCGCGCCGCCGGCGGC
>MENB01000032.1:0-15538 GCA_001768125.1 Armatimonadetes bacterium RBG_19FT_COMBO_69_19
GATGTCGGCCTGCATCTTCTCCGTCCCCTTGTGCTTGGGGATGGTGGCGAGCATCTCTTCCAGCGCTGAGAGACGCTCCTGAGGCGTGGTGGCCGCCTTGAACTTCTTGTCGGCGGCCATGAAATCGGGCGTGAGGTTCGCAGGCATATGTCATCGCGAGCCGCGCCAGCGGCGAGCGATCCTGTCTTTATGTTACCTCAAACTTCCGCACGATCCGCTCATCCAGCTCCAGCCCCAGCCCCGGCCGGTGCGGGACGTCGATGAACCCCTCCACCGGCGCCGGGAAGGGCTCGGTGAAGAGATCGCGCAGCGGGTTGGGCGCGAAGAAGTACTCGTACGTCATGAGGTTGGGGACGCTCGCGGCAACGTGCAGCGAAGCGAGATGGGCGATCCCCGCGGAGAACCCGGTGTGCGGGGCGTAGCGGAGGTTGAAGGCGTGCACGAGAGCTCCAACGCGGCGCGCGCCGGAAAACCCACCGACGCGCGCAACATCCGGCTGCACGATGTCGATCGCGCGGCGGCGGATCAGTTCGCGGAACCCGAAGACGCCAAACTCGCTCTCCCCCGCCGCCACCGGGATGCCCTGCCCCTCCCGCACGCGCTGATAGCCGTCCAGGTCGTCAGGGGGGACCGGTTCTTCGATCCAGGTGATGTCGTCGTCTTCGAGCTGCCGGCAGACCTTGATCGCCGTGGCGGCGTCGTAGGCGCTGTTGACGTCGAGCATGATGTCCACGCCGGGGCCCACCGCCTCGCGGATCGCCTTCACCGAGGCCACGTCCGTCCGCCGGCCGCCGAGCGCCCGGGCGCGGCCGATCTTCACCTTGATCGCCGTGTGCCCCAGCGCGATCTGCTGCTGCGCCTCGGCGACCATCTTCGGGATCTCGTCGAAGTACACGGAGGAGCTGTAGCAGGGGACGCGCGGGCGGCCCGCGCCGCCCAGCATCTTGGAGACGGGCTGTCCCGCGGCCTTGCCCAGGATGTCCCACAGCGCGGTGTCGATGCCGCTGATCGCCTCGAACACGAAGCCGCGGTAGTGCCCCCACCCCCGCAGCTGCTGGAACATCTCGTCCCACAGCCCCTCGACGTCGTGGGGGTCGCGCCCGACCAGCACCGGCGAGAGCAGCTGCTCGACGACCGTCTTCGTCACCTGCGGCGCCTTACGCACGATGCATTCACCCACGCCGGTGATCCCGTCGTCCGTGGCGACGTAGACGAGCGTGGCGGAGAACGTCGGAAAGGCCCCGATCCCGAACTGGATGGGCTTCGAGAGCGTCCCGGCCAGCATGCGGCACTGCACGCTTCTGATCTTCATCGCGTCCTCACCTGAACATGTCCTTGTCCGGCTCCCGCAGCAGCTTCGTCCGTCCGGCGCCGGGCAGAAAGCGCGCTCCCCGGATCACGACGAGCGGGGTGCCCTCCGCGGCCTGCCCCTGCAGCAGACTGGCCGTCGCGGCGAGCTCGTCCGCCACGCTTTCGATGGAAGAATGCAGCACATACCCGTACAGGTCCTCACGCCCGATGTAGCTGTAGATGGGCTCGAGCCCGGCCACGCCGATCGCCACGCCTACCGCCCCCTCGCGCCAGGGGCGCCCGTGCGTGTCGTTGATGATCACGGCCACGTCGGCGCCGACCGCCTGCGCGATCGCCCGCCGGATGCGGACGGCGCTGCCATCCGGGTCCTTGGGCAGCACGCAGACCCACTCGCTGCCCAGTCCGACGTTGCTGAAATCCACGCCCGCGTTCGCACAGATGAAACCGAGCCGGTGCTCGGCGATGATCAAGCCCGGCCGAACGCGCAGGATGCGCGCGGACTCATCGAGGATGACCTGGCACAGCCGCGGGTCCTTCTCGGCTTCAACCGCGAGTTGCTCCGCGCGGGGCCCGGCGATGATCTCCGCGAGATGGACGACCGCGCCCTCCGCCTTGCTCACGACTTTCTGGGCGAGGACTAGGACGTCGCCGCGCGCGAGCTCCAGGGCATTGGACCGGCACACCTCGAGGACGGTGGAGGCGAGGTCCGCACCGGGCCTGATGTCCGGACATCCGGCCGGCACCCACGCCGTCAGGCTCCGCATGTTCAGATGCCCCTCAATCGAGCCCCACGATCGCGATGCCGAGATCCTTCTTCTTATAGCGGCGGTTCAGTCCGAGCAGCAGCCCCGCCAGCTGCTCGAGGAGGCGGGACTGCACAAGCGCCCCCGCATCCACGGGCCGCAGGCCGATGTCGCGGACGATGGTGCCGACGCGGTTCTTGGCGTCGGCATCATCGCCGCAGAGCAATACGTCGCCGTGGAGCGGGCGTTCCAAATCGGCCAACATCTCCGAGCTGATGGTATGGAATCCTGAGACCACCCGTGCGCCGGGAGCGAGGCGATGAGCCCGCTCCGCGGCGGACATGCCGTCGACGAGCACGACTGCTCGGGCCTGACGATCGTACGAGACGGTCGTATCTACCACGATCTTCCCTTCCAGGAGCGGGCCGAGCGCCCGGAGCATCGCTTCATGTCCCTCGAAGGGCACCGTGAGGAAGACGACGTCAGCTTCGTGCGCCGCGTCGGGGTTGGCCCGCGCCGCGGCCGCATCGAGACCTGCGCTCGCTGCGACGACATGGGCGCGCGACGCGTCTCGCGACCCGATGAGCACCCGCGCGCCCGACCGGCCGAGCCGCCTGGCCAGTCCCAGGCCGAGATGGCCCGTCCCGCCGATGATCGCGATCGCGCCGGCAGCGTGGTCTGTCACGGTGCGGGCGGCGGCCCGGCCACCGCGACCGAATAGGCATTCAGCGAAAAGCGTCGCGCTCCACCGATGATGCCGTCGCGGGTCAGCGCACGGATGATGCCGGGGAACCGCACCAGGTAATCGAGCCCGAGACCGAACAGCTCCATGTCCGCCAGCGTCTGGGCAATGCCGCCGTTGGTTTCCAGGCGCAGGGCGAGCGAGCCGATCAGGAAGTTGCGCGCATCGCCCAGTTCCTCATCGGTCGGACCGGTCTCCTGGAAGGTGCGAACCTCCTCGAGGATGCTCTCGATGGCCCGCGTCTCATTCTGCGGGTTCACCCCGGCGCGGACCCACCAGGGACCGGCCAGGAGGCCTGCGCGGATGTCGCTGTAGGCGTAGTACGCCATCCCCTGCCGCTCGCGGACGCTGTCCCCGAGGCGCCCCATCATCCCAATCTGGCCCAGGATGAGGTTGGCGATCATCACGTCATAGTACGCCGGATCCGTTCGCGAAAGCCCGGGCACCCCGAGCACGATGTCGGACTGGATCTTCCCGCCGAGGCGCGCCTCCCCGCGGCGGGGGGAGGTCGGTTGGAGGACGGGAGGCAGATGCGGCAGCGCCCACGCACCCTGGCGCCTCCAGCTCGCGAAGACCTGGGCGGTCACATCCAGCACCTCACCCGGAGGGAGGTCGCCGACCGCGGCGAGGATCGACGCTTCGGGCCGGTAGTGCTCCGCGTGAAATCGAACCAGATCGTCACGGCCGAGACCTTCAACCACCGCCTCCTCTCCATCCACCATCTGCGCGTAGGGATGCCCCGTCGGGTACATCAGGCGACGCCAGGCGCGCTCGGCGACCACCCGGGTGTCCTGCGCCCCGATGCGCAACCCCGTCAACAGCTCGCCGCGAACCTTCTCCACCTCCTCCGCCGGGAATGTGGGCTGCATCAGGAGATCTCCCACGATGGCCATCGCCTCCCGGGCATCTTCCCGCAGGACGCGAAGCGCGAGCGCGACGACCTCCATGTTGGAGAAGACGGCGAGGCTGGCCCCCATCCCCTCGAGCGTTTCCGCGATCTCCTGGGAGGACCGCGTCTTCGTGCCGCGCTGCAGCAGGGCGGCGGTGAAGCGGGCGAGGCCGGGGCGCGCCCCGTCGAACATCGCTCCGGCTTTCACGTAGCCGTGCACGGCGACCATGCCCGTGGTCGGCTGCTCGTGCGCCAGCACAAGCAGGCCGTTGTGCAGCTCGCTCCTCGTCACCGTCTCGGGCGTCACGGCGACCTCGGGCGCCCCCGGCCGGGCGCCTTCCTTCTGCGCATCCGGCGTGTAGTGGAACGTCCCGGGATGATGGGCGGCATGGATCGCGGGGGACGCGGAACCCCCGGGCTCGGGCAGGTACCAGCCCACCGTGCGGTTGCGCGCGGCAAAGTAGCGCGCCGCGGCGGCCGAGACGTCGGCGGCGGTGACCCGATCGATGCGCTCCAGGAGCATGGGAAACGCCTCGACACCGTCAACCGCGGCGAAGGCGCCGAGGGCCAGCGCCGTGCGGTACACGCCGTCCTGGGCGAAGATGAACTGGGCTTTGGCCTGCTTCTTCACCTTCGCCAACTCGGCCGCGCCCACAGGCTCTCGCGCCAGACGCTCCAGCTCGGCCAGCGTGCGCTCCTCGATCGCCCGGACATCGCCTCCCGCTCGAGCGGTGGCCACGACACGAAAGAGGGTCGGATCCACGGCGGGGATGAGGGACGTCGTCACGTCGCTGGCCAGCTGGGTCTCGACGAGCGCTCGGTACAGACGGGAGCTACGGCCGCCACCGGCCGCATCGAACGGCACGATGCTCTTGAACCCGGAGAGCAGACCGTCGATGACCAGCAGGGCGGCGAGATCCGGATGCGATGCCTCGGGAACGTGATAGGCGAGGTGAAGATAGGCGGTGGCGCCGCCCGGACGCTGCAACGTCAGCCGGCGCTCCCCTTCCTGGGCCGGCTCCCGACCCCGGACCGCAGGAACGGCCGGCCCCGGCGGGATCGGCGAGAAGGCCGTGCGGATGAGTTCGAGCGTGCGGTCCGCGTCGAAGGCGCCCACCGCCACCGCGATAGCGTTGTTCGGATGGTAGTACGTCCGGTAGTGGTGGTATAGATCGTCCCGCGTGATCGCGCGCAGATCGTCCTTCCAGCCGATGACCGGGATCCGGTAGGGGTGGATCTTGTGCGCGGCCGCGTCCACCTCTTCGCGCAACAGGTAGGAGGGGAAGTTCTCGCTGCCTTCCCGCTCTGAGATGATCACCGTGCGCTCGCTCTCGATCTCCCCCGAGTCGAAGATCGTGTTGGCCATCCGGTCGGCTTCCAGCTCGACGGCCACGGCGAGGTGCTCGGCCGGCATGACCTCGTGGTACGCGGTGTAGTCCTTCCAGGTGAAGGCGTTCCACCGCCCGCCCAGCCGGTCGATGTAGCGGGTGAGCGTCCCTTTCGGGTGCGTGGGCGTCCCCTTGAAGAGCAGGTGCTCGACCCAGTGCGAGATGCCGGTGATCCCCGGGCGCTCGTTGCGGCTGCCCACGCGATACCAGACCCAGAAGGTGGCCACGGGGGCGGGGCGGGATTCGAGGAGCAGGACCTGCAGGCCGTTCTCCAGCGTCGCATTCCGCAGTGTCTGCATTCTCCCGTGCATTCTCCTTTACGGAAACCTTCCCCTTGTAGCAGCCACATCATTCCAAAGGACGACGCCGAAGGAAGCATTCTTCCTCGTTGAAGAAGACTGAGGAGTGTGGGCACCCTCACCTGGGCCGGCGTGACGCGCTACCGGCGTGCGCTCGTCGGAGCACACCGTGTGCGCACGAAGGCGCAGGCGCTGCGCTTCGTTAACGCGCTGGGTTTCTGCTACGCCTTCACCCCCGGCCCCGGCGATCTCCCGGCGCTCTTCGACGTCCTCGACACGCGCAGCGTCAACCGGATGTGGAGCTGGACCTGGCAGTGGAAAGACGAGCTGGCCACCGAACGCAGGCTCTTCTACGGCCGGCTCCTCCGGCGCAAGCCGACCTTCGTGTCGCTCGCCTACCTGCCCCACTTCTTTGCCCTAACCGGCAACGTCGGGGAGGCGGACGACTACCTCCAGGCTTATCACGAAGGGCGGCTGGGCCGGCTCGCCAAGGAGCTGTACGAATACGTGCGGGAACACGGGCGCTGCTCGACGTGGACGTTGCGCCGGCAGTTCGTGCTGCACGCCGACCGCGCCGCCCCGTTCCACCGGGCGCTGCGGGCGCTGCAGGAACGCTGCCTGATCGCCAAGGTCGCCGAGCAGGAGAGCGGCAGCTTCGCCTACATCTGGGACACGTTCGACCGCTGGCTCCCCGAAGTCGTGCGGGCGGCGGAGCGGATCAGCAGTACGGACGCCGCGGCGGCTCTCCTGCAGCGCTACCTGCGCACGGTGGGTGCGGCTCCCGCCCGCACCGCCCGCGATCTCTTCGCGTGGCCCCCCGCCATGTTCGAAGCGGCGCGGCGTTCGGCGGATGCGCGGGTGCTGGATACGAACATCGAGGGGAGCCCTGCGCTCGCCCATGCGCAGGTATTCGCGGTCGCGGGGCGAAGGCGCGCCCGGTGATGGGGCGCACGATCCTGCACGTCGACGTCGACGCCTTCTTCGCCGCGGTTGAGCAGTTGCGGCGGCCGGAGCTGCGCGGAAAGCCGGTCGTGGTCGGCGGCGACGGCAACCCGCACCGCCGCGGCGTCGTGAGCACCGCATCCTACGAGGCCCGCGCTTACGGCATCCATTCCGCGATGCCGCTGCGGACCGCGTACAAGAAGTGCCCGCAGGCGGTCTTCCTGCCGGTGGATTTCCCCACCTACGGGGAGTACTCGCACCGCATCATGGCCATCCTGCGCGAGTACACGCCGCTGGTCGAGCCGGTGTCGGTGGATGAGGCCTTCCTCGAGGTCACGGACGCCGCCGCGGATCCCCTCGCCCTGGCGGAAGAGATACGCGGCCGTATCCACACAGACACCGGGCTCACGGCCTCGATCGGCATTGGCCCCAACAAGCTGCTGGCGAAGATCGCCTCGGGGCTGCGCAAGCCCAACGCGGTCACCCACATCCCCGAAGAGCGCGCCGCCGAGATGCTGCGGGAGCTGCCGGTCACGGTGCTGTGGGGGATCGGGCCGAAGACCGCAGCCAGACTCCAGGATGTGGTCCGCGTGCACACGGTCGGAGAGCTGTGCACCGTCCCCCTCGCAGCGCTGCGGGCGCTGCTCGGGGACCACCACGGCGCGTATCTGTACCGGATCTGCCGGGGTCAGGATGACAGCCCGATCGTCACGGAGTGGGAACCGAAATCGATGAGCCGCGAGACGACGTACCAGTACGACACCCGGAAGCGGGAGGTCCTCATCGACACGATCACCGCGCTTGCCGCGGAGGTCGGCGGGGACCTGCAGCGGGACGGTTACCGGGGCCGGACCGTGACGGTGAAAATTCGCTACCACGACTTCAAGACGCACACCCGGGCGCTGACCCTGCCCGAGGCGATCGATGAGGGCGCGCGCATCCGCGAGACCGCGGTCGGCCTCCTTGACCGTTTTGCGCTGGACCGAGCGGTGAGGCTCGTCGGAGTGCGGGTGTCCGGGCTGACCAAAACCGCGGGCGAAGAACGGGGGAACGGTGGCCTATGGAACGGTTGAACATCTCGACCGGCACGAAGTGGGAGCCCATCGTCGGGTACTCCCGGGCCGTGCGCGTGGGGCATCAGGTCTTCGTCTCGGGGACCACCGCGACCAACGAGCGGGGGGAGATCGTCGGCGTGGGCGACGCTTACGCGCAGACGAAACAGGCCCTCGCGAACATCGCCCGTGCCCTGCAGCAGGCCGGGGCCATGCTCGACGACGTCGTGCGCACCCGGATCTACGTGACCGACATCGCCCGGTGGGAGGCGATCGGCCGGGCGCACGGCGAGGTCTTCGCGCGCATCCGCCCGGCCACCTCGATGGTCGAAGTGCGTGCGCTGATCATGCCGGAGATGCTGGTCGAGATCGAGGCCGACGCGGTGACTTCATGAGACCTTCTTGACCGCCTCGGCGACCTCGTCGTAGTTGGGCTCGACGCCGGGATTGTCCGAGACCCAGCGGTAGCGGACCGTGCCGGTGCGGTCGAGCACGAAGACCGACCGCTTGGCCACCCCGGGGAGGGTGCCGCCGGCGAAGTTGGGATCTTCGATGCCGAACGCCTTGACCGCGTGGCGGTTGAAGTCGCTGAGGAAGGTGAAGTTGAGCCGGTTCGCGTCGGCGAAGGCCTTTTGGGCGAACGGGCTGTCCACGCTGATGCCGAGCACCTGCCCCTGCAGCCCGGTGAAGCGGGCCATCGAGTCGCGGACGGCACAGGCCTCCTTGGTACAGACGCCGGTGAAGGCGCCGGGGAAGAACAGGAGCACGGTGGGCTTGCCGAGGTACTCGGAGAGCTTCGCCGGCTTCCGTTCCGAGCTCACCAGAGCGACGTCCGGGACACGCTGACCAACGTCAATTGACATGAATCACCTCCAGATGATGATCGTTGTGGACCGCCACGGATGCGCTCCTGCCTCAATGATACGGCAGGAGTGCGACTTCTCCACGCGAACAACCTTGCGGACACCCATCGTCCATTCCCATGTCGCGCATCAAGGACCCCTCGCGTGCGGCGGTCGCCGCGGCGGACCTGCCGTGGCTGCGCCGGCACATCCCGCTGACGGCGGTGGCCGCAACCCGGCTGGGCGCCGACCTCCGCGGCCGGGTCATCGCGCTCTGCATCCACCTGGATCTGAAGATGGTCCCCGTGGTGGAGGCCCTGCTCCGGTCGGGCGCGCGTACGCTCGTGCTCGGCTGCAACCCGCACACGACCCGGGACGAGGTGGCCGCCTTCATGAGTGAGGCCGGGGCGGAGGTCTACGCCTGGGCGGGGATGACGGAGGCCGAACGCGGCACAGCGATGGCCTGGGCGGCAGGAGCCGGATGCGAGTTCATCAGCGAGATTGGGGGGGACTTCACGAGCGTGGTCGTCGAGCAGCACCCGCACCGCATCCCGCCGCTGTGCGCGTCCATGGAGGCCACCGGCACCGGCATCGCCCGCCTGGCGCGGCTGAGCCTCCCCATCCCGGTATTCAACTGGGATGCGGTGACGATCAAACAGGGTCTGCACAACCGGTACCTGGTCGGCCTCATGGTCTGGCACACCTTCATGAGCGTGACGCAGTTGACGCTGTTCAACCGCCGCGTCGCCGTCGTAGGCTATGGGCTCGTCGGCCAGGGCATCGCCGAACACGCGCGGACCCTGGGCGCCCGGGTGATAGTCAGCGACCTGAACCCGGTCCGCCAGCTGCACGCGCGGCACCTCGGCGTGGACGTCGTGGCGCTGCCCGAGGCACTGCGCCAGGCCGAGGTGGTCGTCACCGCGACCGGACGGGACGGCGTGATCGGTCCCGGCGAGCTCGATCTGCTGCCGGACGGCTGCATCCTCGCCAACGCCGGCCACTCGAACGGCGAGATCGACGTCGCCGCGCTGCGCGCCTTCCCCCACACCTCGCTCCGGCGCGCGCTCGAGGAGTTCACGGTGCGCGGCCGGCGGCTCTACCTGCTTGCGGGCGGGGCAATGCTGAACCTCGCGGCCGGCTTCGGGGATCCGTATGACGCCTTCGACCTGACCACCGCACTCATGCTGTCGGGGATCGCCTTCATGGTCCGCCGCCACGAGGAATTCCCCCCGGGCATCCACGTGCTCCCGGCTGAGGTCGAGCAGGAGGTCGCCGCTCTCGCGGCCGCCGGCGCGGGAGGGCGGGCATGAAAGTCTCCCTCTACACCCAGGACCGTGTGACGGAGGACCCGGCACAGCCGCTCGCCGAGCTGCTGGCCCGCCCCGACGGCGTGCTCTGGGTGGATATCACCGGCCCTGCGGACGAGGACGTCCGGGTGATGCGGGAGGTGTTCGCCTTCCACCACCTCGCCATCGAGGACACGCAGAAACAGGCCCAGCGGCCGAAGCTCGAGGAGTACGCGGGGTACTTCTTCATGACGCTGCACGCGCTGCGCCCGCCCGGGCCCCAGCGCCAGACCGTGGCCCTGCAGGAGATCGACCTCTTCTTCGGCCCCCGGTACGTCGTCACCGTGCATCCGCACCCCGTGGCCGCGATCGAGGAGGCGCGCTCCCGGCTGGAGAAGGCCGCCCCGGCCCTGCGCCCGCACACCGACTTCATCCTCTACACGGTCGTGGACACCGCGGTCGACACCTACTTCCCGGTCATCGACCGGATCGACCAGGCCCTCGACCGCACGGAGGATCAGCTCTTCCGCCGGCCCACGCCGCAGGCCCTCGACCACCTCATCACCCTGAGGCGGTCGCTGCTCCACATGCGCCACGTGGCCGCGCCGCTGCGCGACATCTTCAACGTCCTGATGCGCCGCGACGTGGCCCTGGTCCGCCCGGAGACCCTCGTCTACTTCCGCGACGTCTATGACCACCTGCTGCGGATCACGGACATGATCGACACCCACCGCGATCTGCTCACCGGCGCGGTGGAGGTCTACCTGTCTGTGATCAGTAACCGCCTCAACGAGGTGATGAAAGTCCTCACCGTGATCACCGCGACGGTGGGAGCGCTAGCCGTGATCACGGGTTTCTACGGGATGAACTTCACGCGGACGTTCCCGCCCTTCGAGTGGCGGTATGGCGTCCCCACCGTGCTGGCGTTGATGATCGTGATTGCGGCGGCGATGCTCGCCGCGTTCCGGCGGCTGCGGTGGCTGTGAGATGACCTATCCCTCGTTCGGTTTCGTCACGCCCGGCAACATGGGGCTGCTCGTGGACCTGTACGAGCTGGTCATGGCGGACAGCTACCTGCGCGAGGGAATGAACCAGAGGGCGACCTTCGACCTGTTCGTGCGGTCCCTGCCGCCGCGCCGGTCGTTCCTGGTCAGCGCCGGTCTGGAAGCGGCACTGTACTACCTGGAGCAGCTCCGGGTGGACGACGAGCAGATCGCCTACCTGCGCGGGCTGCGCCTCTTCAGCGACGACTTCCTCGCCTATCTGCGCCACTTCCGGTTCAGCGGCGAGGTGTGGGCGATCCCGGAGGGCGAGGTCTTCTTCCCGCCCGAACCCGTCTTGGAGATCATCGCGCCGCGCATCGAGGCTCAGCTCGTCGAGACGTTCCTGCTCAACGCCGTGAATTACCAGGTCATGGTGGCCAGCAAGGCCGCGCGGGTCGTCCTGGCCGCCCGGGAGCGCAGCGTCGTCGACTTCTCCCCCCGGCGGGACCACGCCGCAGACGCCGCGCTGAAGGCCGCCCGCGCCGCCTACATCGCGGGCTGCGCAGGGACCAGCAACGTCCTGGCGGGCATGGAGTACGGGCTCCCGGTCTACGGGACCATGGCGCACTCCTACGTGATGTCGTTCCCGGACGAACTGAGCGCGTTTCGGGCCTTCGCCCGGGACTTCCCGCACAACGCCATCCTGCTCATCGACACGTACGACACGCTCCAGGGCGCCCGGAACGCGGTCACCGTCGGCCGCGAGATGGCCGCGCGCGGGGAGCGGCTGCGCGGGGTGCGCATCGACAGCGGCGACCTGGCCGCGCTCAGCCGCGAGGTGCGGGCCATCTTCCGCGAGGCCGGCCTGGTTGACGTGCAGATCCTGCTGAGCGGCGACCTGGACGAGTACCGCATCGAGGAGGCCCTCGGCGCGGGGGCGGAAGCGGACGCCTTCGGGGTCGGCACCGCGCTCGGCACGTCCGAAGACGCGCCGACGATGGGCGGCGTCTACAAGATCGTGGAAGATCGGCAGGGGCCGAAGATCAAGCTGTCCACCGGTAAGGCGACGCTGCCCGGGCGCAAGCAGGTCTGGCGGCGGCCGACGGATCTCGGGCCGCGCGACGTCATCGCGCTCGCCGACGAGACGGCGCCGCCCGGGCACGCCCCGCTGCTTGTCAAGGTGATGGAGCATGGGCGCTCCATCGCGGCCGAGTCGCTGGAGCAGATGCGCGCACGGTGCCGGGCCGCGCTCGGCGCGTTGCCCGCGTCGTTCACCGACCTGCACGCCGTGCCGCCCTCGCCGGTGGCGCTCAGCGGCAGGCTCGAGGCGCTGCGGAGCGCGATGTTCCAGAAAAACGAAACGCGGCGACGGCCGTGATGGCCATCGCCGCGTAACCTGCGGGTTCTTACTTCTTCTTCTTCTTGGCCGCCTTCTTCTTCGCCACTTCGAAGTCCCCCCTTCGCGCTTCCGCGCTCGTAATCGCGCACCGGGGAGTTCCACCCCGGAACTCAGCGCGCCGGTGCGCCTTTCGGGTGCACCGTACCACACGTCGAAGGACGTTAGACGTGCGTTGTGCAATTGCATGCGACATCGACGCGGACATTTCCTGCTGCGCTGGAAAAAAATTTTCGAGGCCGATCGATGGATGACGTCGTGATCCGTCCGCTCACCGCGCTCGCGGACCTCCGCGCGGTCGAAACGCTGCAGCGTGAGGTGTGGGGGATGCCCGACCTCGACGTGGTACCCACCCATCATCTCCTCGCGGCGGGCTCCGCGGGCGGGGTCGTCCTCGGCGCGGTCGACGATGCGGGAACGCTCGTGGGATTCTGTTACGGCTTCGTTGGGCTGCGCGACGGCCGCACGCTCTTCTACTCTCACATGGCCGGCGTCGCCGAGCACTGGCGCGGCCGTGAGGTGGGCTTCAAGCTGAAACGCGCGCAGCGCGAGGCGGCCCTCGCCCGCGGGCTCGACTGGATGGTGTGGACGTACGATCCGCTGCTCGCGGCGAACGCCCGCTTCAACCTGCACAAGCTCGGCGCGCGCGCGTCCCGCTACTACGTCCACTACTACGGGGAGATGCCGGACGAGCTGAACCGCGGCGTGGACAGCGATCGCCTCGAGGTGGACTGGTCGCTGCGGAGTCAGCGCGTCGACGCGCTGATGTGCGGCGAGATGCCCCCACCCCGCGACGATGGCGTCGACGCGCTACGCCTGGACATTCCGGCTGACTTCGATGCGATCCGTCGCGCGGAGCCGAGTCGTGCGCAGGCGTGGCGCCTGCGCACCCGGCGCATCGACAGCGGCGACCTGGCCGCGCTCAGCCGCGAGGTGCGGGCCATCTTCCGCGAGGCCGGCCTGGTTGACGTGCAGATCCTGCTGAGCGGCGACCTGGACGAGTACCGCATCGAGGAGGCCCTCGGCGCGGGGGCGGAAGCGGACGCCTTCGGGGTCGGCACCGCGCTCGGCACGTCCGAAGACGCGCCGACGATGGGCGGCGTCTACAAGATCGTGGAAGATCGGCAGGGGCCGAAGATCAAGCTGTCCACCGGTAAGGCGACGCTGCCCGGGCGCAAGCAGGTCTGGCGGCGGCCGACGGAGCTCGGGCCGCGCGACGTCATCGCGCTCGCCGACGAGACGGCGCCGCCCGGGCACGCCCCGCTGCTTGTCAAGGTGATGGAGCATGGGCGCTCCATCGCGGCCGAGTCGCTGGAGCAGATGCGCGCACGGTGCCGGGCCGCGCTCGGCGCGTTGCCCGCGTCGTTCACCGACCTGCACGCCGTGCCGCCCTCGCCGGTGGCGCTCAGCGGCAGGCTCGAGGCGCTGCGGAGCGCGATGTTCCAGAAAAACGAAACGCGGCGACGGCCGTGATGGCCATCGCCGCGTAACCTGCGGGTTCTTACTTCTTCTTCTTCTTGGCCGCCTTCTTCTTCGCCACTTCGAAGTCCCCCCTTCGCGCTTCCGCGCTCGTAATCGCGCACCGGGGAGTTCCACCCCGGAACTCAGCGCGCCGGTGCGCCTTTCGGGTGCACCGTACCACACGTCGAAGGACGTTAGACGTGCGTTGTGCAATTGCATGCGACATCGACGCGGACATTTCCTGCTGCGCTGGAAAAAAATTTTCGAGGCCGATCGATGGATGACGTCGTGATCCGTCCGCTCACCGCGCTCGCGGACCTCCGCGCGGTCGAAACGCTGCAGCGTGAGGTGTGGGGGATGCCCGACCTCGACGTGGTGCCCACCCATCATCTCCTCGCGGCGGGCTCCGCGGGCGGGGTCGTCCTCGGCGCGGTCGACGATGCGGGGACGCTCGTGGGATTCTGTTACGGCTTCGTCGGGCTGCGCGACGGCCGCACGCTCTTCTACTCTCACATGACCGGCGTCGCCGAGCGCTGGCGCGGCCGCGACGTGGGCTTCAAGCTGAAGCGCGCGCAGCGCGAGGCGGCCCTCGCCCGCGGGCTCGACTGGATGGTGTGGACGTACGATCCGCTGCTCGCGGCGAACGCCCGCTTCAACCTGCACAAGCTCGGCGCGCGCGCGTCCCGCTACTACGTCCACTACTACGGGGAGATGCCGGACGAGCTGAACCGCGGCGTGGACAGCGATCGCCTCGAGGTGGACTGGTCGCTGCGGAGTCAGCGCGTCGACGCGCTGATGTGCGGCGAGATGCCCCCACCCCGCGACGATGGCGTCGACGCGCTACGCCTGGACATTCCGGCTGACTTCGATGCGATCCGTCGCGCGGAGCCGAGTCGTGCGCAGGCGTGGCGCCTGCGCACCCGTGAGGCGTTCCAGCGCGCGTTTGCGGAAGGGTACGAAGCCATCGACTTCGTGCAGGGAGCCTATGTCCTTCGGAAGAACGTGAGCGGAGCACGCGAATGAAGATCGAACACGCGGAACTCCGGGTCATCGAGCTTCCCCTCGTCTTCCCCTTCGAGACGAGCTTCGGGCGGGAAGAGACGAAGACGTGCGTCCTGGTCCGGCTGTTCGCGGACGGCCTGGAGGGCTGGGGGGAGGCCCCGGCCGCCGCGGCCCCCCTATATAATGAGGAAACGGTCGGGACCGCCTGGCACGTCCTGGAGGACTTTATCCTCCCCGCGGTCCTGGGCCGGGATCTCCCCCACCCTCGTGACTTCCCCCCGCTGGTCCGCCGGATCCGCCGCCACCATATGGCCAAGGCCGGCGTGGAGGCTGCCCTGTGGGATCTTTACGCTCAGGCGAACCGGATCAGCCTGGCCCGCGCGCTCGGGGGGACCCGCGACCGGGTCGACGTGGGTGTGAGCCTGGGAATCGAGATGGAGATTGGCACCCTATTACGGCGGATCGAGGAGTTTCTGAACCGCGGCTATCGGCGGATCAAGGTGAAGATCAAGCCGGGGTGGGATGTCGCGGTCGTCCAGGCCATCCGCCGGACCTTTGGCAAGGTCCGGCTACAAGTAGATGCCAACTCCGCCTACACCCTCGACCAGGCACCGGTGCTCCGCGACCTCGACGATTATGCCCTGCTCCTGATCGAGCAGCCGCTGGGCGAAGACGACATCGTGGACCATGCCCGCCTCCAGGCGCAGCTGCGGACGCCGATCTGTCTCGACGAATCGATCGTCACGCCCGACGATGCGCGCAAGGCGCTCGAACTCGGGTCCTGCCGGATCATCAACATCAAGGCCGCGCGCCTCAGCGGCCTGACTGCCGGGATCGCCACCCACGACCTGTGCCAGCGCTCCGGCGTCCCGGTCTGGTGCGGCGGGCTGCTCGAGACCGGCATCGGCCGCGCCGCGAACCTGGCGCTGGCCTCGCTGTCCAACTTCACCCTGCCGGCCGACCTCTCCGCGAGCGACCGCTACTTCCACGAGGACCTGATCGATCCACCGGTGACGCTCAATGCCGACGGGACCATCTCCGTCCCCACCGCACCCGGCCTCGGTTTCACCGTCCGCCTCGGACGCATCGACCGGGCGACGACGCGCAAGGCCTCACTCGGTCCGGACCGAGTTGACAACCCGCCGTGACGTGCTAGTATCTGGGTAACAAGATAGTATCTGTGATTGAGGCCGTGACGCCTC
>MENB01000032.1:15559-16589 GCA_001768125.1 Armatimonadetes bacterium RBG_19FT_COMBO_69_19
GTCGTTTCTGGAGGTGCAACATGACCGAGCGACACCGCGATCCGCTGGAGCTGTGGGTGGGGACCTGGACCCCCGAGGAGTGGGTGGAGCGTGAAGCCCGTCGGGCCGAGGAGCGCAGGAAGCAGGGCGAGCGTTCGTCCGGCATGAGCCCCCGCACGGACGAGTCCCCTTCACTCGCCGAGTAGCGCCCTCCCCGCCCTACGGAGGCTGCGTCTGCTCCAGTTGCCGGAGCAGCGCGCCGAGCCGCTCGATTTCCCGCGCGTACCCTGAGAAGTCCCCCTGCCGCAGCAGTGACTGCGCCCGCTCGTAGGCCTCCCGCGCCTGACGGATGAGCTCCGAGCCCCCCGCCCCGCTCTCCACCGGCGGCGGGGTCTCCCGACCCCGCCCGAGGAGCAGGGCGATGGCCGTGTCGAGGTTCTCCGCCATGACGATGCGAGCTCCGCTCGTGACGATGACCCGCTTCAGCTCCGGGAGCTCGCTGCGCTCGGCCTGGAGGAAGAGCGGCTCCACGTACATCAGGGTGTCCTCGATCGGGATGACCATCATGTTGCCGCGGATCACGCGCGAGCCTTCCTGGTTCCACAGCGTGAGCTGCTGGCTGATCACCGGATCCTGGTTAATGCGCGACTCCACCTGCATCGGCCCGAATGCCAGGCGGTCTTTGGGGAAGCGGTAGACGACGACCTCGCCGTAGTTCGGCGCGTCGTTGCGTGCCGCCATCCAGGCGATCATGTTGTCGCGGTTGGCCGGGGAGAGCGGCAGGATGAGGATGAATTCCGGACGCGCCTCCTCCGTCCCCAGCCGCATCGTCACGTAGTAGGGCTCCACCGCCACCGTGTCGTTCCCGAAGATCTCGTTGGGGATCGTCCACACATCCTCGCGGTTGTAGAAGACGCGGGGGTCCCGCATGTGGAAGGTGGCGTAAACGTGCGCCTGGATCTGGAACATGTCCACGGGGTACCGCAGGTGCGCGGCCACCTCCGCCGGCATGGCCGAGGCTGGCTTGAACAGCTCGGGGAAGATCCCGGCC
>MENB01000032.1:16608-19158 GCA_001768125.1 Armatimonadetes bacterium RBG_19FT_COMBO_69_19
CGCGCGGATCGACGACGTAGAAATCCACCGACCCGTCGTAGGCGTCGACGACGACCTTCACCGAGTTCCGGATGTAGTTGATCCCCTCGAAGGGCGTGGCGTAGGGATAGCGGCTGGTCGTGGTGTAGGCGTCGATGATCCACACCAGCCGCCCGCCGGCCAGGACGATGTACGGATCGCTGTCGTAGGTCAGAAACGGCGCGAGACGGCGGAGCCGCGTCGGCAGGTCGCGCGCGAACAGGATGCGGCTGCCCGCGCTGATGTCGCTGGAGAGGACCAGCTTGAGGTCGCCGAACCGGTAGGCGAAGGCAAGTCGCCGCGGCGGGGTCAGTGCAATTCCGCCGCGGCCATCGTAAGTCGTGTAAACGTTTTCGTCCCCCCGGGGGTAGTCGAGCTCCTGCACACCCGTGTTCACGACCACGTAGCGGTCGGAGTGCTCCCCGAAGTAGATCTGCGGACGCGTGATGGTCAGCCCCGGCGCCGTGGTCGGCGGGATGTCCTTGATGAAGAACTCCGGCATCCCCTCTTCCGAGATCCGGTTCACCGGGCTCATCACGATGCCGTACCCGTGCGTGTAGACGAGGTGCTCGTTTACCCAGGTGCGGGCCGGCGCGGTGAGGCGGCCGCTCTCCAGCTCGCGCGCGGAGAGCATGACCTGGCGCTGCGCGCCCTCGATGCGGTAGCGGTCGATGTCCACGTCCCCAAAGACGTAATAGGGCCGCAGGGCCTGCAGCTGCCGGTAGGCGGAGAGCAGCGGGCGGTAGTCCCAGAGGCGCACGTTCTCGATCGTGGGCCGGTTGCGCTCCACGACCCGGGCCGTGATCGGTTCCGCGGAGAAGCTCAACTCGCGCACCCGGTCGAGCCCGAAGGCGCGCAGGGTGGAGATGATCCCGGCCCGGATGTACGGCGTCTCGACGGTGAGCTCGTTCGGCGTCACGCGGAACTGCTGGACCAGCCGGGGGTAGAGGCCAAGTCCCGCCGCCCAGGCCAGGGCGATGACCAGAACCGTTAGCACGGCGAAGCGGATCGTGCGCAGGCGGACGTTGGCGAACAGCAGTGCCGCGGCGACGACGAAGAGCACGGTGAGCAGGCGCAGCACCGGCAGCACGGCGTGGACGTCGGCGTAGGTCGCGCCGTAGATCGCCCCTCGCGTCGAGTACTCCAGGCCGTAGGTATCGAGCCAGAAACCCCAGCCACGCACGAGGAGGATCCCTCCGGCCAGCAGGCTGAGGTGGGCACGGACCCGTTCGGGCATCGCCCAGATGCCGCGGATCATCAACGACGCATAGCGGAGGTAGTAGCCCGCGGTGACGATGAGGAAGATCAGGACCAGCCATCCGAAGAGCGCGCCCTCGATGTAGCGGTACACGGGAAGGCGGAACACGAACAGGCCGACGTCTTTCCCGAACAGCGGGTCGGTCACGCCGAAGGGACGCGCGTGCACGAACTGCTGGAACATCGCCCACCGCGCGCTGGCCGCGAGCCCCACCACGAAGGCGATGAGCCCGAGCAGCCACCAGAGCACCGTGGCGCCGCCGGGGAACCGGCGGCGGAACCGCCGCCGGGGACGCGGCTCCACATCGATGACGTCGGGGTCGCGCCGGAGCAGCGGGCGCAGGTTCAGGAAAAAGAGCAGGAACAGCACACCGCCGACCACAACCGTCACGCCGATGCGGGACAAGAGCGGCACCCAGAAGACGCGCCGGTAGCCGAGCTCCCCGAACCACAGCCAGTCCGTGTACCACCGGGCCAGCGTGGGCGCCAGGATGAACAGGACGATGAAGAGGATCAGCAACCACAGACGGAGTCTCACGGATGGGGTCCCCTCCCACTGTATTGTCGCCGGCAGAGGCGTTTCCTTGTCGTGCTACAATGGGGCCATGGTACAGGAGACCGACACGCTCACCCGCGAGCAGGTCGTCGAGGTCCTGAAGGCCATCTACGACCCTGAGATCCCGGTGAACATCTACGACCTGGGGCTCATCTACGACCTGCAGATCGTGGGGTGGGACGTGTCCATCAAGATGACCCTCACCGCGGTGGGCTGCCCGATCGGGCCGGCCGTCGCGGAGGAGATCCGCAACAAGCTGCAGTCCGTGGGCGCCGACAAGGTGGCCGTGGACTTCGTGTGGAGTCCCGCCTGGAAGCCGGACCGGCTGTCGGACGACGGCCGGATGGCGCTGCAGAGCCTGGGTTTTCCCGTCTAGCGGCCGGACCCTAGCGGCCGAACAGCGCGCGGGCGATCCCCCGCCCGGCCACCGCGATCAGCATGTATCCCGCGGCGAGGAATCCCACCGGCACCATCTTCAGCAGGTCGAGATAGTACTTGAACCCCAGGCGGAGGTCCGGCAGGTACCACGCGAATCGCACGTCCCAGAGCCAGGCGAAGTACAGCACTTGTAGCAGGAGCGCGTAGGCGACGAGGAACCCGGTGTCGAGCCCGGTCCGCGCCGCATCGATCATGCCGCCCCGCGCCGTGAGCAGCCCCGCCAGGAACCCGGCCCCGCAGATTGCGATGGCGGCGTCGATGAGGCGCCCGTTGAAGAATTG
>MENB01000032.1:19179-22059 GCA_001768125.1 Armatimonadetes bacterium RBG_19FT_COMBO_69_19
GAAAACGCTGAGCGAGAAGGTGTACCCCCGGCCGAAGAACAGGCCGTAGTCGATGGCGAAGAACGCCGCCGCGGCGACCGCCGCCGGCAGCAGCAGCCGCTTGCGCCCATGCATCGCCAGGTAGATCAGAGGGATGAGCGCGATCCCGGCGGCGATCGGCACGCGCTGCCTCCGCTCGCGCTCCAGCCGCGCCGCCCGCCCGGTGAAGTACTCGTGCGCGATGTCATCGGAGAACGCGGCGACGCCGTCGGGCCCGTCGGACAGGCCGCGCAGCCGCGCATCGCTGAATAACGCCGCCAGCGCCGGGTTGCCGAGGTACCCCGCGACATAGGAGTACAGGTTGCGCTGCTGCTCGGCCCAGAGGCGGGCGAGTCCGGTCGTCTCCCCCTGGAGGGCCTCGACGAGCGGCCGGCCCTGGCTGTGCGCCGGAATGGCCGTCCCGAGCAGGGCGGCCACGGTCGGCGCGATGTCGGCCTGGCGGACGTCGCCGCCCCGCACCCCCCGCCGCACGCCCGCGCCGGCCAACACGAGCGGGACCTGCTTCACCACGGTCTCCCATCCCCCGTGCCCGCCCGTGTCGATGTGCCCGTGATCCGCCGTGACGATCACCGTGGTGGTGGCGAGATCCACCGCCTGTAGGATCGCCGCGAGGTGTCCGTCCACGCGCCGGGCCGCCTCCGCGTACTGGGCGCTCGTCCCGCCGAAGCCATGCCCGAGGATGTCCACGCTCGGGAGGTGCACGAGAACGAGCTGAAGATCCTGGTCGAGGAACCGCAACGCCGCCGCGGTGACGTCAGCACTGGTGCGGTACGCGGCCTCCGCGTTCCGGTAGTCGTGCGGGTCCTCGACGAGGATGCGGGCGTCCGGGGAGCCGGGGAAGAGCGTCCCCCACCCCGTGCTGCCCGCGATCCCGCTGCGCAGGCCGGCGCGCCTCGCCGCGGCGAACAGGTGGTCGACGCGCACTGCGCCCTTGTACCAGTTGGTGGTGACCCCGCTCACTTCTTGCGTCGCCCCAGAGGCGATGAGCGTCCACCCTGGATACGACAGGGAAGGCTCCCCCGTCCACGCCGTGAAGTCCGCACCCTGCTGGCGGAGGCCGTTGAGTGTCTTCATGCCGCGGGAGGCATCCATCCGGAGCCCGTCGACAACGACGAGGACGACGCGGGGGCTCAGGCCCGGTCCGCCGGAGCCGGTGGGGAGCGGCCCGGAGAAGGGCGAGCGGTATTCCACCACGGCGTCCCAGGAGTATTGGGTCAGCTGCTGCGCTCCGTAGCCGGCGGCGGCGAGGACGAGGATCAGGATGAGCGGCGCGACGATTGGACGGATGGCGAACACCTCTCGCTAGAAGTGTTGCCCGTTGCTTCGTCGCTTTAGAACACGAGACCTGTCCTGGGTCAGGACGGGGAGCGTGAGGCGAATCGCCGGCAGGCGTCGACGAACCGCTCGGCCATCTCCGGCTTCGCGGCGAAGTGGACGTGGGTGTACGCGGCCAGCAGCGTGGGCGTGGTGATGCCGTCCCGGCCGTCCCCGACGCCCTCGCCGTCCGAAGCACGGTAGGCGATGGAGACCGGCCCGCGCAAATCGACCGTGGACCAATGAGATTCGTGTCCGCGGACGGATTCGCCCCGGCGGAGGAGCAGCGTGTCGGTCTCCGCCTCGAGGGTGACGTAGTTGAGCGCCACGGGCCGTCCGTGCATCCGCGCGGTCGCGGGCAGGACACCGACCATCTCCGCTCTCCGCCGTCCGTCGATGAGCTCCTCGGTCAGGTAGAGCATCCCGCCGCACTCGGCGTACACGGGCATCCCGCGACCGATCGCTTCGGCTACGGCGCGGCGCATCGGTTCGTTCTCCGCCAGGTCGCGCGCGTAGAGCTCGGGGAACCCCCCTCCGAGATACAACCCGTCGACCTCAGGGAGGCTGCGGTCGTGCAGCGGACTAAACGGGATGAGCCGGGCCCCCGATGCCTCGAGCAACTCCAGTCCGTCCTGGTAATAGAAGGAGAAGGCCTCGTCTCGGGCGATCCCGATCCGGGCGGCGAACGGCCCGGGGATAGGAGGGAAGGCCAGCGGCCCCTCCACGACGACCGGCGGGGCGGTCCTCGCGATCCGCAGGACCGCGTCGACGTCGACGTGCGCGGCGATCGCATCTCCCAGCGCCTCGATCGCCGCCTCCGGCGACGCCTCGGGGGCGGGCACGAGGCCGAGGTGGCGCTCGGGGATACGGAGTCGATCGTCCCAGGGAACCGCGCCGAGCAGCGGGATCCTGGAGGCCGCGAGGGCCTCCCGGAGTGTCTGGACGTGGCGGGCGCCCCCTGCCCGGTTGGCGATCACCCCCGCGATGTTCAGCTGCGGGTCGAACGCCGAGAACCCCAGGGCCGTGGCCGCGGCGCTGCGCGCGGAGCCGCCCACATCGATCACGAGGATGACCGGCGTGCCGAGCAACCGGGCCACCTCAGCCGTCGATCCCTCGTCTCCCGCTCCGGCGCGGCCGTCGTAGAGGCCCATCATGCCCTCGACGACGGCGACCTGAGCCCCCTCCCCCCCGCGCGCCAGCAGTTCGACCACGGTCGGATGGGGCAGCATCCAGGAATCGAGGTTGCGGCAGGGTTGTCCCCCGGCCCTGCTCAGCAGGGACGGATCGATGAAGTCCGGGCCGACCTTGTAGGCCTGCGTCCGCAGGCCGCGGCGGACCATGGCGCGGAGCAGGCCGAGGCTGACCGCGGTCTTGCCGCAGCCGCTGTGTGTTCCGGCGATCAAGACTCGAGGCAAGTTCATCTGGGTTCATCGAGGCTCTTCGACGCCCGCGGCGGCCCACCCTGGGCTGGTTGAAAAGACTGTTGACACCTCGAAGCGGCCGATGCTACCCTGTACGCGTTTGTTC
>MENB01000032.1:22195-22331 GCA_001768125.1 Armatimonadetes bacterium RBG_19FT_COMBO_69_19
CCGCGTCTAGCGCGCCCGCGCAACGGGGCATCACATAAGCACGAGGCAGTACAGGGGTCCGGCAACGTTGCGCACACGACTACTGCTCTTCCTGATCTTCACGGTGGCGATCGCCTCGTGGGTGCAGGCCCGGCCC
>MENB01000032.1:22357-26531 GCA_001768125.1 Armatimonadetes bacterium RBG_19FT_COMBO_69_19
CGCCACCCCGACCGCCGGCTCATGGCCGGCCGCGGGGGAACCCCAGCCATCGTCGTACGTCCGCGTCACCAACGTCGAGTGGACCACGGACGGCCAGGTGGGCAAACTGCTCATCCACACCGACGGGCCGGTGAGCTTCCGCGCCTTTGCGAGCAACAGCAGCATCGTCTTGGACCTCTGGCAGGCCGGAGATGCTCGCTGGCAGACACTGCCGATCGACCACCCCTACGTCCGCCGGCTGCGCATCCGCCAGTACACGCCGGGTCTCGCCCGTGTGTACATCGACCTGAACCGGCCCGCCCGGTACAAGACCTTTGTGAAGTACAACCCCCATGCGATCGCGGTCGTCGTCATCCCGCCCTGGATGGCAACGACGAAGCTCCCGGCCAGCGTGGCCTATGAGAAGACGCGCATCCAGACCGGCCGGGGATCGACCGCTGTCCACGTGCTGCGGGTCGATCCCCGCGATCCCAACATCATGATCCGTCCGGTCATCGCCGGCGACATCGGGAGCGGCAAGGAGACCACGAGCGTCGTAGCCACGCGGTATGACGCGCTGGCCGGGATCAACGGCGGATTCTTCGCGGGATCGGGAGCGCCGTTGGGGATGATCGTGATCGACGGCGAGCTCGTCAGTGCCCCGCTGCCCCGGCGCTCTGTGTTCGGCATCTCGCGGGCCGGCGAGCCGTTCATCCAGGCCTTCGAGTTCCAGGGCCGCGTGCATACGATGAACAACGTCTCGCTGTGGGTGTCGGCCGTGAACCGGCCGCCCCACGCCGGTGCGGTCGCGGTCTACACCCCCCGGTACGGTCCGCTCACGCCCCACCTGCAAACCGCCGTGATCGTCCGGGACGGCACCGTCCAGCAGTTCGCCTCCGGGCGGATCATGATCCCCGATCGCGGCTACGTCCTGACCGTGAACCAGGCGGAGGCCGAACTGCTGACCCGTCACCTCACGATCGGCCAGCAGATCACCATCCGCTTCGACTTCTCGCCCGACATGGAGCTGATCAGCGCGCTGGGCGGCGGGCCGCGCCTGGTGAAAGCGGGCGAGCCCTTCATCCCATTCGTCTGGGAGTGGTTCTCCTCGCGCATCTTCGCCTCACGCGCGCCGCGCACCGCCGTCGGCATCACCGGGGCGGGGAAGCTGGTCTTCGTCACGGTCGATGGAGGTAGCAGGCGCAATACCGGCATGACCCTGGGCGAACTGGCCCGGCTGATGGTGAGCCTGGGGGCGCGCGAGGCGATGAACCTCGACGGCGGTGGCTCGGCGACGATGGTCGTCGGTGGCCGGACCGTGAACGAGCCCTCGGGGGGGGAGGAGCGGCCCGTGGGGTCCGCCCTGCTCATCCTCCGCGCGATCGTAAACCCGTAGATCTCCTGCTCTGTGACACAAGCGTCACAGCCTCCGGGGTAGAAGTAAGGAAGAACCCATGGGGGGACCGGCCCGTCGCGAGGCCCGTGAGTTCCTGGACACGCCCGGACAGGATCCACACGAGCTGTCACAACTGCTCCTGGACATCCGCCGCGCCAATCATCGCTACGGCGGCCGGCGGCTCGTCCTGCGCTATCTCGAGGCGCTGCTCCCGCAGATCTCGCGCCGGCCGATTGCCTTGCTCGACGTCGCCACCGGGGGCGCCGACATCCCGGCTGCCGTGGTGGCGTGGGCCGAGGCCCACGCCATCCAGGTGCGGGTGGTCGGCATCGACCTGAGCCCGGAGATCCTGACCATCGCGCGAGACGCGATCGCGCCGTCTCGCGCGATTACACTGGTCCGTGCGGATGCCCTCCGGCTTCCCTTCGCGGATGGGGCATTCGACGTCGTGATCTGCGGCCTCGCCCTGCACCACTTCACGCTCCCCGACGGCGCCGCCGTGCTGCGCGAGATCGATCGGGTGGCGAGAGAGGCATTCGTGGTGCATGACATCGTCCGGTCCTGGCCGGCGTATGCCGGGGCGTGGCTGGACACGCGGCTGTTCGCCCGCAGCCGGCTCGCCCGGCACGACGGGCCGGTCTCAGTCCTGCGCTCCTTCACCCTCCCCGAGCTCCACCGGATGGTCCGGCTCGCCGCCATCCCGCGCGTCGAGCTCCACACCCTGCCGATGTTCCGCGTGGCCCTGGTTCGCCGTCCCGGCGGAGGGCGGGCATGACGGCCGATGTCCTCGTGGTGGGCGCGGGCCCGGCCGGCACGACGGCGGCGGCACATCTGGCCGCCTCCGGATGGAAGGTCCTCCTGGCGGACCGCGCGGTCTTCCCCCGGCCGAAACCCTGTGGGGATTACTGCAACCCGGGTGCAACGCGGCTGCTGGCGTCGCTTGGCCTCATCCCCCAGCTCGCCGCAGTGGAGACCGGCTTCATCGAGGGGATGACGGTGGTCGCGCAGGATGGGTCGCGCTTCCAGGAAACGTTTCCCGCGGGATGCGGCGCGCTCATCCGGCGCGAGCGTCTGGATGCAATCCTGCTGCGCCGCGCGGAGCAGTGTGGGGTCGAAATCGTCGAGGGGTTTCGCGTGGATACCGTGACGGTGAACGATAGCGTAGAGGTCCGCAATGAACCCTCCGGACGCGCCCTTCGGGCGCGCCTCCTTATCGCCGCGGACGGGATGCGCTCGATCGCCGCGCAGCGGCTGGGATTGCTGTCGCGCTTGCCGGACGGCCGCTTCTCGGTCGGCGCCTACTTCGCGGGCATCCCGGGATCGCCGGCGGGAGAGCTCTACCTGGGAGGCGGCCTTTATGGAGGGGTCGCGCGGTTCGGGGACGGCACGGCGAACGTCTGCCTGGCCTTGCCCCGCGCCCTGTTCCGCGGACGCACGCCCGACGAAACCTTCGAGCAGGGGGTGCGTGCGCTTCCCTCGCTTCGCGAGGCGATGCGCCCCTGGACGCGTGAATCCCCGTTCCGCGTGACCGGACCCCTCGGATTCTCCCGCCACCCGGTGGTCGGCGACCGTGCGATGCTGGCGGGGGACGCGGCAGGCCAGGTCGAGCCGCTGACGGGTCAGGGGATTTCGTTCGCGCTGCGGTCTGGTCTGCTCGCAGCAGAGAGTGCGGCCCGGGCGCTCACCTCCGGCGATCTCTCCGCCCGGGCCCTGCGCCCGTACGCGCAGCGGCGGGCGGCTGTGCTCGGCCCAAAGATCCGCATGATGAAACTGGTCAGTGCGCTCGCTCTCCGCTCCCGGGTCACCCCTGCCCTGGTGCGGCGGCTCGCCGTTCATCCCGAGCTGGCGCGAGGTCTGCTCGGCGCGACAGGTGACGTCCTCGGTCCCGGCGCCGTGCTCTCGCCAGGATACCTTATCCGTCTGCTCCTGGGACTCGATGCGCACCAGGCATGAGGCGCTGATCCGCGCCACGCCCGAGGCGATCTTCGCGCTGGCCGCCGACGTCGAAGCCTGGCCGGCGATGCACCCGGCCTATCGCTGGTGCCGCGTGCTTGAGCGGGGCAGCGGGACCGTGCTCTTCGAGATGGGCGGGCGCATCCGCGGCTGGCCGGCGCGCTGGACGGCGCGGCAGGATCGGTTTCCATCCGAAGGACGGATCGTCTTTCGCCACGTGGCGGGGATCACACGAGGCATGGTCGTAGAGTGGGTACTCCGCCCCGCCCCGGGCGGGACACGGGTCAGCATCCACCATGATCTGGTCATGGCCTGGCCGCTGGTCGGACGCGTGGTGTCCGATGTCATCGTGGGCCCGGTCTTCATCGAGTGGATCGCCGCTCGGACACTGGAGGGCGTGCAGCGCGTCCTCGAGACGAGGTGACTGGGATGCGGAGAGTCGTCGTGACGGGCATCGGCGCCGTGACGCCCATCGGGTCGGGGGCGTCGGGGCTGCTCGCGGGACTGCGGCGGGGCACCTCCGCGGTCGATCACCTCACCCGCTTCGATGCGGGCGGTTACTCGTGCCGCATCGCAGCGGAGGTGCGCGACTTCGATCCCCTGCAGTACATGGATGCCCGGCGCGTGCGTCGGCTGGACCGCTTCGGGCAGTTCTCCGTGGCCGCGGCCCGACAGGCCGTGGACGACGCGGGGCTGCACCTCGAGGACGAGGACCGCGAGCAGGTGGGATGCTTCATCGGCGCCGCCCTCGGCGGCGGCGCCTTCGCTGAGGAGCAGCACGCGGTGTTCCTCCGGGAAGGGCTGCGGCGGGTGAAGCCTACGCTGGCCCTGGCCGTCTTCAGCGGC
>MENB01000032.1:26538-29281 GCA_001768125.1 Armatimonadetes bacterium RBG_19FT_COMBO_69_19
CTTGCAACATCGCCATCGAGCTGGGCCTCAGCGGCCCGAGCAGCGCCAACTCCGACAGCTGCAGCTCGGGCGCGATCGCGCTCGGCGCGGCCTTCCGCACGATCAAGGAGGGCCACGCCGACGTCATGCTCGCCGGCGGCGTGGAGTGTCCCCTCTCTCCGCTGATCTTCGGCTCGTTCGACATCATCCGCGCGATGTCCACGCGCAACGACGATCCCTCGCGCGCCTGCCGGCCCTTCGACCGCACGCGGGACGGCTTCGTCATGGCGGAGGGGGCGGCGGTGCTGGTTCTGGAAGAACTCGGCCGAGCGCAGCGGCGCGACGCTCCCATCTACGGGGAAATCCTCGGTTACGGTGCCACGAACGATGCGCATCACATGACTGCGCCGCTGCCCTCGGGACATCAGGCGGCCCGGGCAATGCGGCTGGCCCTGGCGGAGGCCGACCTGGTCCCGGAGCAGATCGGCTACGTGAACGCCCACGCCAGCTCCACGCCGCTGAACGACACCACGGAGACGAAGGCGATCAAGCTCGTCTTCGGGGAGCACGCCTACCAGGTTCCGGTGAGCGGGACGAAGGCGATGCACGGTCACGCTCTGGGGGCGACGGGGGCGATCGAGGCGGCGATCTGCCTGCTCGCGCTGCGAGAAGAGTACCTCCCGCCGACGATCAACCTGGACGTGCCGGATCCGGAGTGCGACCTCGACTACATCCCGCACGAAGGACGCGACGAACGGGTCGACTACGTCCTCAGCAACTCTTTCGGCTTCGGCGGCATCAACGCCGCGCTGGCGTTCGGCCGGATCCCCTGACGTCCACACGAGGTATGACATCACTGAAACGCCCGCAGGCGCGGGATGAGCAGCCCGGCGATGACCATCAGGATGACCCCGCCGGCGGACAGCGCCGGTCCCACGCCGATGGCGTCGCCGGCGGCCCCGACCGGCAGGCTGCCCAGGGCGAGCCCTCCGAAGGCAACCATGCTGTAAAACCCCATCAGCCGTCCCCGTGCGTGGGGAGGCGTGTTCAGCTGCACGAGGGTGTTGGCCGAGGCCAGGGCCATCGTCTGCATCATCCCCATCAGCACGAGGAGCCCGAGGGCAAGCGGCAGCGACCGCGCGAAGCCGAAGACGGCGACGAGCAGCCCGTAGACGAGCATCGCCGCCCCCAGCAGGCTCCCCTTCCCGCGGCTCGCCGAGGCGCGGCCGACCAGCATCACGGAAACGATCGTCCCGACCCCGGGAGCCGACTGCAGCAACCCGAGCGAGGTCGCGCCGACGCCGAGCACCTCGCGCGCAAAGGTGGGCATCATCCTCACGTACGGCCGGCCGAAGAAACTGAGCGCGGCCACGGTGCCAAGGAACAGCACGAGGTGCCGGTGCTCGCGCAGCAGGCGCACCCCCTCGCGCAGATCCTCGGAGAGCCGGACACGGCCCACCGTCTCCTGGCGCGGGATGACCATCCGGGAGAGCGCGCCCAGCGTCCCAAGGTACGACGCGGCGTTGAGCACGAAGCACCCGCCCTCTCCGATCGCCGCGATGACCAGGCCGGCGATGGACGGCCCGAAGACCCCCGCCCCGTTGAATGCCACGGAGTTGAGGCTGACCGCGCTGAGCACCTCGTGCTCGTCCACGAGCGAAGGTACCATCGAGTGACGCGCGGGCATGTCGAAGGACTGCACGAGCGAGCTGACGGCCGCGATGACCAGCACCTGCCAGATGCGGATCCGTCCGGTGATGGTCAGCACCGCGAGCAGCGTCGCGGTGGTCATGAGGAAGAGGTTGGTGATGAGCAGCAGCCGGCGGCGATCGATGCGGTCGGCCATCGCGCCGCCCAGCATCGAGAACAGGATGCGCGGGATGGCCTGGGTGGCGGCGAGCACGCCGAGGTACAGGGGTGACTGCGTCAGGCGGTCGACCAGGTAGCCGAGCGCCACGAACTGCATCCACGAGCCGGTGTTGCTGACGATGAGCCCCGTCCACAGCAGCCGGAAGTTGCGGTGCCGCAGGGGAGCGAACGGCGAAACGCCCGAGCGGGCGTCTACCGTGGACTCGTCTGCCATCCGGGGCGCAGGAGCAGGCGCGGGATCACGATCACACCAGTGAGAGCACGACCGCATCGCCCAGCGCCATCTCGGTCCCGAATACTCTGAAGACGCCCCGGTACAGGGCGCCCTGGTTCACCGTGAACGCGGCGGCGAGGATCGCGGCGGCCAGCAGCCCCGCCGGGGCGGCCGAGGAGAAGACGCCGCGCAGGGACGAGAGTTCCGCCGTGCGCAGGACGACGGCCGCGAAGATGGCGATCGGACCGAACAGCCACAAGGCGCGCCATCACGGCTCCCGAACAGCGAACAGCTCGTTGGTGCGTACGAAGCTGGCCAGCAGCAGCCGGAGGTACGGCGTGTTGATCTGGCTGCGGTAGGCGTTGATGGCGTGCCGCTTGGCCTGCTCGATGTCCCGAGGCACATCGAATCGCACCCACCGCCATGCCGGATCGATCTCCAGCGACGCCGGCGGCGTCATCGGGTCGCCGGACGCCATGCGCAGCGGTCGGGGGAACGCGGGCGCGTGGACGAGGAAGGCATAGACGGGCACGCCGCCCCGCACGGTGTCCACGAGGCGGGCTACGGTCCGGTGGTCGGAGTGCCGGTCGAACAGGGCATGCGTGATGATCAGCGTCGGCTGGACCTCGAGCACGATCTCCCGCATCAACCCCACCAGCGCCTGCCGTGTGTAGGGCACCC
>MENB01000032.1:29301-34303 GCA_001768125.1 Armatimonadetes bacterium RBG_19FT_COMBO_69_19
TAGGCCGCCCGCCGCAGGCGGGGGTAGGGTGACGTGAAGGGGATAGTGCTGCGCATCACCGCCTCGAGACCGCGGTCGGGGAATCCGAGGAAGTACACCTGGGACGACGGGACGCCGAGGCGGTGCAGAGCCTCCAGGGTCTCCTGCTGGCGCACGCGGCCTTCTTCGATCAACTGATCGGCCTTCGGCCGCACCTTGCGCGTGATCATGGCGGCGGCGAGACGATTGCTATCGCCGTTCGTCACGACCACCACGCTGACCGCCACGCCCATCTGCCCTGCCATCGCCATGAACCCGCCCGCGCCGATCACCTCATCGTCCGGGTGGCCCACGACGACCAGGATGCGGTCTCCCACAGCCGGCATGCGCACCGGCGGCAGGCCCTGTGCCGAGACGCGCGACGGATGCAGGAGGAACACGGGCACCAAGGCGGCGAGCACGATCAGAGCGAACGCCAGCACGATGAGCATCGGCGAGGACCTCCGCGGCCGGATGGCACGGCCGGCCTGGCGGGCCAGATCTGATGACGCCCGCATCTTCAACCGCAGCCCGGCGACCGTGCCGTACTTCTCGCGCTTGGACCGGTGGCTCACCCCGTGCCAGGTGACGCGCCGCGTAGAGGCGCGCCGCTCCCGCGCCAGGCGGTCCAGCGCCATCTCGAATCCAAACCCCGTCTGCTCCAACCGTTCGACCTGGCAAAGCAGGGAGCGGTGGATGGCGCGCTGGCCGGAGAGAGGACGCATCAGCCTGTGCAGGCGATCCTCGGAGAACAACGCCACCGCCATCTCCGCATCGCCCTGCAGCACCGGCCCCAGGAGTTCGGCGAGGTGGGCCGGACGGAGTCCGATGAGATCCCCGTCCAGGAGCAGGATGATCTCGCCCTGCGCCGCGCGGACGGCCTCGAGCACCGCCCGCCCCTTGCCCCCGTTGCGGGTCAGGGCGATGACGCGGTGCGCCCCCGCGCGGGCAGCCCGCGCCCCCGTGTCGTCTTTGCTGCCGTCGGAGACGACGATGACCTCATCCACCAGGGGGCAGGCGCGCGCGGCGCGGATCACCCCGGCGATCGTCGCCGCCTCATTGTATGCCGGGATAACGCAGGAGACACGCACTGCGCTCAAGCGAATGGATCGGTCTTCTGGTCCGTCATGAGTTCCGGTACTCCGACGTTCGGCAGCATCGCGACCCCCGAGTGAACTGTTATCAGAGCGAATCCCCAGCCGGAGTTGGTTCCCTCCCGGCGAAGCATCGAGACATGACCGCCGTGTTCGTCCGCCGTCTGGGGGGCGCATTGACCGACCTCGGGTATCTCCTCCTGGCTGCTGTGCCCTCCCTGCGGGCCGGATACCGCTGGTGGGCGCGAGACCGCTACCTGCACCTTGCGCCCCGCTACGCGACGACGATCCGCGACGATCCTGCGTACTTCGCCCCGCTCCAGGCCCTGCTGCGCACCCTCGAGACCGAACAACCCACGATCGTCGCCGAGGTGGGCGCAGGGACGGGCGGAGCCACCGCGCTGCTGGCGCGCCGATATCCGGGAGCACTGCTCACCGCGATAGACGTTTCGCCTCTGATGCTGGCGCGCCTGCAGGCCGGCGGGGCCCTACGCGTGCGACGTGTGGTCGGGGATGCCTTCGCGCTGCCGCTGCGCAGCGCCACCGCCGACCTCGTGCTCGTCCACAACGCGCCGTTCGATGTCCCCGAGCTGCTACGGGTGGCCGCGCCCTGCGGGACGGTGGCGGTCGTCCTCAGCAGCGGCGCGATTCTGTCATGGTGGATGCGGAGGTTGAGGCCGCGCCTGGCAGGCCGGTCCGCAGGCTGGCCGTGCATCCGGGAACTCCGGGCTCAGGGCGGGATCGCCTGGATCTTCCGCAGGACGCCCGTAGACGGAGCCTCGGAGCCTGGGCCGGCTACAGCAGCGGGGCGATCACGATGGAGACGATGGCCATCAGCTTCAGCAGGATATTGAGCGAGGGGCCGGCCGTGTCCTTGAACGGGTCGCCCACGGTGTCGCCGACCACGGCGGCCTTGTGGGGGTCGGAGCCCTTCCCGCCGAGGTGACCTTCCTCGATGAACTTCTTGGCGTTGTCCCAGGCGCCGCCCGTGTTGGCCATCATCACGGCGAGCATGAACCCGGTCACGATCGAGCCGGCGAGTACGCCGGCCAGCGCCTCCTTCCCGAGGAGGAAACCCACGGCCACGGGGACGATGACGGCGGAGAGGCCGGGAACGATCATCTCCCGGATCGCGGCCGTGGTCGAGATCGAAACCGCGCGGGCGTAATCCGGCGTCGCGCGTCCCTCGAGCAACCCGGGGGTCTCGCGGAACTGCCGGCGCACCTCCTGCACCATCTGCATCGCCGCCCGTCCCACCGCCGCCAGGGTGAAGGACGAGAAGACGAACGGCATCGCGCCTCCGATGAACAGCCCGAGCAGGGTGGTGGGCGCCAGTAGATCCACCGCCGCGAGGCCGACCACCCCAGCGTACGAGACGAGGAACACCAGGGCGGTCAGCGCCGCCGAGCCGATGGCGAAACCTTTCCCAATCGCCGCGGTTGTGTTGCCCACCGCATCCAGCGATTCGGCGCGCCGCCGGACGTCGCCGCCCAGGTGCGCCATCTCCGCGATGCCGGCCGCGTTGTCGGCGACCGGACCGTACGAGTCGGTGGCCAGCGTGATGCCCAGGGTGGACAGCATGCCCACGGCGGAGATCGCGATGCCGTACAGCCCACCGAAGTGATGCGCGAGGAGAATGGCCGCGCCGACCGAGGCCACCGGGAGGAGGACGCTCTGCATGCCGAGCGCCATCCCCTCGATGATGTTCGTCGCCGACCCGGTCTGGGCCGCCTCCGCCAGACGCCGGGTCGGACGGTAACTCGACGACGTGTAGAATTCCGTCGCGTAGCCGATGACGATGCCCGCCAGCAGCCCCGAAAGGAAAGCCCAGTACATCGCCAGCGACCCCAGCATGACGTAGATCGCCGCGCCGGACAGCACCGCCGTCCAGACGGTGGCGCTGATGATCCCCCGGTTCAGGGCCTTGTGCGCGGACTCATTTCCCCGGACCCGCACCATCAACGTCCCGAGGAGACTCCCGACGATGCCCAGGGCGGCCAGGATGAACGGCAGCGTGATGAGTCCCCGCTGCGCCGCCGACAAGCCCAACGCCACGGCGGCGATCAGGGATCCCACGTAGCTCTCG
Organism: Armatimonadetes bacterium RBG_19FT_COMBO_69_19; assembly: GCA_001768125.1. GTDB lineage: Bacteria > Sysuimicrobiota > Sysuimicrobiia > Sysuimicrobiales > Kaftiobacteriaceae > Kaftiobacterium. Next base: position 32,500 of record MENB01000032.1, read on the forward strand.
AAGAGGTCGGCCCCCATCCCCGCGACGTCGCCGACGTTATCGCCGACGTTGTCGGCGATCACGGCGGGGTTGCGCGGGTCGTCCTCCGGGATCCCCACCTCGACCTTGCCAACGAGATCGGCTCCCACGTCCGCCGCCTTCGTGTAGATCCCGCCCCCCACGCGGGCAAAGAGCGCCACAGACGATGCGCCGAACGAGAAGCCGAAGATGGCATTGGCGTCACCGAAGATCCGGAACAGCGCCAGCACGCCGAGCAGCCCGAGTGAGACCACCCCGAATCCCATGACCGCCCCGGAGCGGAACGCCACGACCAGCCCGGCGTTAAGGTCGCTCTTTACCGCCCAGGCCGCGCGGACGTTGGCCAGCGTGGCGATGCGCATGCCCAGATTGCCGGCCAGGATGGAGAGGACGGCGCCGGTGACGAAGGAGATGGCAAGCTCCGCGCTGAGCGCCGCCCAGAGCAGCGCGGCGACCACGACGACGAAGACGGCCAGCACGCGGTACTCGCGCGCGAGGAACGCCATCGCCCCGGTGCGGATCGCCCCGGCGATCTCCCGCATCCGATCGTTGCCCGGGTCGGCCCGGCGGATCCATGAAGCCGTGGCCAGAGCGTAGACCAGGCCGCCCGCGCCGATCACCAGCACGCCGTACCACATCGAGTTGAAGTCGGTCAGCGTCATAGACTCCCTCGCCGAGAGATCGATCCTACCAGGGGTCGGAGTAGCGTTCTTCCTTCCACGGATCGGCCTGGTTGTGATACCCATTCCGCTCCCAGAAGCCCCGCCGGTCCTGCGCCATCAGCTCGAGCCCCCGCACCCACTTCGCGCTCTTCCAGAAGTACAGGCGCGGCACGACCAGGCGCAGCGGCCAGCCGTGCTCGGGAGCCAGATCTTTGCCGTCGGCGCGGTGCGCCAGGAGGGCATCCGGAGCGAACAGGTACTCGAGGGACAGGTTCGCCTCGTAGCCTTGCTCGGCGTGCACCATGACGAACTTCGCGGAGGCCTTCACCCCGGCCAGGTCGAGGACGGCCTTCGCCGGCACGCCCTCAAATGTCACCCCGAACTTCGACCAGGCGGTCACGCAGTGGATATCGCAGGTGAGCGTCGTCTTCGGGAGCGCCATGAACTCCTGGTACGTCAGGCGCACCGGCTGCTCGACCTCGCCGAACACCTTGAAGTCCCAGCGCGCGGGGTCGAAGCGGGGCACCGTACCGTAGTGCAGGACGGGCCACTTCTCGGTTTCCTGCTGCCCGGGGGGGAGGCGGCTCGGGACGGATCGACTCTGTGCGTTCATAGGGGGTTGGGTTCCTCCGCCATTATAGTCGAAAGCCCCTAGACGGCAATGTCACGGCGGTCGAAAGCCGAGCATCGCGGCCACGTCCCCCAAGCGCACTCCTGGTGAGCCCGGTGGCTTCGACCGCCGCGTCAGCGGTTCCCATCGTTCCCCCCGGGATTGAACCGGTTCATCGCCGTTTCGATGCCTTCGGCGATCGCCGTCTCGATCGCCTCCGCGGCGCGATCCAGGGCGGCGTCCACAACGGCCTGCTCATCGGACGTGAACCGGGTCAGCACGTGGTCCGCGGGGTCGACACCCTCGGCCGGCCGGCCGATCCCGACCCGCAGGCGGGGAAATTCAGTCGTCCCGAGGGCCTCGATGATCGACTTCAGACCGTTGTGCCCCCCGGCACTGCCGGAGGCTCGAAGCCGCAGCCGGCCCAGAGGCAGATCGAGGTCGTCGATGACCACGAGGATGTCCTGCGGCCGGAGACGGTGGCGCCGGCGCAGATCCCGCACAGCCTCCCCGC
>MENB01000033.1:0-178 GCA_001768125.1 Armatimonadetes bacterium RBG_19FT_COMBO_69_19
GTTCCAACTCGCCACGGAGATGAGGATGCCGCGCTCGCGCAGCACCTCCAGAACGTCCCGGGCGCCCGGGAAGAGGCGCACGCGAACGCCGCCGGCGTCTTCCACCGCATCGCCGTCCACCCTGCGGAATGGGGGGACGAGTTCGGAGACGCTGGCGTGGTCCCAGAGCGTCCGGTCG
>MENB01000033.1:190-3696 GCA_001768125.1 Armatimonadetes bacterium RBG_19FT_COMBO_69_19
ACGAGTTTAACGGCCATGCCGGCGCCGGGCGTGCAGGCGGTCGAGCACGAGGCGGTAGCCGTCGGCCCCGTATTCGAGGAAGCGGCGGACCCGGCTGATCGTGGCGGTGCTGGCGTGGGTGGCTCGAACGATCTCGTCGTAGGTTTGTCCCGCGTGGAGGAGCCGGGCGATCTCGAAGCGCGCCGCCAGAGCCTTGAACTCGCCCACCGTGCAGACGTCCTCGAAGAAGCGGTACACCTCGTCGACCGTGCGCAGGGCGAGGACGGCCCGGCCGAACCGGTCGGCGAGCGGATCCTTGAGCTTCGGGTTCACCAGGGGGCGTCGCACGTCAGGGCATCATCGTAGCACCGCGTGAAAGCGCGTGCAACACGGCGCCGGACGCCCGCGGCGCGAGACTACGGCGCCGGGGGGCGGGCGGTGAAGCGGAACTCCAGGTGGATCTCGTTCTCGGTGCGCAGGATCCCCAGGATGCTCGGTGGGTCGAATCCGAAGTCGGTCATGCGCACGGTGGTCTGGGCGGTCCCGCGGAGGGTGCTCCCCTGCAGGACCAGGGTGAAGTCGAAGGTCACTTGACGCGTCACGGCCCGGATCGTGAGGTCCCCGACCGCCTTCAGCCGCAGCTCCTCTCCGTCGCGGTATGCGGCCGGCAACCCCTGCACCGCCGTCGGACGGAACTCGGCGACGGGGAAGCGGGAGGATTCCAACCAGCGCTCCCGGATGGCCTGGTCACGGCGGGCGCTGTCCGACCGGAAGGTACTGATATCCACGGTGATCGTTCCGATCCTGCTGCTGCGGGGCGCCGCGCGGTCCACGGCGATCTCACCCTTGATCGCGTTCGTCGTGCCCACGGCGACGTTCAGGCGGTTGCCGTCCCGGAACAGGGTCTCATGCACTCGATAGGTCACGAGCGATTCGGCCGGGACGATGACGAAGCGCTGCGCCGCCGGTGACGCGGTCACCGGCCCCGGCAGCACGGCGAACAGCACGGCGAGGACGGCGGTAGCGATGGTGGTCTGACCGGACACGGACATACCCCCTGCGAGGGTGCGGATTACTGCGCGGGCTCGACCACGAGGTCGAAGCGACCTTCGCGGGCGCCGGCAGGTGGATAGTACTGCGTGACGAGAACCCGGTGGCGCTGCGCGGAGACACGCACGTGGATATGGGACGGCCGTCCGGCGTACGGGGGCGGGAGGTGGCTCTCGAAGCGGTAGCGGCCCTCCTGGTCGGCGGCCACCGTTGCCCGCCAGGCGTCACCGTACTCCCCCGACGGTCCCGCGAGCCAGAATTCGATGCGTGCGCCGCCGAGCGGGCGGCAGTCCCGGGACGACTTCACGACGCCGGTGAGCGCGTGTCCCCGGCCGACCTGATCACGCACCGGGGCCCCGGGCGTGTAGAAGGGACCGAGCGCGTCGGACCGGGTGGGCGGGCATGTCGGGGCGGCGTCGACCTGCGCCTGGACCGGCGCGAGGATGAGCATTCCCAGCATGACCAGCGCACGGACTCGAGCGGCCATCTGTCCCTCCCTGCTCGGGCGGCGATCGGGCATCGCTTCCAACGCGCGGGACGCGTGCAACCTTCCCGGTCGACGTAGTGACGTTCGGACCTCCATCATCGCGTGACCGCGCCGAGGGACGCGGAGGAAACGAGACGCGCGTACTTGGCCATGACTCCCCTCGCGTAACGCGGCGCGGGAGGCTCCCACGAGGCCAGCCGCTGCGCGAGTTCGGCGTCGGAAAGCGCGACGTCCAGCCGGCGGGCGGGGACGTCGAGGCTCACGATGTCGCCGTCGCGCAGGGCGGCGATCGGACCGCCCCGCGCGGCCTCCGGCGCGACGTGGCCGGCCATCAGCCCGCGCGTGGCACCCGAGAAGCGGCCGTCGGTCAGCAGCGCCACCGACTCCCCCAGCCCGGCGCCGACGAGGGCGGCGGTGACCGCCAGCATCTCGCGCATACCGGGCCCGCCCATCGGCCCCTCGTAGCGGATCACCACGACGTCACCGGCCGACAGCGTCCCCCGGGCCACGGCATCGAACGCCTCCTCCTCCGAGTCGAAGACCCTCGCCGGCCCGCGGTGCACGGTGCGCTCATGCCCGGCGACCTTCACGACGCACCCTTCGGGCGCCAGGTTGCCTTTGAGGATGGCGAGGCCGCCCGTGGCCTTGAGCGGTGCGCGCAGCGGCCGGACCACCTGCTGTCCGGGCGTCTCCCGCGCGGCGGCCGCCTCGGCCCCAACGGTCCGGCCGGTCACCGTCATCGCCTCCTCGTGGAGCACGCCGGCCTCGAGCAGCCTGCGGGCAAGCAGCCGGATGCCGCCCGCCTCATGCAGGTCCACCGCCGTGAACCGTCCGCCGGGCTTCAGGTCGGCCAGCAGCGGGGTGCGCTCGCTGATCCGGTCGAAGTCATCGATGCTGAGCGGAACCCCCGCCTCCTGGGCGATCGCGAGCAGGTGCAGCACGGCATTGGTGGAGCCCCCCGAGGCGGCGACCGCGGCGATCGCGTTCTCGATGGACTCGCGCGTGATGATCTGCTTCGGCCGCAGGCCCGCGCGCAGCACCTGCATCACCAGCCGGCCGGCCTCGCGTGAGACCGTATCCTTCTGCGCGGCCATGGCGGGCACGTCCGCGCTGCTCATCGGGCTGATCCCCATCACCTCGAACGCCATCGCCATCGTGTTGGCCGTGAACTGCCCGCCGCAGGCGCCCGGCCCCGGGCAGGCGTGCGACTCCAGCTCGACCAGCGCGGCGGCGTCCATCTTCCCCGCGTGGTATGCGCCGACCGCTTCGAAGACGTCCTGCACCGTCACGTCCGCGCCCCGGAACGTCCCGGGCATGATCGACCCCCCGTAGAGCATCAGCGACGGCAGGTCCACCCGGGCGAGCGCCATGACCGTGCCGGGGATCGTCTTGTCGCATCCTGAGATCGCGACCAGCCCGTCCAGGAGGTAGCCGCGGGCGACGAGCTCGATCGAGTCCGCGATCACCTCGCGGCTGATGAGGGAAGTCCTCATCCCCTCGGTCCCCATCGAGATGCCGTCCGAGATGGCCACCGTGTTGAACTCGAGCGGCGTGCCCCCGGCCTCGCGGACGCCCGCTTTGACGTGCTCGGAAAGCCGGCGCAGATGGAAATTGCAGGGCATGAGCTCGATCCAGGTGTTAGCGATGCCGATGAGGGGCTTACGCAGATCCTCATCGGTCAGCCCGATCGCCTTGAAGTACGACCGCGCCGGCGCGCGGTCGGGTCCATCGAGCATCCGCGCGCTGCGCTCACGCAGGTCCCGCACCGCCGGGTTCCTCGTCATCGCGTGCCTCCCATCCTCGCCGTGCTGCGGGTGAGCGTCGCGGCCACGGCATCGCCGACCTGCGCTGTCGTCGCGCTCCCACCGAGGTCGGGGGTTCGCACGCCGTCCGCGATCACCTGCTCCACCGCCCGCTCCACCTCCCCCGCGGCGTCGGGGCGGTCGAACGAATGGCGCAGCATCAGGGCGACGCTCAGGATGGCGCCGGC
>MENB01000033.1:3705-5132 GCA_001768125.1 Armatimonadetes bacterium RBG_19FT_COMBO_69_19
GATCCCCTTCCCGGCGATGTCGGGGGCGGACCCGTGCACCGGCTCGTAGACGAATGGATGCTGATCGCCCACACTGGCCGACGGGAGCAGCCCCATCGAGCCCGCGATGGCGCCGGCCTCGTCGCTGAGGATGTCCCCGAACATGTTCTCCGTGACGATCACGTCGAACGAGCGGGGATTGCGGACCAGCTGCATCGCACAGGTGTCGACCAGCATGTGCTCGACCGTCACGTCGGGGACGGCCCGGGCCTCCTCCTCCACCACCTCCCGCCACAGCCGGGATGTTTCGAGGACGTTGGCTTTGTCCACGGAGGTCACCTTCCGCCGGCGGGAACGCGCCGTAAGCAGGGCCACCCGCACGACGCGGGCGATCTCGGTCCGAGTGTACCGCAGGGTGTCCACGGCCTCATGTGCGCTGCGGCCCCGGGGCTCGCTGAAATACAGCCCGCCGGTGAGCTCTCTGACGATGAGCAGGTCGGTGCCCGCGGCGACCTCGGCACGGAGTGGGATCTGCGGAACGACGGCGGCGAAGACACGCACCGGCCGGAGATTGGCGTACACGGCAAGCACCTGGCGGAGGTGCAGCAGCCCGCGCTCGGGGCGCTGCGGTCCCGGCAGCGTGTCCCAGCGGGGGCCGCCCACCGCACCCAGCAGGACCGCATCGGCCCGGCGCGACAGGTCGAGGGTCTCCGGCGGCAGCGGCGTCCCCGACCGCTCAACCGCGGCGCCACCGATCAGGCCCTCGACGACCTCGTGCGCGATGCCGAAGCGCTCACCGGAGGCGGCGAGCACCTTGATGGCTTCAGCGGTGACCTCCGGGCCGACCCCGTCGCCCGGCAGGACGGCCACGCGCTTCCGTACACCGTGCGTCAATCCTTCCGCGTCTCGAAGGTCTGCTGGATCCGCTCCAGGACCCACTCCGGCTCGGCGGGATCCTCGGGCCGGCGGCGCCGGTCCTTCCCCCGCTCGGCCTCGACCCGGCGCTCCTCAGGTTGCCACTCCGCGCGATCTGCCATCCCCGTTCCTCCTCACCGTTCGCTCTCTAGGACTTGCCGATCTGGGCGCGCACGTATCCCACCAGCCCACCCGCGTCCACCAACCGCTGCATGAACTCCGGGATCGGCTGCCCGGCGTAGCGCTCCTCCCGGGTCACGTCGCGCACCGTCCCCCCTCCGAAGTCCACCTCCACCAGGTCACCGTCCCGGACGCGGGCGTGCGCGTCGCGGCACTCGAGCACGGGCAGCCCGATATTGAAAGCATTCCGGTAAAAGATGCGCGCGAACGAGATCGCCACGACCGCCGCCAGACCCAGGCCCTTGAGCGCGATCGGCGCGTGCTCCCGCGAGCTGCCCTGCCCGAAGTTCTCGCCGGCGATGAGGATGTCACCCTGTCCGATCCGGTCGCGTAGCGTCGGATCGAGGTCCTCG
>MENB01000033.1:5356-11910 GCA_001768125.1 Armatimonadetes bacterium RBG_19FT_COMBO_69_19
TCGTACGATGGCCCATGCGGCCGACGAAGTTGCGGCTGCTCGTCGAGACGCAGACCTCCCCCTCCGCCAGCACCCCCATGTGGCCACCGATGCACGGTCCGCAGGTCGGGGTGCTCACCGCCGCCCCGGCGTCGAGGAAGACCTTGATCAGCCCTTCGTCGAGCGCCTGGCGGTAGATCGCCGGCGTGGCCGGGATGACCAGTAAGCGCGTGTCGCGGTGGACGGTGTGGCCCGCCAGCACCCTCGCCGCGACGCGGAGGTCCTCGATGCGGCCGTTCGTGCAGGTCCCGATGAAGCACTGGTCGACACGCACGCCGGCCACCTCTCGCACGGGCACGACGTTGCCCGGGGACGAGGGCGCGGCCACGACCGGATCCAGCCGGGCGGCGTCGATCGTGCGGACGTCGGCGTACGCCGCATCCGGATCGGTGCGGACCACCGTGAAGGGCCGCCGGGCGCGCGGCGTGATCCAGGCGAGCGTCCGCTCGTCCGGCTCCATGATGCCGTTCTTCGCGCCGGCCTCGATCGCCATGTTGGTGATCGAGAAGCGCTCGTCCATCGTGAGGTACTCCAGGGTCTCGCCGGCAAACTCCATCGCCCCGTAGCGAGCGCCGTCGACGCCGATCGTGCCGATGATCGAGAGCACCAGGTCCTTGCCCGTCACCCAGGGACGCGGCCGGCCGGTGAAGACGTAGCGCACCGTCTCCGGCACCCGCAGCCAGAGCCGCCCGAGGGCCATCGCCGCGGCGAGATCCGAGGAGCCGACGCCGGTCGCGAACGCCCCGAGCGCCCCGTGGTTGCACGTGTGCGAGTCGGCGCCGATGAAGACATCGCCCGGCCCGACGAACCCGTCTTCGGCGAGCAGCACGTGGGCGATGCCCGCCCGGCCGATGTCGTAGAAATGCGGGAGGCCGTGCTCGCGCACGAACTCGCGCGTGATCTTGGCCTGATTGGCGGAGGCGATGTCTTTGTTGGGGACGTAATGGTCGAGCACGAAGGCGACCCGATGGGGGTCGAAGACGGCTTCGACCCCCATCTTCTGGAACTCCCGGATGGCGAGCGGCGCCGTGATGTCGTTGGCGAAGACGAAGTCGACCCGGCAGTCGATGATCTCCCCCGGCTTCACCGACTTCGCCCCGGCGTGCGCGGCGAGGATCTGCTCGGTCATGGTCATGCTCATGGCCGGCTCCCCCCGGCAGCGACAGGCACCGGGCGCCCGGCCACCAGCTTGTTGATCGCGGCGACGTACGCCCGGGCGCTCGCCTCCAGCACGTCCGTGCTGCTCGCCCGGCCGACCGAAAGATCGTGATCGAGCCGGATGCGGACGATCGCCTCCCCCACCGCCTCGGTGCCGCCGGCCACGGCGCGCACGGTGTAGTCCACGAGCGCGGGAGCGAGCGCGACGATACCGTTGATCGCCGCGAACATCGCGTCGATGGGGCCATCGCCGGTCGCGGCTCGCTCGGTCTCGACGCCTCCCGACACCAGCGTCACCGACGCGGACGGGTCCCGGGCACTCCCCGTCGTCACCGCGAAGCGGCGCAGCTCCCAGGTCCGCGGCGGGGCGGCGAAGTCTTCCTCGACGAGGGCCACGACCTCTTCGGGCAGGACGGTCTTCTTGCGGTCGGCAACATCCTTGAACCGCTGATAGGCGCGGTCGAGGTCTTCACGGCTGAGCCGGAAGCCGGCGGCCTCGAGGACCGCCGCGAGCGCGTGGCGCCCGGAGTGCTTGCCGAGCACCAGCCGGTTCGTGGGCAGCCCAACCGACTCGGGGGTCATGATTTCGTAGGTGCGGCGATCGGCCAGCACACCGTGCTGGTGGATGCCGGCCTCGTGCGCGAAGGCGTTCGCGCCGACGACCGCTTTGTTCGGCTGGACGTCGATGCCCGTGAGTGCGCACAGCAGCCGGCTTGTGGCGAAGATCTGCGAGGTGTCGACGCCCGCCGTGAGGCCGTAGAGGTCGGGCCGGGTGCGCAGGGCCATGATGACCTCCTCGAGGGCGACGTTACCGGCGCGCTCGCCGATACCGTTCACCGTGCCCTCGACCTGCCGCGCGCCCGCGCGGATGCCGGCGAGCGTGTTGGCCGTGGCCACGCCCAGGTCGTTGTGGCAGTGCACGCTGACCGTGACCCGATCCATCCCCGGCACGCGCTCGATCAACGTCCGCACCAGCTCACCGAACTCGTCCGGCTGCGCGTAGCCGACGGTGTCGGGGATGTTGATGATCGTCGCTCCCGCCTTGATGGCGGCTTCGAAGACCCGACAGAGGAAGTCCACCTCAGAGCGCGTGGCGTCCTCGGCGCTGAACTCCACCTCAGGCGCGACATTCCGGGCCAGACGAACTGCTTCCGCAGCAGTCTCCAAGACCGCTGCGGGACTCATCCGCAGCTTGCGGGCCATGTGGATGGGGGACGTGGCGATGAAGGTGTGGATGCGCGGGCGCCCCGCATCGCGCACCGCCTCCCATGCCCGTTCGATGTCCTGCGGGGCGGTCCGGGCGAGCACGCAGATCGTGGGTCCGCTCACTTCGCGCGCCACCCGGCGCGCTGCCTCGAACTCGCCCGGGGAGGAGATCGGGAACCCCGCTTCGATGACGTCGACGCCCAATCGCTCGAGCTGGCGGGCCATCTCGACCTTCTCGCCCGCGGTCATGGAGAAACCCGGCGACTGCTCACCGTCACGCAGCGTGGTGTCGAAGATCTGGACGCGGGCGGGCACCGGACTCACCTTAGGGGGCTCCCACGGGCTGGCGCTTCGTGGCCGGCCGTCGCAGCCAGGGCATCATCGCCCGGAGCTGCCGGCCGATCTCCTCGATCGGATGCGCCGCCTCACGCCGGCGGTGCGCGGTCATGCTCGGGCGTCCCGCCTGGTTCTCCAGGACCCACTCTTTTGCAAAGGTCCCGTCCTGAACTTCCTGGAGGATCTTGCGCATCGCCTGGCGGGCGTGCTCGTCGATGACCCGATTTCCCCGGCTGTAGTCGCCATACTCGGCGGTGTCCGAGACCGAGTAGCGCATGTAGGAGAAGCCGCCCTCGTAGATGAGGTCCACGATGAGCTTCATCTCGTTCAGGCACTCGAAGTAGGCGATCTCCGGCGAGTACCCGGCCTCGACCAGCAGCTCGTACCCGGCTTTGATGAGGCTCGTGATCCCGCCGCACAGGACGGCCTGCTCCCCGAAGAGGTCCGTCTCGGTTTCCTCGCGGAAGGTCGTCTCGATGACCCCCGCCTTGGTGCAGCCGATCCCGCGCGCGTAGGCGAGCGCGGTCGCCTTTGCATTCCCTGTCGCGTCCCGATGCACGGCCAGCAGCGCCGGTACGCTGGAGCCCTCGACGAACAGCTCGCGCATCCGGTGGCCGGGGGATTTCGGCGCGATCATCACCACGTCCGTATCCGGCGACGGCTGGATCTGGTTGTAGTGGACGTTGAAGCCGTGGGCGAACAGCAGCGTGCGGCCCGCGCGCAGGTTCGGGGCGATGTCCCGCTCGTACAGGGTCCGCTGGACGTGGTCGGGGGTGAGCATCGCGACCAGATCGGCCCGCCTCGACGCGTCGGCGACGGTGGCGACCGCCAGCCCCTCCGCCTCGGCCTTCGCCCATGAGGCGCTGCCTTGGTAGAGCCCCACGACGACGTCGATCCCACTGTCGCGGAGGTTCAGGGCGTGCGCGTGGCCCTGGCTCCCGTACCCGATGACGGCGACCGTCCGTCCCTTCAGGGGCTCGAGCGGCGCGTCCTGATCGTAGAAGATCCTGGCCATGATACCGCCTCCTTAGGTCGCCTGCGGTCCGCGCACGAGCGTGACCTGTCCCGTGCGCGCCACTTCCCGGATGCCGTGCTTGCTGAGCAGCGAGAGGATGGCGTCGACCTTCTCGCCCTTGCCCGTAACCTCGAGCGTCATCGTGCGATCGGTGAGATCGACCACGTTGGCCCGGAAGACGTTGGCGATCTCCATGATCTCCATCCGCGTCCCAGGCGTGGCGTTGACCTTGATCAGGGCGAGCTCCCGGTCGACTGTCGCCGCACCGTCGATCGACGTCGCCCGCCGGACCTCGACCAGCTTGCGCAGCTGCTTGGCGAACTGCTCCGTCCGGTCGGGCGGCGTGTCGACGACGATCGTCATCCGGGAGACCGCCGGGTTCTCCGTCGGTCCCACGGACAGGCTGTGGATGTTCACGCCGCGCCGGCGGATGAGCCCGGCGACCCGTACAAGGACCCCCGGGCTGTTCTCCACGAGCACGCTGATCGTGGCGGTATGCGTCTCACTCATCGATGATCATCTCGGCCACGGACTGCCCCGAGGGGATCATCGGCAGGCAGTTCTCCTCGGGATCGCACAGGATGTCCACCACGACCGGGCCGTCCTCGACGGCCAGCGCCATCGTGAGCGCGGCGTCCACCTGCTCGGGACGCTCCACACGGATCCCGCGCGCGCCGAAGGCCTCGGCGATGCGGGCGAAATCGGGGTTGCGGAGGATGGACGCCGAGCGCCGGTCGTGGTAGAAGAAGGTCTGCCACTGCCGGACCATACCGAGCGCCCCGTTGTTCAGGATGATGATCGGCAGCGCCATGCGGTGGACCACCGCGGTGATGAGATCCTGCATCGTCATCTGGAAGCCGCCGTCGCCCACGACCGCGATGACCTGGCGGTCCGGGCAGGCGAACTTCGCGCCCATCGCCGCGGGGAAGCCGAAGCCCATCGTGCCGAGGCCCCCGGAGGAGATGAAGGAGCGCGGTCCGCGCGGACGGTACCACTGCGCCATCCACATCTGGTGCTGGCCGACGTCCGTGGCGACGATGGCCGACCCGCCGGTGAGGCGGTTGATCTGCTCGCACACGTACTGCGCGCTGATCGCTCCGTCGCGCTGCCGGTAGCGGAACGGATACCGCTGCCGCCATTCCTCGATCTGCGCCCACCAGCCATCGATCTTCGGCGCTCGGGCCTGCGCAGCGAGCGCGCCGAGCACGCGCTTGGCGTCGCCGACGATCGGCACGTGGGCCGGCTTGTTCTTGCCGATCTCGGCCGGGTCGATGTCGATGTGGATGAAGCGGGCCTTGGGCGCGAAGTCGCGCAGCCGGCCCGTGACCCGGTCGTCGAACCGCGCGCCGACGGCGAGGATGACGTCGGCCTCGTTCACCGCGTAGTTCGCGAAGACGCTGCCGTGCATGCCGAGCATCCCGAGGCACAAGGGGTCTGTCTCGTCCATCGCCCCCTTGCCCATCAGGGTGAGGGTGACCGGGATCCGCGTGCGCTCGGCGAGGGCCGTGAGCTCCACGCTGGCCTCCGCGCTGATGATGCCCCCGCCGGCGTAGATCACAGGACGTTCGGCCGCGGCCAGCATCTCGACCGCCGCGGTGATCTGCTTGGGCGTGCCGTCGAGGGCCGGGTGGTACTCGGGGACAGGGACCCCCTCGAGGAACTCCGGCGTGCAGCTTTCCTGCGAGACGTCGCGCGGGATGTCCACGAGGACCGGGCCGGGGCGGCCGGTCCGCGCGAGGTAGAAGGCTCGCTGCACGGAGGGAGCCACGTCCCCCACGTCCATAACGAGGTGGTTCCACTTCGTGATGGGCATCGTCACGCCCGTGACGTCCGCCTCCTGGAAGGCATCGTTGCCGATGACCGGCCGGGGGACCTGACCGGTGATGGCCACGACCGGGACGGAGTCCATCATCGCGTCCGTGATGCCGGTGACGAGGTTGGTGGCGCCCGGCCCCGAGGTCGCGGTGCAGACGCCCACTTTGCCCGAGGCGCGGGCAAAGCCGACCGCGGCGTGGGCAGCGACCTGCTCATGGCGGACGAGGATGTGGCGGACATCGCGGGCGTCGTACAGCGCGTCGTAGATCGGCAGCGACGCCCCGCCCGGATGGCCGAAGAGGACCTCGACCCCTTCGCGCCGCAAGGCTTCGACCAGCACCTGGGCACCCGTCATCGTCTTCGCGCGCGAGGCGCGTTTCGTGGATGGTGGCTCGATCTGACGTGCCATGCCGGTCTCCCCTCGGGGCCGTGACGGCCCCAGAAAACACGATGCGGGAGACATCCTAAGGGCGGATGCTCCCGCGGTACCACCTTAGTTCCGGGATCCGACGAGCTGCGTCGGACCGCCGGCGCTCTGGCCGGTTATCGGCGGCTTCCGGCGACGCCTACGGCATGTCGATCGGCGTCACAGCTCGGGGACGAGTTCGGCGGTGCAGCGGGCTGCCGGGTCGCACCCCTCTCCCGGCTCTCTTGGAACCCTGCCCTGCCTACTGCTTCCCGTCATCGCCTGCGTATTGCTTCCGTAGGGATAGAAAAAAGCCTGAGCGATAGATCCCTGCGAGGAACCTATCCCTCAGGCTTTTGTCCTGACGGTGTAACGGCCATCCTCCGGCCGCCTGCGCCGCTTGGACCGACCGGCCCTTGTGGAGGCCGTGGAACCCTAGGCGCACTCCCTCATATCGAGCTTACGCGGGACTGTACCATTCTGGGCGTAGGGTTGTCAACCCCAGGCGGGAGAAAAGAACCTAGTCGGCGCCGTTTGACACGGTCCTGAGCACCTGGAGCGCCTCTTCTACCGAATCCA
>MENB01000033.1:11960-12065 GCA_001768125.1 Armatimonadetes bacterium RBG_19FT_COMBO_69_19
TCGTCCTCAACGCCCTCCAAAGGCGCACGTGTACGATGGCTGAGGCGCTGCGCCTCCTGGGGCTCTCCGACCGGCAGATCCGCCGCCTGCGGGCTGCCTTCCAGG
>MENB01000033.1:12080-12750 GCA_001768125.1 Armatimonadetes bacterium RBG_19FT_COMBO_69_19
CCCCTCGCCGCGACGGACCCCGGACAGGGTGCGGGACCGCCTCCTCCGCCTCGCCCGCACGAAGTATACCCGTGTCAATTTTCAGCACCTCACTGAATTGCTCGCCGCGCATGAACGGCTCCCGCTCTCTCGCCCCACCGTGCACCGCATCCTCACTGCGGCTGGGGTGGCCAGCCCGCGCACCCGACGTCCCCCACGTCACCGCACCCGCCGCACCCGCATGCCCCAGGAAGGGATGCTCGCCCAGTTCGACGGGAGCCATCACGCCTGGCTGGAAGCGCGCGGCCCCGAGCTCGTGCTGCACGCGGGCATCGACGACGCAACCAGCAAGATGCTCGGCGGCTTCTTCGAGGAGGAAGAGACGACCGCCGGCTACTTCCAGGTCTTCCTCCAAGCCGCCCGCGGCCCCGGCCTCCCCCTGGCCGCCTACACCGACAAACATGGCATCTTCGCCCGATCGCCCCGCCAGCCGCTCACATTGGAGGAGCAGCTGCAGGGCCACCGGGCCCCCACCCAACTCGGCCGCGTCTTCCAGGAACTCGGCATTCAGTGGATCCCCGCCTCCAGTCCACAGGCCAAAGGTCGCATCGAGCGGCTCTTCGGCGCGCTGCAAGATCGGCTGGTGACCGAACTGCGCATGGCCGGCATCCAGACCAAAGAGGCGGCGAAT
>MENB01000033.1:12788-13228 GCA_001768125.1 Armatimonadetes bacterium RBG_19FT_COMBO_69_19
CTTCGCCAAGCCCGCCGCGCATCCGGAGCCAGTGGATCGGTCGTGGCCCCCTGGCCTCGATCCCGACACCATCTTCTGCTTCAAGTACCTGCGGACCGTCGCCAATGACCACACCGTCGCCCTCGGCCGCGATCTTCTGCAAATCCTGCCCGACGGCCGGAGCTATGCCAAAGCCCGCGTCGAGATCCACGAGCACCTCGATGGCACGATCAGCGTCTTCTACCAGGGACGCCCTCTGGCGATCAAGCGCCTGACGCCGGCCACCTCTGCCCCGGTCGCTGCGCGGCGGGGCACACGCGTCAACCCGCAGCAGCCGCCATTGCGCTCCACGGGGAGCAGGCGAAAGGAAGGGGCGCCCAGTGCAGCCAAGCGAGCAGCGCATCCAGTACCGCCAAGGGCTGACCACCCCTGGCGACAATATGATCAAGTACAGCGACTCA
>MENB01000033.1:13235-15976 GCA_001768125.1 Armatimonadetes bacterium RBG_19FT_COMBO_69_19
CCGACAGCGGCAGCGGACAGAATCGCTGAACGCTTAAGCGGACGGAATCACTGAACTTAGACACCCCAGGCGGGAGAAAAGAACCTAGTCGGCGCCGTTTGACACGGTCCTGAGCACCTGGAGCGCCTCTTCTACCGAATCCACGCAGGCGATGGCCTCGTCGAGCCGGACGATCCCCATGACACGGCGCACGATCGGAACCGCGCCCGCGACCATCAGCCGACGGCGCCTCCTCTGACACTCGTGCTCGGCCTCGCGGAGAGCATGGAGACCCCGCCCGTCCACGTACAGCACATGTGTCATGTTCACGATCACGTGCTGCCCGAAAGCCGTGGCCCGCCGGAGGAAGAGCGCGAATTCGCCGGCGTTGCTCATGTCGATCTCCCCCGCCACGTGGACGATCGCCGCACGCCCGTGGGCCTCGACCTCGCACCGAAGCATCGTCGTTTCTCCAGCGATGGGCGACATTCCACACCTACCACGCGCATCCTATCCTACGGGCCAACGACGGGCCGGGTTCCCTCGCCGCCGCAACCGTCTGAAAGCCGCGGGCCCGGGCATGTCTCCGATGCAGAGGAGGAGCCAGGATGCGCATCGGGATCGTCGTCGTCATGCTCGCGTCACTGCTGATGCTGCCTGCGGGCGCCCGCGCGGCGACGCAGGTCTTCATGTGGCCGAGCCAGTTCTCGTACGGCACGCCGTCGGGGACGTTCGGCTGGAACGCGACCAATCTCGGCGTGCGCTTCGGGCCGGCCCTGGGTCCAGTCGAGTTCGGGACGATGCTCTACTATGGTCCGCTCAGCAACGTGAGCTTTGCGGGCAGCCCGCTGTCCGGCTACAGCGGGCAGGTCGTGGGAGGTGAGACCGGCCTGCGGCTGGGGCTGGGTGCCGGGCCGATCGGGTTCGGGGCGTTCGCGGGGTACGGGGGGTTCGTCTTCAACGCCCGAGGACCCGTCGCCTCAGACGTGGTCCTGTTGTCGAGTCTGGGATTCCGCCTCGGCTTCGATGCGCGGATGACCGTCGCCCCCGGCGTAACGCTCCGCGGGAGCTGGACGGCGCTGTCGGGCCTCAGTAACCGCGCGGACATCGCCATGAGCTCGCCGGCGATCGCCGCGCAGCACACGGGCAGCGGCTCTGGCAGCGAGTTCAACGTCGGCGTGACCTTCTCGCCGCTCCCGCTCGTCACCGCGTTCGCGGAGTACCGATCGGGGACGTTCCTGACCAACTGGTCCGGCGGCACGCTGACCTCGTCCTCGTACAGCGGCTACTTCCTTGGGGTGCAGTTCCGCTTCTGAGGTTACGTCGCCCCGCTAATCGATGATGGATCCGCCGAGGGCGATCCGGAAGCGCTGAGGCACCAGCTCGACAACGTCCCCCAGCTGCAGGTAGGCCGCGGTGATCTTCGTGCGATCCGCGTCGCTCTCGTTGAGCTTCCGGATCCTTCTCCACATGTCGGTGGCAGTTCGGAGCCGGACCTCCCGCTGGGCCACCGGCGCGGTCCACTGGACTCTCGTGAGGCTCATAGCCATCGCGTACACCCCCATGTCGCGGCACGGGCAGGCACCCGGGCCGCACGTCTGGCTTTGTGACCTTCAGGGGGGAACTACACTTGGAAACGGATTGTAGCACACCTGGGTTCCATCACACAACGCAAGTTCGATCGCGATCGTGGAAGGTTGATGGAAGATCTGATCTGGTCGGGCCGGGCGGACTTGAACCGCCGGCCTCCTGAACCCTATTTTGCTCAATTGGTTGAAACTGGTTGAAACCCCCTATCCGGTGGCTGGCCGATAGGAACAACGAGACGAAAAGCCACGGAACCCCCGGTCCTTCTTCCCACAGCCGAGGCGAAGAGCCGACGCGCGTCTGCGCCGATACCATGCCTGGAAAGGTGCGTTAATCATCTGTGGCACCACGCGGACAGGGAGTCGAGGGTTAACCTGGGGATCTATTCGACAAAGACGGACGCCATTAGCGAGAACGCCCTGTGACCCTGTTGAGGAAACCGTCGAAGCGGCGCTGCCCACCTGAAGTGGAAATGGACAGAGCAATGCTTCTAGAAGTTCTTCGTTTTGCTACTCTCCCGGCTTACGATACTTTACTGTTCGGGCTCTCCGAAGCGCCTCTAGCGTTTCTTCGACAGTCATCAGCACGCTCGTCTCAACAGAGCGAAGGGCACCGCCACCCGCGATGACAAGTATGACCGACGCCATTGAGACGTTGTCCGAAGCCTCGAAGAGAACGTAACCATCGTACTCACCGAACCCATACCAGAAGCCGTGTAATTTGCCCCCGACTTGCTCAATATAAGACCGCGCTGCATCCCTGCGGTCCTCCGGATTCTGAATGAGTCTGGCCCAGGTCTCAGGAGTATAACTGAAACGCATAAGATAGTGGGACATCCGACCCTCCTTTTCAAATCGGTACGGGTTATGAAGTTTCTATTCGATGGTACGCTATCAGTGCCTTCCACCCACGAGCGAACTCACGGTTGAATCGGCCTGGAAGGATCTCAGGCTCGGCTCAGCAACCCTGGCGCACGCTGTACCTCACGGCCGTACACACGGGGCTTCGGCGGAGGGAACTCCTGGGGCTGAAGTGGTCGGACGTGAGCCTGGAGAAGCGAACGCTGCAGGTCAGGCGCAGCCTCGGGCGGGGCGGCGAGGCCGCCTTGAAGACGCGTCACTCGCGGCGCACGGTGGACTTCTCGGACGCGGTCAGGGACGCGCTGCTCGACCTCC
>MENB01000033.1:16446-17867 GCA_001768125.1 Armatimonadetes bacterium RBG_19FT_COMBO_69_19
TCCGGTTCGAAGAACCAGTGTCCGGTGCCCTCGTAATGGTGAAAGGTGACGGGACGGCCGGCTGCGCGTAATGCGCTCTCCAGCCCCTCGACCTCCGCGGGCGGCTCGAACTCATCACTCTCCGCAAAGTGGCCGAGATACGACGCCTTCGATCGCCTGTAATCCTCAGCCCTAGTGCCATAGAACACCACAACAGCGCGAACGCGGTCCGGATCATCGACGGAAAGACCCAGGGCGTAGTACGCGCCGAGAGAGAAGCCAATCACCCCGAGCCCGGGGCCCGAACGGGCGCGACCGGCCAAGAAGTCCACGGCCGCGGCGATTTCGGCACGGGCCTGCTCCACACGGGCCTGCTCCCCTTCCAGCATGTTCCTGAGAGCCTCAGCCTCCTCGATCGTGACGGCCACCTTGCCGTGATAGAGATCCGGGGCAAAGACGACGAAGCCCTCGGCGGCGAGGCGGTCGCAGAAGGATTTCATCGTGTCGTTCAACCCCCACCAGGCGTGCAGGACCAACACGGCCGGGCCCGTGCCGCCGGCAGGAAGGGCGAGGAAGCCTGGGGGCTGTGGATGCGTCATCCGCGGCTACGAAGGCCCACTTTTGACGCTCATCAGATTCCTTCCTTCAGCCACCGATCAAACCAGGTGAGGACTCTGCGAAGAAGGTCGCGTTGATGGTTTCTCTCCTGGACACCATGGGGCTCGCGTGGATAAACAAACGCGAAGGCTAACAGCTTGCGGCGCGTGGAGCAACCCGTAACCGTGGCCGACTCAGAGAATTGTGCCGGAACCCGGGCCGCCGACCTACCGGCCGAATCAATCCCGTCCCTCCTGTGCCGCCAGCATCCGGGTGCCTCTGGCCTTCAGTGAACTGATCTGAAACGCATGGCCTGCCTCATGCTCGACAAGGTGGAACACCGCCCACTCTGGCGTAACTTCGTAGTTGACCTCCTCGAAGTCGGGCGGTCGGCGCAGCCGGCGCCATTCGTCGGGTCGGATCCCCTCGAATTCCCTAAGGAACGCTTCGCGGCTACGGTCCAGACGACCGATGTGCTCGGCAAGCGGCACACCCAGCACGCGGGTCAAGCGGTTGCGATCCGGGTCCCTGCTGGGAAACGGAAAGTCCGGTTTGACCGTCGACGGCAGCTCGGTCATCTGCTTCACATCCCCGTAGAGCCAGCCCATCTCTACTAGGGCGATGTGATAGAGGAGAGACCCGATCGCGTTTTCCTGCCCGTCCGGTCCTTCCCAATCCACCAGACGCTCATCGAGGCCGTTGACGAGGCGCAGCGTATATCGACGCCGCACATCCTGCAGCGCCCACATCCAGCGACCGACTTCAGGATCATAGCCGTTAAGCGGAGTTATCTGGAGCTGTCTCATCCCGATGTCTCCTTAAGCAAGGAAGAGCGCTTATGAGCG
>MENB01000033.1:17887-18451 GCA_001768125.1 Armatimonadetes bacterium RBG_19FT_COMBO_69_19
CCCAGTTTTGCCGTCACTTCCGCCATTGGCAAGGCTACCTCTTAAGTGTCGTCCCCGAACAGTGAAAACGCGGGGCAGGCGAAATCGCCAAACCCCGCGTCTATCAAGGCTTTGAACCTGGTCGGGCCGCCCGGACTTGAACCGGGGGCCTCCTGAACCCCATTCAGGCGCGCTACCATGCTGCGCTACGGCCCGACGTCCTGGGCCATTATAGCATGCGTGCCTGCGCTAACGGCAGGCTGTGTCCAGCACCCAGTTCACCGCGGTGGCGAACAGTTGGCCCGAGCCCTCCGCGTACACCATCCCCACGACCTCACCCGAGGTCGTGAGCACCGGCGAGCCGCTCGAGCCGCGCGTCACGATGCCGTTGTCCACCTCGAACGTGAACACCTGGTGCTGGAGGCGCTGCGAGATGGTCCCCTCGGCGATCACCGGCGTCCACTGGTTGCCGGGATACCCGATGATGCGGATCCGC
Source organism: Armatimonadetes bacterium RBG_19FT_COMBO_69_19 (assembly GCA_001768125.1). Taxonomy (GTDB): domain Bacteria; phylum Sysuimicrobiota; class Sysuimicrobiia; order Sysuimicrobiales; family Kaftiobacteriaceae; genus Kaftiobacterium. The sequence continues at coordinate 18,363 of MENB01000033.1, forward strand.
AGGCCCGCGACCGGTCCCCAGCGGTAGAACTTGAGCGCGGGGAGGCGGCGGGCGCGGGCGGTATCGACCCGTACCTTCGCGATGTCATA
>MENB01000033.1:18464-19564 GCA_001768125.1 Armatimonadetes bacterium RBG_19FT_COMBO_69_19
GCCGTCAGGCTGGCCCGGTTGTTGATGCAGAGGACCGCCCCCCGCCCCAGTTCCTGACGCGGGGTGCCGCGCCCGAGCATGAGCGGCCCGTAGCCCATCTCCGCCCGCGCGACGTGCGCGTTCGTGTAGAAGACTCCGTCCCCGACGTGGAAGGCCGTGCCCTTCGTGCAGGCGTTGTTCTCGCGGCAGCGGTAGGCGACCCAGACCGAATCGAGCAGCGCCGGCTGGCCCGAGACCGGGCCGGCCGGGGCGAGGAATCCAAGCATCGCGACGGCAATGAGGGCGTGCCTCGGGCGCATGCGCGGCGACCGTCGACGCGTTGAGAGGGTCAGTTCTGAGCGACCGCGGTCACGCGGTGCAGCTGCTTCTCGGCCGTGTTCCAGACGTCGGTCGATTCGGGCCGCCACGTCGCGATCCCGATGTCACACGAGAGCCACTTCCCGCTCCCGCCGCTCTTGAACTGGAACGCCGAGGTGATGCGGGTGGCCACCGAGCGCGCGTCATCCTCCCACGTCTCGGGGAGGATGGCGACGAAGCGGTTCTCTTCGAGGCGGCCGACGTAGTCGCTGCCGCGCAAGTGCTGCTGCAGCCAGTGGGCCACGGACGCCGCGAGACCGTCCCGCCCGGCGGCGCCGGGATTGAGGTTCGCCGGCAGGTGCGGTGAGACGAGCGCGACCGAGAAGGGCACGCCGGTGCGCTCCGCGCGGCGCAGCTCGGACTGGTAGACCTCCTGGATGAAGTCGGCGGTGTACACGCCCGTCTCCGGGTCGCGGATCGAGCGGTCGGCCAGCCGGCGGAAGACCACCTGGCGCAGCCCGAGGACCACGAGGAGCAGCGAGATGATGGCCACTCCCAGCAGCACAGTTGTCCATTCGGTCGGCATCGTCAACATCACACCCCGTACTATGCCCGTCGTGTCGGGAGGCCAGTCGCCTGGTCCGGACGATCGGTGATCCGCAGTTCGGTCCCGGCCAGCAGCCGTCCGATGTTGGTGCGGTGTTTGTAGACAGCAAACAGCAGCGCCAGGGCTGCAAATCCGAGGTGCTCCCGGGGCTCCCCGCGCCGCCACATCGCGGCCGGCACGGCGGCGATGCCGAGGA
>MENB01000033.1:19596-22351 GCA_001768125.1 Armatimonadetes bacterium RBG_19FT_COMBO_69_19
ACGACAACCACCCAAACGAGTGCAGCCACGGCGGCCGCCGCGGGCGAGAGCGCCAGCAGCACCCCGAACGACGTGGCGATCCCCTTCCCGCCCGTGAAGCGCAGGAAGAGCGACCAGTTGTGGCCGGCGACCGCGGCCAGCCCCGCGAGCACGGCCACGAGGGGGGACGGAGCCCAGGCCTCGGCCAGCAGAACGGGGACCGCTCCCTTCGCCATGTCGAGCAGCAGGACGAGGGCGGCGGTGGGCAGGCCGGCCACACGGAAGACGTTGGTCGCGCCGATGTTCCCGCTCCCGTGGGCGCGGATGTCGATGCCCTTGAGCAGCCGGATGACGACGAGTCCGGTGGGCAGCGAGCCGACCAGGTAGCCGAGGAGTACCGCGGCCGCGGCGATCACGCCGCCCCCTTCCCCCGCTCACGGCGGCGGAACTGCAGGCGGATCGGGGTGCCGGCGAAGTCGAAGGCCTCGCGCAGCCGGTTCTCGAGGTAGCGGCGGTACTCGTCGGGGAAGAGCTCGGGATCGTTGACGAAGCAGACGACGGTCGGCGGTTTCACCGCGGGCTGTGTGGCGTAGTAGATCTTGCCCTGCTTCCCCCCGCGATCCGCGGGAGGGTTGTGCGCTTCTTCCGCGGCCTCGATGACCCGGTTCAGCGGGCCGGTGGCGACGCGCCGGGTGTGGGCTTCGGCCGCCTGGACGACGCGGTCGAGCAGTTCGGGGATACCCCACCGCTTCGTCGCTGAGGTGGCGACGATGGCGGCATAGGGGGCGAATCGCAAGGCGGTCTTCACCCGGTCGAGGGCGCCCTTGTGCAGCATCGGGGTGTCGCTGACGAGATCCCACTTGCTCACGGCCGCGACGAACGCCCGCCCGCGCTCCCGGGCGTAGCGTGCGATCTCCTGGTCTTGCTCGACCACGGGTTCGCCCGCGTCCAGGATGAGCACGACGACGTCGGCCCGGTCGATGGCGCCGAGCGCTCGTCCGGCGCTGTAGCGCTCCACGCGCTCGTCGATGCGCGCCTTGCGCCGCAGCCCCGCAGTGTCCACGAGGATGAATTCGCGGCCCCCCAGGCGGAACGGGGTATCGATCGCGTCCCGCGTCGTCCCCGGCGTCGCGTCGACGATGACGCGCTCCTCCCCGAGGATCGCATTGATGAGCGACGACTTGCCGACGTTCGGGCGGCCGGCGATCGCCACACGGATCGCCTCCGCGGCCTCGACCTCGGGCGTGGGCTCCGGCAGCAGGGTCAGCACCGCGTCCAGGAGGTCGTTGATGCCGAGGCCGTGAGTGGCCGACACAGCGAATGGATCGCCCAGGCCCAGCTCGTAGAACTCGTAGACGCCCGGGTGGCTCGGATCATCGGTCTTGTTGACGACGAGGATGACGGGCCGCCGTCCCTCGCGCAGGCGCTGGGCGACCTCGCGATCCTCGGGGAGGACGCCGTCTTTCGCGTCGACGACGAACAGAATGACGTCGGCCTCGTGGATCGCCCGCTCGGCCTGCACGCGCACCTGCGCCGTGATGGACTCCACGGAATCGGTGACGAAGCCCCCTGTGTCGACGAGCGTGAACGCCCGCGCCCCCCAGGAGGTCTCGGCGTACAGGCGGTCGCGGGTGATGCCGGGGCGGTCCTCGACGATGGCCATGCGCCGGCCGATCAGACGGTTGAAGAGGGCGGATTTGCCCACATTGGGTCTGCCCACGATGGCCACGAGGGGGTGAGGCACGGCTCTAGTGTAGCAATGTGCGGGGGCTAGGAGGCGGCGACCGGGCTTCGCGCCGCGTCGATCTCTCTCAGGCGGGTGATGACGTCGGCGATGATCCACTCCGGGGTGCTCGCCCCGGACATCACGCCGACCTTCTGGACGCCCGCGAACCAGCTCGGGTCGATCTCCTCGGGCACTTCGACGTGGTGCGTCGGCAGGCCGTGCGAGCGGCCGATTTCGGCCAGGCGCGTCGTGTTGGACGAGTGGTGGCCGCCGATGATGACGAGCGTGTCCACCTCCTCGACGAGGCGCTCCGCCTCCTCCTGGCGCACGGTGATGGCGGGGCAGAGCGTGTTGACAACGCGCAGCTCCTTCGTGCGGAGGCTGAGGTCCCCGACGATCTGCCGGAAGTTCTCCTGGGACTGCGTGGTCTGGGACATCACCGCGATGCGCCCGCGCAGTCTCACCTGCGCCACCTCCTCGCGAGTGTGGACGATCGTCACCTTCTCGCCGAGGACCTCTTTGACGGTGACCATCTCGGGGTGGCCGTGGTCGCCGACGATGATGAGCTGGTAGCCTTCCTCGACGAGCTTGAAGGCGAGCGAGTGGGCGCGGATCACCACGGGGCAGGTCGCATCGACGATCGTCATCCCGCGCTCACGCGCCGCGTCGAGGACGGCGTGCTCTACGCCGTACGCGGAGACGACGAACGTCTCGCCGCGCATCTCCTCGAGCGTCTCCGCCACGCGCACCCCACCCGCTTCCAGCCGGGTCACGACCTGGGGGTTGTGGATGAGGGGACCCCAGGTGACCACAGCGTCCTGGGCGTCAGTCGCGGCGCCGGCCGCCATCTCCACGGCGCGCTTCACGCCGCCGCAGAAACCCATGTGCTTCGCGACGAGGATTTCCATCGCCCCCTAGCATACATAGGCTCAGGACATGCCGCAACGCGTTTTCGTCATCCTGAACCCCGCCGCAGGGCGAGGCCGGGCCGCCCGCGCGTGGCGGACGGTGAGACCGGCGCTGCGCGACGCCGGGCTGTCGTTCGATGAG
>MENB01000033.1:22416-22481 GCA_001768125.1 Armatimonadetes bacterium RBG_19FT_COMBO_69_19
CGTCATCGCCGCGGTCGGCGGCGACGGGACCATCCACGAGGTCGTCAACGGCATCATGGCCGCCG
>MENB01000033.1:22500-23911 GCA_001768125.1 Armatimonadetes bacterium RBG_19FT_COMBO_69_19
CCTGGCCATCATCCCGGGGGGCACGGGGAATGACTTCGCCCGCGGCGTCGGCATCCCGAAGGATCCCCTGACCGCGGGTCGGCTGTTGCTCAACGGTAGCCGCCGGCGCGTCGACATCGGCCGCGTCAACGAGCGTTACTTTGCGGGCATCTCCGGGGTCGGCTTCGACGCCGAAGTGGCGGCGAGAGTGAACGGCTGGCCGAAGTGGATCGGCGGCACGCCGGTGTACGTCGCCGCTATCCTGAACATGCTCGCCACCTACCGCTGCGTGCCCGCGCGGATCTCCGTGGACGGCCGTGCGGAAGAGATGCGGATGTTCCTCCTCGCCGCGGCCAACACGCCCTGGTACGGTGGGGGCATGTACATGGCCCCCCATGCGCGGCCGGACGACGGGTACCTCGAGATCATCACCGCGCGGGATCTCGGGAAGATCGAAACGCTTGGGCTACTGCCGAAGGTCTTCTCGGGCGCCCATCTGCGCCACCGCAAGGTCGCGCATCAAAGGGCGAAGGAAGTCCGCGTGGAGAGCGAGATCCCGCTGGCCATCCATGCCGACGGCGAGACGGTCGGCCGCGTGCCGGCGGTGTTCCGTGTCGTGCCGCTGGCGATCGAGGTTATCGTGCCCGGTGCTGATCCTCGGGCAGCAGCGCCTCGATCGCAGCCATGATCCGGTTCCCCCACTCCAGCATCGTGGCGTGATCGAGGCGTCCTTCGATCTTCGGGACGGCCATCGGCCGCCCGTAGCGCACGATGACCCGCCCGAACGGGTTCGGCAGCCTCCTACCCTTGCGCATGATGCGGTGGCTGTTGATGACGGCGGCCGGCATCACGGGGACCCCGGTGCGCAGGGCAATCATCGCCGCCCCGGGCTCGGGGAGCTTGAGCCGGCCGTCCTGGCTCCGCGTCCCCTCCGGGAAGATGAGGAGCACCCCGCCCTGCTCCAGCACGTGGAGGGAATGCCGGATCGCCCGGCGGTCCGGCGTCCCCCGCCGCACCGGGAACGTGCCCATCGAACGCAGCCACGACCCGAGGATCGGCACGTCGAAGAGGGTGTCCTTGCCCATGTGCGCGCTCTTGTGGCGAAGGCCGATCGCCACGAGCGGCGGGTCGAGGAAGCTCGCGTGGTTGGCGGCGACGATGAATGGACCCCGCCGGGGCTCGTGCACGCGCCCCTCGTACCGGAACCGAACCAAGAGCCGAAGGATCAACCAGACGAAGTTCTTCCAGAACTCATACCAGGCACGGTCGGCCCAGGTCGAGAGGCGTGAGCGCGGGCGGGCGGGTTCGGCGAGGGTATCGGTGGTCATCGCGTCGGGAGTCGCTGCACGATCTCGTCCACGATCTGCGCGACGGTCAGCGTCGTGCTGTCGATGACCACGGCGTCCGGTGCCGCGCGGAGCGGGGAATGGGC
>MENB01000034.1 GCA_001768125.1 Armatimonadetes bacterium RBG_19FT_COMBO_69_19
GGCCACGGCGCCGGCGGCGGCCAGCCCCGCGATCGGGGCCAGCTCGCGGCCCTGCAGGCCTTTGGTGATCGCGCCGATCGGGAAGACGCGGCACCTCGCGACGTCGCGCGCGCGGCTGCGGATGTATTCCAGCGTCACGGGATGATCCAGCGGCGGCGCGGTGTTCGCCATACAGGCCACCGCGGTGAACCCTCCCCGCACCGCGGCGGCGGTCCCTGTGACGATATCTTCTTTCTGCGTCTGGCCAGGATCCCGCAGGTGGACGTGCATGTCCACGAGCCCCGGGGCGACGATCAGGCCGCGCGCGTCCACGACCTGATGTCGGCTCGCGGCGATACCGCGAGCCACCTCAGCGATTACCCCGTCGTCGATCAACACATCGGCTTGCGCGGCGAATCCCCGCGCAGGATCGATCACTTGTCCCCCACGGATTAGTAGCCCCATGACTCGCCTCAGCCTGCGACCTGTGCCATGTCGTCGAGCGCCTTGTGGCGCTCGACCGTGCTGGGTCTCCTGGTCTCCATACGACCAACCACCCACTCCAGGGCAGCCATCCGGATGAACACGCCGTTCTCGACCTGACGGCTGATCACCGAGCGCGCGCCGTATGCCGCGTCGAGGCTGACCTCCACCCCGAGGTTCGCGGGACCAGGATGCATCAGGATGGCGTCGGATCTGGCGCGAGCCAGGGCGGCATCGGTGATCCCGAATCCCCGGGCGTACTCCGCGAGCGACGGCACGAATCCCCCGGCCTGGCGCTCCATCTGCATGCGGAGCGTCATGACGACGTCGGCGCCCTCGAGGGCCTCGTCCAAGGAGCTGGTCATGCCGGCCCCGGGGACGGGGGAGGCAGAGGGCAGCAGGGTGGCCGGGCCGGTCAGGATGACCCGGGCGCCGAGCTTGGTGAATCCCCAGGCCGCGGAGCGCGCCACGCGGGAGTGCAGAACATCGCCGACGATGGCGACGCGCAGGCCCTCGAGCCGCCCCTTGATCTGCCGGACGGTGAGGAGATCGAGCAGCCCCTGCGTGGGATGCTCGTGCATCCCATCCCCGGCGTTGATCACGCTCGCCTCGACGTGCCGCGAGGCGAGCGCGGGAGCCCCGGAGGCGGGGTGGCGGATCACCAGCACCTCGGCGCCGAGCGCCTCGAAGGTGCGCGCCGTGTCCACCAGCGACTCCCCCTTGCGCACGCTGCTGTGGTCGACGTCGCAGCGCAGGACCACGGCGCCCAGGCGCGCGGCGGCGAGCTCGAACGACATCTCGGTGCGGGTGCTGGGCTCGTAGAAGAGCGTGGCCACCGGACGACCGGCGAGGGCGGGGCGGCTGCGGCCTCCGTCATCGGCGTAGGCCTGAGCCGCGTCCAGGAGCGCCTCGATCTGGGGGCGTTCGAGCGCGCGCAGCGTGAGCAGGTGGCGGCGCATCAGGACACCTCGGGGGAAATGACACGGGACAGAGGAGCCTCCTCCCCTGTCCCGTCTGACGGTCTCGTTGCAGGATGCGCTGATTCGGTGAACCGCATCGCTCGCCTTCCCGGTCTCCCGGACCGGATTAAAGGGATCGCCGTGCTCGTCAGGACTCTAGCACAGGGCCGAGCGGCCTGTCAATCGGCCTAGACTCCGGACTTCCTCACGATGATCCACTGCCCGTTCTCGAACTTCACGAGGTCGCCGATGTGGACCTCGCGGTAGAACGGCCAGCTGACCTCATACTCCGTGGCCCCGATGATGATCACGGGCACCGGGTTGCCCCCAGCGGTCAGGGTTTGGTACTTGTCGTCGACATATCCCACGATGGGTCCCTCCTGCGAATCGCAGGACGGGACGATCTGGGCGACGAGCATGAACAGCAGCGGCACGAGCAGGATCTTCAAGGCAACATCACCCTCTACTGTATTGTCCGCCGGACCGGCGTTCCCTGTGCGGCCTGGAGAAAAGAAAACGGCCCGGAGGAAGAGACCCTCCGGGCCGTCGAGCCGAAGCGATTACCAGCGGTGCGTGATGTAGACGGCGTAGCCGTTCTCCACGTTCAAGCCGCTCGTCCCGTTGTTGAGCGTGTAGTACTCCGCCCCGATCCGGGAGTTGTGGCCGAGCTGGAGGTTGCCCTGCACCACGTATGCGCTGTAGCGGTTGGTCGCGGCGATGCTCGACAGAACGCCGGCGTACGCGGCGTTCGCGGTGCCCGACTCATACGCCACGTACGCGCTGAAGTTCTGCGTGACGTTGAAGGTCACGTCGGCGCCGAACGCGGTCACGTAGTTCATGTCCGCGCCGAGCCAGAAACCGCCCACGGCGTAGGTGTTGGTGCAAATGGCCCCGCCGCAGGTGGGGACTCCGGCCCAGCCCGCCGGGTAGTTCTTGTACCAGATGTTCGCGTCAGACACTGGCGAGGGCAGCATGCCACCGAGACCCAGGTTCACGAAGTACGCGGTGGTTCCCACGCCGCCTGTCGTGTAGCTCGCGAACTCACCCGAGAGGGCGAGGTTGGCGATGATGTTCCCGCTGAAATCGAAGCTCCAGCCCGAGCCCACGAAGGTGGCGGCAGTCGGGTTGCGATCTGAGCGGTAGTTGATGCCGGTCTCCCAGCCGGGGATCAGGGTGACTGCAGCCCGGACCCCGAGCGTGCTGGACGCGGTATCGTTCTGGTTGAAGGCGCCGAGCGCGGTCAGCGAAAGCGGACCGAACCCGCCCATCGCCCGGGCGCCCTCAGTCGCGCCATACTGCGTCATCAGCGTGCCGACCGGGCCGAGGCCCCAATAATCCTGGCCGACCCGGAACGTGAAGCCGAACGGCGCGGCATACTCCCAGTACACGCGGTCGAAGTCGGTGACATCCGCCGACGGCCAGCGGGAGTTCCAGCGCGCGCGCAGGAACGTCGCGGTGTGGCTGCCCACACGCCCACGGAACGTCAGGCGTGCCCGGTTGCGCTGGACCTCGGGAAGCCCGGGATCCGCGTAGGGGCCGGTGACATAGACGTAGGTCAGGTCGCCGGTGATGAACGTGTTGTCCAGCCGGGAGCGGAGGGCGGCAAGCTCCTCCTCAACCGCGGTGACACGCACGCCCAGGGCGGCGAGCTCTGCGCGGAATTCATTGATCAGCCGCTGCAAGGTGGTGATGTCGGCGCGGCTGACGTCGATCTTCGGGGGGGCCGGCGGCGCGGGGATCTTGATGGCTTCGATCCGCGCGAGGAGCCGGGCCACCACCATGGCGATCTCATAACGCGTCATCGCCCGATCGCCCTTGAAGGTCCCGTCGGGATAGCCCTCGACGAGGCCCTTCGCGGCCAGCTCGGCAATCGCGTCAAATGCCCAGTGATCGGTGGGCACGTCCGCGAACGGCTGGCTGAAGGCGGGGGAGACGATCGCGAGCACGAGCATTGCTGCAATGGCAAGAGCGACTTTCCGCATGTGTGCTCGTTACCCCCTTGTGGGTTATCCGAGCATCCGGCCGTGTGCGCGGCAAGTGGTCGTGTTTCCTCTCCGCGACAAGAACGACCTTCTGCTCGTTGTTCCCCTACCGTCCAGATGTGCAGGTGTTACGGTACGGCGCTCGGCGGAACGTGTAGACCCCCCACCTCCTTTCCCCGCCGCACCGCCGGTCCGTTGACCCATACGGGTCCGGATGGCGGGTCACAGCTAAACAGCAAAAGAGCGAATGCCGTCTGGACCACGGCCCCAAAGGGGGACCGGGTGCGCCAAATGTAGATTTTAGAAGCCCGCGGGCGCCCTGTCAACAAAATGTACCCAGTTTCGGGCGCTATGCCGTCCAGTTAGGTATACGGCGCCTTGCTCCCGTTTCCTCCTGTTTGAAGGAGGTTCCATGGAGGTTCACGGGCGCCCCTCCCGGATGGCGAGGAAGCGCTGTCCGAGGGCTATGGCCGCGTAGTCGTCATGCGGGACAGGCGGGACCTGCAAGGAGAGCGGCAGGAGCCGCCGCCACCCCCGAGGCGGGTGGTCGGCGAAATAGAGACGGCGGGCCTCGAGCGTCGTCCCCTCTTCCCCGACCGCCACGACGGCCAGGCCGGGGAAGTGCGCCTGCAGCAGCTTCCGGACCTCCCCGGAGGATGTCTGGTCCCCCACCACCGCCCAGGCGACGGCACGCTCACCGAGGACGTCAGCCACGAACCGGACGAGACCGGACGTTGGGATCACCCGGTGGTCCAGCACGCGCGCCGGCGAGAGCACAGCGACCCCGCACTTCTCACGGCCCGGGTCCACGGCGAGGAGCACAGTTTCCGGCGCCATCACGGCACGACGAACCGCACGGGGATGACCACCCAGGCGTCGATCGGTACCCCATCCCGCGTTGCCGGCTGGAACCGCCACGCCCCCGCTCGCTCGAGTGCGGCGCGGTCGAGGTCCGGATGTCCTGACGTGGCGACGATCTCCACCTTCGCCGCCGTGCCGTCGGCACGCACCAGGACCCTCACCACCACCCGTCCCTCCGGGGCCACAACACGGATCCGAGGGGTGAGCAGCGACCGATCGACCTCGACGGTCAGGGCATCCTGGGGATAGGCTGCAGCGTCTGTGAGGAGCACCGGAGGAACCAGGACCGGCCGTGCCACGGCCTGAGCCTCCCCGGCTCCGATCGACGGCGGCGCCGGGGGTGCGGGCTCCTCCGCGGACCGCACCTGCGGCTGCTCCCGCGGCTCACCGCCTTCTCGCGCATCAGGCGCGCCGGTGACATCGCGGTCCGCGTCCGCGGGCCACGCACCCGCCGGGGCCTCGGTTCGCCGAATCTCCGGTGCCGGGGACGGCCCGGGACGGGTCCGCGGTACCTTCCTCGACACCCGTGGCGGCGACGCGTGGGCGCCCTCCTCCTCGGCCCGCCCGGCTTCCTCCATCGCCGTCGGCCCGGGCAGGCGTGTCGCCGGTCCGGTCGTGGGGTTACGCGGAACGGCGGGCGGTTGCAGCAGGGCGGCGATGACCCCAAGCGCCCCCACCGCAGCGATGACCATCCCGGCGCGCATCCGCATCGGAACCATGCCTAGTAGCTCTTCGACGCCGTCAGGAAGAACGTTCTGCCCGGAGCGGGGTAGCCTTTGACGGCCTCGTACGAGACGTCCAGGAGGTTGTCGGCCCCGGCAACGATCATCCACCCCGAGGCCATCTGCCGCTGATACCGGAGGGCCAGCTCGACGTAGCCGGGCATCTGCACCGCCGCCGCCGGGAACACCGAGAAGTCGCGGTCGATTCGCGGTCCGATGTACTCGGCGATCACGCTGATCGCCGAAGCGTCGGACAGATCGTGCGTGAGCGCCGCCCGGGCAATAACCCACGGGACACGGGGAAGTGCATCGCCGGTGATCCGGTCGATGGCCTGCTGGACCGTGAGGTTCATGCGCCCCGTCCATCCGCCGCCGACGACACCGCGAAGATCCGCCGACAGACCCACGATGGACGCGGAGCCGATGTTCTGCGGGGGACACCCGCCCGAGATCAGATCGGTCGCCTCGGAGAGGAAGGCGGTCAGCGTGCCGGTCCGTGACCCCCACTCCCGCTCGAGAGACGTTTCGACCGTCCACGCCGTCTCCGGGCGCAGCGCGGGATCGCTGCATCCCGGAAAGTACAGCTGAAGGAACGTCGGCCCGCGGAAGGTCCGTCCGATGCCGGCCCGCAGGCGCGTGGCGTCATCGATCGCCACGACCACGCCCACCCGTGGATTGACCGTGGCGCCGTAGGCGGAGTGCCCATCGACGCGGACGGCCGTGGAGACGAGCAGGCGCGAGGACAGGGCGGCATCGAACTCCAAATATGCGGCACCCACCACCGTCTCGCGGAGGACGGCCGATCCGAAGACGACCGCGTCGAGATTCTGCCGCTGCAGCTCCAGCCCCCCGGCGAGAACTCGACCGGGCGCAACCGGCCATTCCCGCTGGAGCTCCCCCCCAACCGCCCACGTGGCATAGGTGCTGTTTCCGGTCGGGGACGAGAACCCGAGCGACTCGGCCACGGCGTACAGCCGCCCGCGAGCCGGCCCGGCAGGATCGCCCCACTGCGACTGCACGATGGTCCGCACCACGGACTGGCGATCCTGAGGGGTCGGAAATGCCACATCGCCGGGTGTTCCCAGCTCCATCCGGGTATGGTGGGCCGTCAGGCGGATCCCGCTGCCGAGGGTGAGATGGCCGACCACGGTGACCGCGGCGACGTCGCTGTTCGGGCGGAAGCCGTCGGTGCCGGAGGCCTCGAAGGCCAGCGACGCGGCGCGGCCGCCTGTGCCGGCATGGAGATGGTGCTCGCCGAACGGCCCCGCGCGCATCCGGACGGTGGGTGCGGTGCCGCCGGCGGTGACGATGTTGATCACGCCCCCCACGGCCCCGCTTCCGGAGATCGCGCCGAAGGCTCCCCGAAGGACCTCGATCCGCTCCACCCCAAGGAGCGACACGGTGCTGAGGTCGGCCTGGCCGAGGGCCACGTTGTTCACCGGAACGCCGTCGAGGAGCACGAGGACCTGTCCCGGCCCGAAGCCGCGGATGCTCGGTTCCGCGAGCGCCCCGTACCCGCCGTAGGCACGCACCAACGCCTCGGGGACGAGCCGGAGCGCGTCCGCGACCGTGCGGGCTCCAAGGCGCTCGAGCTCGGCCCTCGTGATGACGGTGACCGACGCGGGGGTCGATCCTCCGGTCTGCGGCCGGCGACCGGGAATGGTCACCTCAGGTAACTCGAAGACCGGGGGTTCCTGGGAGAGAGCGGGAGTGGCGAGCAACGGAACGAGCACGAGCAGCGCGCAGAAGCGCATGCCGCCCACCTCCTCTGCCTCGAAGGCGTGTGGCGAGTGGGGCAGGCAGGTCTTCTGGCTCCCGGTTCATCGGAGTCCCCGGCCTTCCCGGACGAACCCAGTGGCCTGATCGGGGATCCTTACCGGTGACAGCGGCGGGACCGCGCCGGAATCGCACCGGACTTCCCTCCACCTGCACCCGTGAGATCGTATTCCATCCCCCCCCGCGCACTTCCTCTGGCGCGGGGGCTCACCGGGTGCCGACGCGGTAGCGGACGTCGAGCGGTCCCACGGTGTAGATGTTCGTGGCGGCCACGACGCGGACCGTCACCGGCCCCTTGACCCGCTGGATGCGGGCCACCGCGGCCCGGTGATCCTCCAGATCAACGGCGGCGTTCGGCGCGGCGGTGATCAGCGTGAACGGGGCCGCAAGCACACGGCGTCGCGCCTCGCGCGCGGCGCCGTCCGCAAGCCGCAGGAGCTCCCGCGCCACCGTCTCGCGGCTCTGGCGGCCGTCCACCGTCGCCGTGGAGAGGACCTGCGATGCGGGGTAGACCAGCACATTGTCGAACATCTGGACGAAGACCGGCAGCGGCTCGCCCCGCAGGGTGTTCTGGCTGGCGATGATGCGGAAGACGGTGTCCTTGTCGCGCTGGTCGACGAGGTTCACCATGACCTCCCAGCTCACGTTCGGCGGCGTGAGGACGAGCCGGTTGCCGGAGGAATCGACCCCGATCCCGTTCTCCCGGGCGAGTTCCGTCCCCCGCTCGACCGCGGCCAGCACGCGCTGGCGCACGACACGGGAGGGCAGACCGCCGTCGATGACGTCGCGCACGACCTCCTGGTTTGTCAGATACGCGATATCCCCGAGGGCGAGCTGTTGGAGACGCTCCTCCTGGCGCTTGATCTCCGCCTCGAGCCGCTGCGTCTCGCGCAGCACTTTGTTCAGCTGTAACAGGGCGACGCGCGCGTCCTGGGAGAGCGCGAGGACGACGAGCAGCGTCGTCACCGTAATCAGCATGCCGGTGAGGATCGTGATCACCTGCGCCGTGTAGCGGGGCCGCAGGCCGAGCAGGGAGAGCCGGCGCCGGCCGATGTTGCGTCCGACCGCGTTCCCAACCAGCGCGATCGCGCCGCTCAGTACGATGAGGACCGGGATCAGGAGGGTGCCGAGTTCCACGGGCGTCCTTTCACGCGCAGCATCAGCAGCAGACGCAGATAGTCCAGCACCTCGCCGCCGGACAGTTTGCTCGTGCCGTGCGCCCTGTCGATGAAGCGATACGGCACCTCGACCACCCGTGCCCTCGGATGCGTGGCGAGCACCTCGACGAGCAACTTATAGCCAATGCCCATGTACGGCCCGTGCGTGAGCAGCTCGCGCCGGGCCGCGAAATACCCGGACAGAGGATCGTGCACGCGCAGCCCCAGCACGGCGCGGGCGAGCCAGGTCGCGGTGCGGCTGGCAGCACGCCGCGGCATGGGCCAATCCTCGATGCCGCCCCCGGGGATGTACCGGGAGGCAACAGCGACGTCCGCCCCCTGGGCCAGCGCCCGGGCGAGATCGGGGAGGAGCTCCGGCGGGTGCGAGAGGGCGGCGTCCATCACGCTCACGAACTCGCCGTGTGATGCTCTCGCCCCGTCGATGGCCGCCGAGGCGAGGCCCCCCTTCCCCCCACGGTGGACCACCACGACCGGCAGCGTGCCGTCACGCGCGAAGCCGTCCGCGAGCTCGCCCGTCCCGTCAGGCGAGGCGTCGTCCACGACGACGACCTCGAGCCCCACCTGCTCCTGCACGGCGCGCAGCCGGGCCAGCAGATGGGGCAGCGAGTCCCGTTCATTATAGGTGGGAACGATCACGGAGAGTCTCATGGACCGCACGTGACCTCCACCGCGGCGAGCGCGTCGGTGTCGATCAGCGGGCGGATCCGGAGGTTGCCTGACTCCTCCAGCGAGCGCGCGGCGGCGCGAAGATCTCCCGGCCGTGAAACGACGATCGCCGCCGGCCGCTCACACACCAGCGCCCGCAGGGACGGGATGTCGTAGACCCACTGCACGCGGTGGTCGGCGTAGAACAGCAGCGTCTGGTGATCGTCGATGCGGTAGCCCACGAGCAGCCCATCCGGTGTGAGATTGGACCGCACCACCGCGGCGACGTCTTTCACGGGCCGGCGCGCGTCGATCAGGGGCAGGGTGCGGAACACCAGGATCCCCCCGAGGAGCCATGTCGTCGCGGCGATCAGAGCAAAGCTGACGACAGGGCGACGCAACGCGTAGCACACTACCGCAGTGAAGAGCCAGACGCCCAGGATCGCCGCGACCAGCATCAGGTGCCGCTGGAGCGCGGCCAGGT
>MENB01000035.1:0-321 GCA_001768125.1 Armatimonadetes bacterium RBG_19FT_COMBO_69_19
GTTCCCGGCCTACGGTGCTTGTTCTTCACACGGTAGGAGATGGCACGCATGGCTGAGGCCGAAAAGCACACGATTCTCACTCCCGAGGGCCTGCGGAAGCTCGAGGACGAACTGGAGCACCTCAAGACGGTCAAGCGCAAGGAGATCGCGGCACGCATCAAGGCCAGCAAGGAATTCGGGGACATCTCCGAAAACGCCGAGTACGAGGACGCCAAGAACGAGCAGGCGTTCATCGAGGGCCGCATCCTGCAGCTCGACCAGATGCTGCGCAATGCCCAGGTCATCGACAACCACAACGCTCCCCGCGATACGATCACGGTC
>MENB01000035.1:351-11959 GCA_001768125.1 Armatimonadetes bacterium RBG_19FT_COMBO_69_19
TCGGGCGAAGAGATCAGCTATACGATCGTTGGGTCTGCCGAGGCGGATCCCGACAAGGACAAGATCAGCAACGAGTCCCCGGTGGGGCGCGCGCTGCTCGGGCGGCGCGCCGGCGAGGTCGTCGAGGTCACCGTGCCCGCGGGCAAGATGAAGTACAGCGTGCTGAAGATCATCCACTAGACGCCCGCCGTCTGTTTCGTCCCACGTCAGGGAAAAAGCCGAGATGAGGGCACGCCGGAAGGCAGGGAATGCGCCTTCCGGTGAAGGCGTATACTGTGGGAGGAGGGGACTCCGCCGGGGCCGAATGTGTCGGCTAATCGAGCCTCCGACTACATGCCTTTCGTCCCAGCGGAGAGGAGGACGTATCCGCAATGTTTGAGCGATTCACCGAGCGCGCGCGTCGCGTCATCATCCTGGCGCAAGAAGAAGCCAAGCGCCTCAACCACAGCGCGGTCGGCACCGAGCACATCCTGTTGGGCATCATCCGGGAGGGTGAAGGGGTCGCCAGCAAGGTGCTGGAGAGCCTGAACATCTCCCCGGACCGGGTGCGCGCCGAAATCGAGAGCGCGATCGGCCGCGGGGAGCGCACCCCCTATGAGGAAGTCGCCTTCACCCCGCGCGCCAAGAAGGTCCTCGAGCTCGCCCTGGACGAAGCCCGTCGGCTGGGCCACAACTACATCGGCACCGAGCACCTGCTCCTCGGCCTGATCCGCGAAGGCGAAGGGGTGGCGGCGCGCGTGCTGGAGGCGATGGGGGCCGACCTCGAGCGGGTGCGGGCCCAGGTCGTCTACCTCCTCGGCGAGGAGGGGACCACGTCCTACACCAAGCAGACCAGCAAGACGCCCACCCTCGACGAGTTCGGCCGCGACCTCACCAAGATGGCCCGCGAGGGCAAGCTCGATCCGGTGATCGGCCGCGAGCGCGAGATCGAGCGGGTGATCCAGGTGCTCTCGCGCCGCACGAAGAACAACCCCGCGCTGATCGGGGAACCCGGCGTCGGCAAGACCGCCATCACCGAGGGGCTCGCCCAGCGCATCGTGCGCGGCGACGTCCCGGAGGTGCTCCGGAACAAGCGCGTGGTGCAGCTGGATCTGGCGGCCCTGGTCGCGGGCACGAAGTACCGCGGCGAGTTCGAAGAGCGCATGAAGAAGGTGATGGACGAGATGCGCAAGGCCCAGGGCGAGGTCATCCTGTTCGTCGACGAGCTGCACACCCTGGTTGGCGCGGGCGCCGCCGAGGGCGCGATCGACGCCAGCAACATCCTCAAACCCGCCCTGGCCCGCGGCGAGCTGCAGTGCATCGGCGCCACCACGCTCGACGAGTACCGGAAGTACGTCGAGCGCGACGCCGCCCTGGAGCGGCGCTTCCAGCCCATCCTCGTCTCCGAGCCCACCGTGGAGCAGACGATCGAGATCCTGAAGGGGCTGCGGGAGCGCTACGAGGCCCACCACGGCGTGACGATCAGCGACGAGGCCCTCGTGGCCGCCGCGACGCTGGCCGAGAAGTACATCTCGGACCGCTTCCTGCCGGACAAGGCCATCGACCTGATGGACGAGGCGGCGAGCAAGATCCGTCTGCAGGCCTCGTTCCTGCCTCAGGAGGTGCGCCAGGCCGTCGAGAAAGTCGAGCGGGTCAAGCGCGAGAAGGAAGAGTCGATCAAGAACCAGGACTTCGAGAAGGCCGCGCAGATGCGGGACAAGGAGCGCGTCCTGCGCCAGAAGCTGGAAGAGCTCGAGTCGTCCTGGAAGCGGGAGAAGGGCCGCGACGTGAGCACGGTGAGCGGCGAGGACATCGCCGACATCGTCGCCTCGTGGACCGGCATCCCGGTCACCCGCCTCGTGGAGGAGGAGACCCAGAAGCTTCTGCGGATGGAGGAGTCGATCCATCAGCGCATCGTCGGCCAGGAGGAGGCGGTGCGCGCCGTAAGCAAGGCGGTGCGCCGCGCCCGCGCCGGCCTGAAGGACCCGCGCCGGCCCGTCGGCTCGTTCATCTTCCTCGGTCCCACGGGCGTGGGGAAGACCGAGCTGGCCCGGGCGCTGGCCGAGTTCCTCTTCGGGGACGACACGGCTCTGATCCGCATCGACATGTCGGAATACAGCGAGCGGCACACGATCAGCCGGCTCGTGGGCTCTCCGCCCGGCTACGTCGGCTACGAAGAAGGCGGGCAGCTCAGCGAGCAGGTGCGGCGGCGTCCCTACTCCGTTGTGCTGTTCGATGAGATCGAGAAGGCGCATCCGGAGATCTTCAACGTGCTCCTGCAGATCCTTGACGACGGGCGGCTGACCGACGCCCAGGGCCGCACCGTGGACTTCAAGAACACCGTCCTCATCATGACGAGCAACGTCGGCGCGCCCGTCCTGGAGAAGGAAGTGGCCATCGGCTTCCGGCCGGTGGCCGCCGAGACCTCGGCGATGGAGAGCGCCTACGAGCGGATGAAGGAGCACATCACCGAGGAGCTGCGCCGGACCTTCCGGCCGGAGTTCCTCAACCGGATCGACGAGATCATCATCTTCCGGCCGCTCACCAGCGACCAGATCAAGGAGGTCGCGCACATCCTCATCGCCCGGGTGCAGCGCGAGCTGCGCGGCCAGAACATGGAGCTGGAGATCACCGAGGCGGCCAAGGACCTGCTGGCCAAGGAGGGCTACGACCCGACGTTCGGGGCGCGCCCCCTGCGCCGCGCCATCCAGCGCCTGGTCGAGGATCAGCTCAGCGACGAGCTGCTGCGCGGCAACTTCAGCTCGGGCGACACGGTCGTCGTGGACGCGCGCGAGGGGCGCATCGTCTTCGAGCGCAAGCGCAAGCCCGAGCCCGCGCTCAAGGGCGAATAGACACACCGACCACGGCACACAGATTCCCGGAGGGCCCGGCATGAGACCGGGCCCTTCGTATTGAAGGGGGAAGGTGACGTGAGCAAGGTCCGCCTGCAGTACGTGTGCCAAGCGTGCGGCCACGCCTCGCCCAAGTGGCTGGGCCGATGTCCGAATTGCGGCGAGTGGAACACGTTCGTCGAAGAAGCGACGGCGCCGGTCGGCACCCGCTCCCACGCGGCTTCCACGAGCAGCCCGATCCCCGTCACCGAGATCCCGGAGCTTGTGGAAGCGCGCGTGAGCACGGGGATGGGGGAGCTTGATCGGGTGCTGGGCGGCGGGCTCGTGCCGGGATCGCTCGTGCTGGTCGGTGGAGATCCCGGGATCGGCAAAAGCACCCTGCTCACGGCCGTGTGCCAGCACCTGGCGCGCGACGGTCGGCGCGTGCTCTACGTGAGCGGCGAGGAATCGGCGGCGCAGATCAAGCTCCGCGCCCGCCGGCTCGGCGCCGACTCGCCGAACTTCCTCTTGCTCGCGGAGACCGGACTCGACGCCATCATCCAGGCCGCCGGCCGCGTCACACCCGCCGTGCTCGTCATCGATTCCATCCAGGCGGTGTACAACGCCGACCTGCCCACGGCGCCCGGCAGCGTGGGGCAGGTGCGGGAGTGCACGGCCGAGCTGCTGCGATTCGGCAAAGGGAGCGGCACGGCCGTCCTGCTCGTGGGGCACGTCACGAAGGAGGGGCAGATCGCCGGCCCGCGCGTCCTCGAGCACATCGTGGACACGGTGCTCTACTTCGAGGGCGACCGCCACCACGCGTATCGCATCCTGCGGGCGACGAAGAACCGCTTCGGCTCGACGAACGAGATCGGCGTCTTCGAGATGCGCACCGAGGGGCTGCGCGAGATCAGCAACCCCTCGGCCGCATTCCTCTCGGAGCGGGCCCGCGAAGCCCCCGGCTCCGCCGTGGCGTGCACGCTGGAGGGATCGCGCCCGCTGCTCGTGGAGGTCCAGGCCCTGGTCACACCCACGGTGTTCGGGATGCCCCGTCGGACCGCGTCCGGCGTGGACTACAACCGGATGGTCGTGTTGCTGGCCGTCCTCGAGAAGCGGGCGGGGCTGCACCTCGGCAGCCAGGACGTCTACCTGAGCGTGGCCGGGGGCCTGGCGGTGGAGGAGCCGGCCGCGGACCTGGCGATGGCGGCCGCGGTGGCCAGCAGCCTGCGCAACCGTCCGGTGGAGCAGACGACGGTCGCCGTGGGCGAGCTTGGGCTCGCGGGGGAGATCCGGGCGGTCCCCCAGCTCGATCGGCGGGTCGCGGAGGCGGCGCGAATGGGCTTCCGGCGCATCGTCGTGCCCCGCGCCGGAGCGGAAGAACGCGACCAGGACGGCATCGAGACCGTCCCGGTCGAAGACATCGCCGAAGCGCTGGCCCAGCTCATCCCCTGATCGTCGGGGACTACGTCAGGTTGAAGACCCCCAGCGCATTGACGCGCGTGTGCTCTTTCTCCAGCACGTCCTCCAGGTTCAAGTTGAGCAGGCTGCACAGCGCGGCGAGATAGAACAGCGTCGTGCCGATCTCCGTCTCCACGACCTCCCGGCACTTGCCGCAGAGACCGCCCTCGACGTGCGTGGCCATGAACTGCCGCAGGTCGCGCAGGCTCACGTCCGCGGGGAACGTCTGCTTCCCGGCGTTGATCGAGATGCACCCGCAGGTGGTCACCGACTTGGCCACCGCGCGGTTCACGCGTGCGGCGGCTTCGGCCAGCTTGGTCTGGACATCGAGGATGCTGCGGTGCCGGAGGAGATACTGCGAGACGGATTCTTGAAAGTGGATCTCGTCGGTGTCCTTCATTCGGCCCTCCCGGATCACCACGCGATGATCGTGTCTGCATTATAAGGACGCGCGAAAACGACTGTCAAGAAACCGGCTCCGCCGTGTTGGAACCTTCCGACCGCCGGATGCGGTATAGTGATTAAGGAAAGGGTCGGTGGCCTCATGTCGTCCGTCATCATCCGTGTGGCCGGCGCGCTGCTCGGCGCCGTGGTCGGGTCGCAGCTCACAACCGAGATCATCGCCGCCGTACCGAGTCTCCTCCCGGTGCGGATCCCGCTGTTCGCCGTCGGCCTCCTCGCCGGCGCCCTCTTCGGCTCCGCGCTGGCCCTGTGGCTCTGGCGGTGGTTCGAGCGGCTGATGGGGTGGGTGCTCTCCGCCCTCGCCCACGTCTCGCTCCGCGACATCCTCCTCGGCGTCGGGGGTCTGGCCGGCGGGCTGGTCATCGCCTTCCTGGTGGGCTACCCGCTGTCGCGCATCCCCGGGATCGGACTCTATCTCTTCCTCGCCGCCGTCCTCGTCTTCGGCTACCTGGGGTTCCACGTCGCGATGCAGCGGCGCGACGAAGTCGCCGGTTCACTGCTCCGGCTCGAGCGCACCGGCGGGGGCCGCGACCGGATCCGCTGGCGCGGCGTGCCCAAGCTCCTCGACACGAGCGTGATCATCGACGGCCGCGTGGCCGATGTGGTCAAGGCCGGATTCCTGGAAGGGCCGCTGGTCGTGCCGCGGTCCGTGCTCAATGAGTTGCAGCGCATCGCGGATTCCTCCGACACGCTGCGCCGCAACCGGGGCCGGCGGGGGCTCGACATCCTGCACCGCCTGCAGCAGGAGCTCCAGGCCGTCCAGATCATGGACGATCCCAAGGATCCGGGGCTCGACGTGGACGGCCGGCTGATTGCCATGGGCAAGCAGCTCCACGGCTGGATCGTAACGAACGACTTCAACCTGAACAAGGTCGCCGAGCTGCAGGGCATCAAGGTCCTGAATATCAACGAGCTCTCGCAGTCCCTGCGGCCCATCGTCCTGCCGGGCGAAGAGCTCGTGGTGCAGGTCGTGAAGGACGGCAAGGAGGCCGGGCAGGGGATCGGCTACCTCGACGACGGCACGATGGTCGTGGTCGAGGGCGGCAAGAAGTACATCGGCGAGAAGTCCGACGTCGTCGTGACGAGCGTGCTGCAGACGGTGGCGGGCCGGATGATCTTCGGTCGCCCGAAGGAAGGCGTGCACCCCTCCCCCGAGCGTCGATGAGCGGTCCCCGGACGGAGGCGATCGTCGTCGCCGCGGGGCGAGGGGAGCGGCTGGGCGCTTCCGGCGGCAAGGCGTTCGTCTCCCTCCTGGGCCAACCGATGCTCGTCCACACGCTGCGGGCGGTCGAGGCCTGCCCGGTCGTGGCCCGGATCGTCCTGGTGGTGCCCGCGGATCGCGTGACCGCCGCCGGCGAGGTGATCCGCGCGTTCCAGCTCACCCGGGTGCATGAGGTGGTCCCCGGCGGCGACGAGCGGCAGGATTCGGTCGCCCGGGGCCTTGCCCGGGTGGGGGAAGCCGAGGTCGTGCTGGTGCACGACGGCGCCCGCCCTCTCGTGCGGCCCGAGGTGATCGCCGCCGTGGCCCGCGCCGCCGCGGAAACCGGGGCGGCGTCCGCGGGGATCCCGATGCGCGAGACGGTCAAAGCGGTCGAGGCGGGGGAGGCGGTCCGCACCGAGGACCGCGCACGTTTCTGGATCGCCCGGACGCCACAAGCCTTTTGGACCCCGCTGCTGCGCGAGGCGCACCGGCGCGCCTCGCAGGACGGTTTTCGCGGTGCGGACGACGCGGTGCTCGTGGAACGCCTCGGCCGGACGGTCCGGATGGTGGAGGACTCTCCCACGAACGTCAAAATCACTGTTCCTGATGACCTGCGCCTGGCCGAGGCCTACCTCGGAGGAGCCCGTACTGTGACGCGCACCGGGATGGGCGTGGACGCGCACCGGCTCGTGCCCGGACGCCCGCTCCGCCTCGGCGGCGTGGAGATCCCGCATCCGCTTGGGCTTGCCGGCCACTCCGATGCCGACGTGCTCCTGCACGCTGTGATGGACGCGCTGCTGGGGGCGGCCGCCATGGGCGACATCGGTACGTACTTCCCACCGGGAGACCCGGCCTACAAGGATGCCGATAGTCTCGGACTGCTCCAGCGGGTCGGCGGGATGCTGGCCGCCTCCGGGTGGACGGTCGCCCACCTCGACGCGGTGGTCCTCGCCGAGGCCCCCAGGATTGCCCCCCACGTCCCGGAGATGCGCGAGCGGATCGGCGCAGCCCTGGGCATCGACGGCGCGACCGTGAGCATCAAGGCCACGACCACCGAAGGGATGGGCGCCGTCGGGCGGGGAGAGGGGATCACGGCGTATGCCGTCGCCACAGTATCGCGAGCCGGCTGAGCCCATCCTGCCCCGCCTGCTCTTCCTCGAGCGGGCGGCGCTGGTCGAGCCCGTGTCGGTAGAGGTGGACCGTCCGGGCGCCGTGCACCCGAGGGTGACGGGGTTCTGGCGGGGGGATGCGTTCCACCGCCTCGTGAAGATCGTCGAGACGCGCTACGAATACGCGGAGATGTACGTCCGGGCGGTGACCGACGGAGGGGCGGTGGATCTCCGGCGCCGGCGCGTCCGCGATCCGCAAACGATGCGCGCCCGCACGGTCTGGGAGCTGTGCGGCGAACTCGACGCCATCGAGATCCCCCGGTCGCAGTAGACGAGCGATGGGATTGCGCCTGCACAATACACTGAGCAAACGGGTCGAGGAGTTCGTGCCGCGCGAGGCCGGCAAAGTCTCGATGTACGTCTGCGGCCCGACCGTCTACGACAGCTCGCACCTGGGGCACATGCGTGCCGCCGTCGTGTTCGACGTCCTGCGCCGTTACCTCGAGGCGGGCGGGTACCGCGTCACCCATGTCCAGAACGTGACCGACGTCGAGGACAAGATCATCGCCCGCGCCCAGGCCGAGGGCGTCCCAGCGGAGCAGATCACCAGCCAGTACGGCGAGGAGTACCACCGCGCTGCGCTGGCGCTCAACATTCTGCCCTGGCACGTCGAGCCGCGCGCGACGCAGCACATCCCCGAGATGATCGAGATGATCCGGGGCCTCATGGAGCGGGGGTTCGCCTACTATGCCGAGGGCGACGTCTACTTCGACGTGACGAAGCTGCCGGAATACGGCAAGCTGTCCGGCCGCGTGCTGGAGGAGCTGAAGGTCGGCGCGCGCGTGGAACCGGGCGAGTTCAAGCGGCATCCGGCCGACTTCGCGCTCTGGAAGCGGGCCAAGCCCGGCGAGCCCAGCTGGGGCAGTCCGTGGGGGAAAGGCCGGCCCGGCTGGCACATCGAGTGCTCGGCGATGTCGCTCAAGTACCTGGGGATGGGCTTCGACATCCACGGGGGCGGCGACGACCTTATCTTTCCGCATCACGAGAACGAGATCGCGCAGTCTGAGGCCTATGCCGGGCGCGGGCCGTTCGCCCGGTACTGGATCCACAACGCGATGTTCCAGTTGAGCGGAGAGAAGATGTCGAAGTCGCAGCGCCACTACGTGGGGGCCGCCGAGGCCCTCCGGCACTATCCGGCGGAGATCATCCGCTACGTGCTCATCTCGGTGCACTACCGCAAGCCGATGGAGTACGATTCCGAGCGATTCGAGGAAGCCCGCCGGGCCGTGGATCGTATCCGGGCGGCACTCGCCTCCGCCGCCACCGTTCGCTCACGGGCCACCGGAGGTGGGGCCGGGGGAGCGCCGTCCGCGGCGCTGCGCGCCGCCGCGCGGGATGGGCTCGGGGCCTTCGGGGTCGCGATGGACGACGATCTGAATACCTCGGGCGCCCTGGCCGCGATCTTCGACCTGGTCACGGCGGTGAACCGGGAGACCGATCCAGCCCTCAAGGGGACCGCGCCGGCGGACGCGCTGCAGCCCGGTCTCGATGAAGCCGTGGATGCGCTGAGCCGGATGTTGGGGATCCTCGGGCTGTCCATCACCGCATCCAGGGACGACGCCGGGGTGCGCGACCGTGTGTGGGCGCTCGCTGTGGCCCTCCGGCAGGAGGCGGCTCATCTCTTCCCAGTGGAGCCCGGACCGTCGCTCGACGAGCTCATGGTCTTCATCCTCGAGGGAAGGCAGCAGGCCCGGCGGTTGAAGGACTTCACGACGGCGGACCGCATCCGCGCCCGCCTGTCGGAAGCGGGCGTGCTGGTGGAAGACCTCCCCACGGGACCACGTTGGCGCGTCGTGGGGACCGACGGCCGCGCGTCGTAGCGCACCATGGACCGCGGCGGCGATGACAGCGTCATCCCGGGCCGGCGCGCCGTCCTGGAAGCACTGCGCGCCGACCGGCCTATCCGCAAGATCCTCCTCGCCCGCAGCGCCCACGGCGGCATCGTCCGCGATCTGGTGCTCGAAGCGAAGCGGCGCGGCGTCGTCGTGCAGTCCGTGGACCCCCACCGCCTCGACCAGCTGTCCCCGGCGGCCCACCAGGGCGTAGTCGCGCTCACCGCGGTACGGCCCCCCGCCCGCCTCGACGACATCCTCGATCTAGCCAGGGAGCGGGGTGAGGCGCCCTTCGTGCTCGCGCTGGACGGGGTCGAGGATCCGGCGAACCTCGGTGCGCTGGTCCGCACGGCCGATGCCGCGGGGGTGCACGGGGTGGTCATCCCCCGGCACCGCGCGGCCGGACTTTCCCCTGCCGTCGCCAGGACCTCCGCGGGGGCGATCGAGCACGTGCCGGTCGCCACGGTGACGAACCTCGTCCGCGCCCTGGAGGAGTTGAAGCAGTCCGGGCTCTGGGTGGTGGGCGCCGATCCATCGGCCCCGCAAGCCTACAACGCCCTGCGCCTGGTCCCCCCACTGGTCGTGGTCATGGGCGGCGAGGGACGGGGGCTCTCCCGGCTCGTCAGGGAACACTGTGACCTGCTCGTGCGTCTGCCCATGCGGGGGAAGGTGGCGTCGCTCAACGTGTCCGTGGCAGCCGGCGTGCTTCTATTTGAGATCGTCCGGCAGATGGAAAGCGGGTAACGGATGAAGCGGGCGCTGGCCGGTCTCATCATCCTTCTCGTGGGCGTTTCCGCGGGGGCGATCACTGCGTTCGCCCGGGATGCCGCGTTCCACGCCGGTCGAATCTTCCCTGGAATCTCCATCGAAACTCTCCCCGTCGGAGGGCTGACCCCGGCTGAAGCCGAGTACGCCGTGGGGAGGCTGGCCGAGGCCCGACTGGGCCGTCCGCTGGTCGTGCACCTGGCGACCGAGGAAGTCGTGTTCACCCATGCTGAGCTGGGGCTGCGGGTGGGCACCGAAGGCGCTGTGCAGCGCGCGTTCGAGCTGGGGCGGCTCGGCCCGTGGTGGCAGCGGGCCCGCACCAGGCTCCGGATCGCCCGCGGGGGCGCCTCCGTGCCACTGCGCGTCGAGCTGGACCGCCGGGCGCTGCGGCGCCTGATCGAAAGTCTGTCCAAGGAGATCTCGCCCGTGCCGCAGGAGGCCGAGGTCTTCGTCTCGAGGGGCGAGGTCGTCATGGTCCGGCCCGGCCGCCCCGGCCGCACCCTCGACGTGGGGGCCTCCGTGCGGCAGATCGCCGCCGCCATCGCCGCGGGCGCCACCGACACCGACGCGGTCGTCGCCGTGACCGACCCGGCCTTCACGACGGCGAAGGCGCAGGCCCTGCGCACTCCGCTGGCGCGCGCGGCGACCACGATGGTGAACAACCCCGACCGCATCCACAACATCGAGCTGGCCGCGAGCTTCGTCCGCGGACGTCTTCTCGCGCCGGGCGAGATCTTCTCCTACAATGCCGCCGTCGGTCCGCGGACCATCGAGCGCGGGTTCAAGGAAGCGCCCGTCCTGATCGATGACGAGCTCGTGGCCGGAGACGGGGGCGGGATCTGCCAGGTGAGCAGCACGTTGTTCAACGTCGCGCTGCTCGCTGATTTCGAAATCCTGAGCCGCACGAACCACAGCCGGCCGGTCGCTTACCTGCCCCTGGGCCGGGACGCTACCGTCGTCTACGACTGGCTGGATTTCCGGTTCAGGAACACCAGCGGGCACCACGTCCTGCTCTGGGCGGAGGTCCGGGGCCGGCGCCTGATCATCACGGCGTATGGCACCGCCACGGAGGCGAAGGGGGTGGAGATTCTGGTCACCGACCATGAGGAGATCGCTCCGCCCGAGGGGACGGTGACCAAGGAGGATCCCGGGCTGGACGAGGGCACGGTGGTGGCGCGCGACGCGCAGCCCGGGTACCGCGTCAAGACGTGGCGTGTCGTGACGCTGGACGGGGTCGAGGTGCGCCGCGACTTCATCGGCACGAGCGTCTACCGCCCCGTGGCCCGCACGATCAGGATCGGCATCCGCAAGACCCAGGAGCTCAGCGAGCGCCACTAGCGCGCCGATGGCGCACAATCTGCTTGACGCGTTCTGACCCTGTTCGTATAATTACGCCGAACCTTCGTCGCGGAGGCGAGAATGGCTCTAGCGCGTCGTGAAGCTCCGTCCTACTCCGAAATGCTCGACGAAGAACTCGTCGCCAGCGCGAAGGGCGGCGATGATCACGCCAGCGAGTTCCTCATCAATAAGTACCGCAACTTCGTCCGCGTCAAAGCCAAAGCCTACTTCCTGATCGGGGCCGACCGCGAGGACATCATCCAGGAAGGGATGATCGGTCTCTATAAAGCGATCCGCGACTTCCGGGCCGACAAGCTCTCGTCGTTCCGGGCGTTCGCGGAGCTGTGCATCACCCGCCAGATCATCACCGCGATCAAGACGGCCACCCGGCAAAAGCACATCCCGCTGAACTCCTACATCTCGCTCAACAAGCCGATCTACGACGAGGACTCGGACCGCACGCTGCTCGACGTGATCAGCAGCATCAAGGTGAGCGATCCCGAGGAGCTCGTCATCAACCAGGAAGCCTCGGCCACGATGCGCGAGCGCATCCGCAAGAACCTCAGCGAGCTG
>MENB01000036.1:0-338 GCA_001768125.1 Armatimonadetes bacterium RBG_19FT_COMBO_69_19
GTCGCGGAGTGGGCCCACACGATCGCCTACGAGATCGTATGCGGCGTGGGGCCGCGCGTTCCGCGCGTCTACCTCAAGGGCGGGCGCCCGGTGGCGGTGATAGGCCGATGAGCCCGGTGCCGCGTGTCGCCTTTCAGGGGGAGCGGGGCGCCTACAGCGAGGAGGCCACCATCGCGCTCTTCCCCGACGCCGAGGTCCTCCCGTGCGCCGCGCTGCGCGAGGTATTCGAGTCCGTCGCCTCGGGCCGCAGCGCCGCGGGCGTCGTCCCCGTCGAGAACTCCCAGGCCGGGTCGATCAACGAGACGTACGATCTCCTGCTCAGCCACGAGTTCTACATC
>MENB01000036.1:400-3509 GCA_001768125.1 Armatimonadetes bacterium RBG_19FT_COMBO_69_19
CGACCTGCGTGCGGTCTACTCGCACCCTCAGGCCCTCGCTCAGTGCGACGGATTCCTCCGCGACCACGGCCTTGCCGCGATCGCGGCCTACGACACCGCGGGGAGCGCCAAGATGGTGGCCGAGCGGCGGATGGCAGGGACCGGTGCGATCGCCGGCCTGCAGGCCGCGCGCATCTACGGGCTCGAGGTGCTGGCGGAAAGCATCGAGACCAATCCCAACAACTACACGAAGTTCCTGACGCTCTCCACGACGCCGGCGCCGCGGTCCGCCGCCTCGAAGACGTCGATCGTCTTCACGACGCGCAACATTCCAGGGGCGCTCTACCGGGCGCTCGGGGCGCTGGCCTCCCGGAACATCAACCTGACCAAGCTCGAATCCCGCCCGCGGCGCGACGCCCCGTGGGAGTACGTCTTCTACGTGGACCTCGAAGGGCACGAGGCGGATCCCGAGGTGGCCGCGGCGCTGGCGGTCCTGCACTCGCTGTGCACCTTCATGCGG
The DNA here is from genome assembly GCA_001768125.1 of Armatimonadetes bacterium RBG_19FT_COMBO_69_19. Taxonomy (GTDB): domain Bacteria; phylum Sysuimicrobiota; class Sysuimicrobiia; order Sysuimicrobiales; family Kaftiobacteriaceae; genus Kaftiobacterium. The sequence goes on from MENB01000036.1 coordinate 900, forward strand.
GTACTGGGGTCGTATCCACGCGCGCCCCGTCCTGCATGAGGGTCCTGCCGCTCGGTGATCGAGGCCTGCTCATCGAGGTCGGTGATGCGCTCCTTCCGGAGATCAACGCGCAAGCGCGTGCCCTGGCGGTCCGGCTGGCCGACCTCCCCGGGGTCGAAGAGGCGGTCCCGGCGCTGCGCTCCGTGCTGGTGGTGTTCGATCCGCTCACCGCCGACCCGGGCCTGATCGCGGAGACCGCGGAGCGCGTCCTCCCCACGCTTCCCCCTCACAACTGGGGGACGGGGCGCCTTATCGAGGTCCCGGTCGTCTACGGCGGAGAGGCCGGGCCCGATCTCGAGGAGGTCGCCTCGCTCCGCGGCCTCTCCGCCGAGCAGGCCATCCGCGCCCACAGCGAGGTCGAGTACACGGTCTACATGCTCGGCTTCACGCCCGGCTATCCGTATCTCGGTATCCTCCCCGAGGAGCTGCGCATGAACCGGCTGCCGTCGCCCCGCCTGCGCGTGCCGGAAGGCTCGGTTGCCCTCGCCGACGCCATGACGGGGATCTATCCCCTCGCCTCGCCCGGAGGGTGGCGGATCATCGGGCGGACGCCCTTGACCATCTACGAGCCGCTTGAGGCCGATCCCGTGGTGCTGCGCACCGGTGATCGCGTGCGTTTCACGCCCGCCTCACGGGCGCAGTTCCGCGAGCGCCTGGGCCAGGTGCCGCTGCCCTTTCCCCGCCGTGCGATCTTCGAGGTCAGGAGTCCCGGGCTGTATACCACGGTCCAGGACGCGGGCCGGAGAGGCCATCGGGCGCTCGGGATCCCTGCCGCGGGGGCGATGGATCTGCCCGCCCTGTGGGCGGCGAACGCGGCCGTCGGGAACGCGCCGGATGCGGCCGCCATCGAGCTGACCGCGCCGGGACCCGTCCTGCGCGTGCTCGACCATCTGACGATCGCGATCGCGGGCGCTGATCTCTCCCCGACGCTCAACGGCGCATCCATCGCTCCCGCAACGCCCGTCCTGCTGCGTCCCGGGCAGACGCTGCAGTTCGGCGCTCCCCGGGCGGGGATGTGGGCGTACCTGGCCGTGGCCGGCGGGGTGGAGGCGCGACGGGTGCTCGGCAGCGCGTCCACGTACGTGCCCGGCCTGCTGGGAGGCAGCGGCGGTCGCCGCCTCCGGGAAGGGGATCTGCTTGGCAGCAACGAGCCGCCCCGGCAGCGCCGTCCGAATCGTGCATCCGGCTCCGTCGAGAACCCGCCGATCCCGGGTCCGCACGTGACCGTTCGTGTCATCCCTGGCCCGCAGGACGAGTGGCTCACAGAGGAAGCCCGGAGCGCATTCCTGAAGGAGGAATACCGGATCTCGCTGCAGGGAGACCGTGCCGGGACCCGGCTCGATGGTCCGGGCCTGTCCCACCGCACGGCGGGCGAATTCCTGTCTGACGGCGTCCTGCCGGGCGCGGTCCAGGTGCCGTCCGGCGGCCGGCCCATCGTCATCATGCCGGATGGGCCCACCACGGGCGGCTATCCGAAGGTGGCGGTGGTGATCAGCGCGGATCTACGCCTCCTAGCCCAAGCCAGACCCGGCTCCGGCGTGCGCTTCCGCGCTGTCACGATGGAAGAGGCGGTAGACGCGCTGCACCGGCAGCAGGCCATGCGCACAGAGCGGCTCGGATGAGAGATAGGGGATAGGGCACCGATGCAGATAGGAAATCTCCCACGGATCCGGCTCGCCTACCTGCCCACGCCGCTGGAGGAAGCGCCCCGGCTCACGGAGTTCCTCGGCGGCCCGCGCATCTGGCTCAAGCGGGACGACCTCACGGGGCTCGCCATGGGGGGAAACAAGGCCCGCAAGCTTGAGTTCCTGCTCGGCCAGGCGCGGGCGGACAACTGCGACGTCGTGATCACGGTGGGCGCGGTCCAGTCCAACCACGCGCGGATGACGGCCGCGGCCGCACGGCGACTCGGGATGGACGCCGTCCTCGTGCTGAACGGGGAGGATCCGGGCCACGCCCAGGGCAACCTGCTGCTCGACCGGATCTTCGGCGCAGACGTGCGCATCGTGCAGACCGATGACGACTACGTGCTCATGGGGGTCGTGGACGACGTCGCGCGCCACCTGCGCAAGGACGGCCGGCGCCCCTACGTGATCCCGCGCGGAGGGAGCAACGCCTTCGGCGCCGCGGCCTACATGACGGCCGCGCTCGAGCTGCTCACCCAGGCCAACCAGATGGGCGTGCGTGTGGACGCCATCGTGCACGCCAGCACCTCGGGGGGGACTCAGTCCGGCCTGTATACGGGCACGAAAGTGACAGAGAGCGGCGTGCAGGTCATCGGGATCAGCGCGGGCCCGAAGAAGGAGATCGTCGCGCGCCGCGTGCTCGGGATCGTCGAGGACCTGGCGCAGCTGCTCGAGCTGCGCTGGCGCCCGCACCCGGACGACATCATCGTCCACGACGAGTTCGTCGGCGAGCGGTATGGGGTGCCGACGCCCGAGTGTCTGGGGGCGATCCGGTTGCTGGCGCGCACGGAAGGCGTGCTCCTCGATCCGGTCTACACGGGTAAGGCCATGGCGGGGCTGCGCGGGCTCGTGGCGAGCGAGCGGTTCCGCCCCGAACAGAACGTCG
>MENB01000036.1:3528-4058 GCA_001768125.1 Armatimonadetes bacterium RBG_19FT_COMBO_69_19
CCAGCCGGCGCTGTTCGCGCATGCGGCCGCGCTTCAGGAGGGGTAGGGCTCGGATGATCGTATCGCGGGGCGTCCTGGTGCTGGTGCTCGTGGCCGTGCTGGCCTCGGCGGTTCCCGCTGCGCCCAATCTTCTTGCGCCCGCCAACGGCGACGCGGACCTTCGCCGGGCCTTCTCCGCGTTCATCAAGGCGAAGGAGCTCCGCTTCGACGCCGTCCCCGATCTGTACCCTGGGGGGTACGCACGCATCAGCATCTACGCGAAGCGCGCCGATCTGGGCGGGATGATCGTGGACGAGGCGTGGTTCCGGCTGGTGGGGGCGAGTCTCGATCCCGAGGCCATGCGGCGCGGCGAGCTGCGTCTCCTCGACCTCCGCGACAGCGCGATGCACGTCCGGGTCTCGATCAAGAGCCTGCAGGAGTACTTCCAGCAGGGCAACGACATGAAGGACATCGAGCTGTGGTCGGATGGCCAGTACCTCTTCGGCCAGGGGACCGTGCCGGTGGCCGGCCTCCCCATGAAGGTGTACCTG
>MENB01000036.1:4075-6630 GCA_001768125.1 Armatimonadetes bacterium RBG_19FT_COMBO_69_19
GGGCGGCACCAAGGACGTCCGCTTCCACATCACCGACCTGCGCCTGAACGGCCTGCCGATCTTCTCACCGCTCGTCCACCGCTGGGAGCAGCAGATCAACCCCGTCTTCACCCAGGCGCTCTGGCCGATCACGTTCAACATCCGCGGCCTGCGCATGACCAGGGAGGGGTTCCTCGTCTCCTCCCAGGACGATCCCGGCGCGCCGTGCCCGTTCTGCTCCGTCGGCGACGCCTCGCCCGCGGGCCCATGAGCGAGCCCCCCCGCCGGCCCCGGATCGGCATCACGACGAAGCAGGGCGGCCCCGCGACGCAGTCCGGGCGGTTCTACGCCGCCGCGGTGGAAGCGGCCGGGGCGGAGGTCGTCTGGCTGGAGCCGGAAACGGTGGCCGGGACGGACCCGGAGGAAATCCTGCGTGAGGTCGATGCCCTCGTGCTCAGCGGGGGCGTGGACGTCGACCCGCGGCACTTCGGCGAGGGCGTCGTCTCTGAGGCGAACGTCGAGATCGATCCACGCCGGGACCAAGCGGAACTCCCGTTGATCCGGGCCGCGCTGGCGCGCGATGTGCCGGTGCTCGGCATCTGCCGGGGCATCCAGATGATCAACGTCGCCGCGGGCGGCACCCTGCACCAGGACCTCGGGCTCATCGGCCTGGATCCCGCCGGGCACCAGCAGCGCCAGGCCGGCCGGAAGGTCGACGAGGTCGCGCACCCCGTGCGGATCGAGCGCACCAGCCGGCTCGCCACGGCTCTCGGGTCGGACCGGGTGGAGGTGAACAGCTTCCACCATCAGGCGATCAACCGTCCCGCGCCCGGGTTCGTCGTCACCGCGCGGTCCCCCGATGGAGTCATCGAGGGCCTTGAGCATCCGGGCCGCACGTTCGCCGTGGGAGTCCAGTGGCACCCCGAGCGCATGGTCGGCGCACACGCCGAGCAGCGCCGGCTCTTCCAGGCGCTCGTGGACGCAGCGAAGGCTCGCCGCGCGTAGTCTCGCCCATGCGCCGGCTCGCCGAAGTGCTCGAGGCTGTGAGCCAGACCTCGAGCAAGCTCCAGAAGATCGATCTCCTCGCCGGTTACCTGCGCAGCCTCACCGATGACGAGCTCCGCATCGCCTGTACCTACTTCACCGGCGCGACCTTCCCCGCGGGCGACGGGCGCGCGCTCAACGTCGGCTGGTCGGCCATCGTCGACGCGCTGCTGGATGTGACCGGCCGTCTCCCTGAGGCGATGCACGAGAGCTACCTCACGCACGGCGACCTGGGCAGCGTCGCCTACGAGTTGCTCACGCACAAGGCGACGACCTCGCTGTTCAGCGCCCCGCTGACGCTCGAGACGGTGCACGGGACCTTTGAGCGCATGGCCCGGGCGACCGGGAGCGGCTCGCGGCAGGTCAAGCTCGAGGGGATGCGGCGCCTGCTCACCGACGCCGAGCCGCTCGAGGCGAAGTACCTGGTGCGCATCATCACCTCCGACCTGCGCGTCGGCCTCAAGGAGGGCCTGCTCGAGGAGGCGATCGCGAAGGCCTTCGACCGCCCCCTCGCGGATGTCCGGCGGGCGAACATGCTCATCAGCGACATCGGCGAGGTCGCGGTGATGGCGCGGCAAGACCGACTAGCTGAGGTGAATCTGCAACTATTCCGTCCGTTTCGGTTCATGCTCGCCGACACGATCTTCGCGCCCGATGAGGCGTTCAAGAGCCGCCCATCGGGCGCAGCACATCTCATCGTCGAGGACAAGTACGATGGCATCCGCGCCCAGGTGCACCATGACGGCACCCGCCTCGCGATCTTCACCCGCACGCTGGACGAGATCACGGGCTCCTTCCCGGAGCTCCATGCGGGGCTGCGCGGGCTCGCGGCCTCGTACATCGTCGACGGGGAGATCGTGGCCTGGGAGCACGGCCGCGCGATCCCCTTCACGCAACTGCAGCAGCGCCTGCGCCGCAAGGATCCCGGCGCCCTCCTGACCTCCGTGCCGGTGGTGATGTTCGTCTTCGATCTCCTGCTCCTCGACGGGGAGCCGCAGCTCGATCGGCCACTGTCGGAACGGCGCGAGATGATGCGCCGGCTCGCCTTCGGCGGACCGGTCCAGCAGGCGTACGCGACCCTCGCCGCCGCTCCGGACGAACTCGCCTCGAGGTTCCGGGAGGCGCGCGACCGCGGGAACGAGGGGCTCGTGATCAAGCGGCCGGAGTCCCGGTACCAGCCGGGCCGCCGGGGCAGCCACTGGGTGAAGCTCAAGGAGGAACTCGCCACCCTCGACGTCGTGGTGGTCGCGGCCGAGCACGGGCACGGCAAGCGCGCCGGCGTCTTGAGCGACGTCACCTTCGCGGTGCGCGATGGGGATCGCCTGGTCGTGATCGGGAAGGCCTACAGCGGCCTGACGGACGAGGAGATCCGCTCCCTCACGGAGTGGTTCCATGCGCACACGGTACACGACCGCGGGCGCGTGAAGGTCGTGGAGCCGACGATCGTGCTCGAGGTGGCGTTCGACGCCGTCACACGCAGCGACCGGCACGACAGCGGCTACGCGTTGCGCTTCCCTCGCATCAAGCGCATC
>MENB01000036.1:6662-9108 GCA_001768125.1 Armatimonadetes bacterium RBG_19FT_COMBO_69_19
GCTGGAGGACGTTGCGCGGATCTACCAGCGCCAGGGCGCCTCCCGAGGCGGCGTCTCCCCGCGGTTCGGCGGTGGCCGGTGATGGGCAGGAAGACCCGGGCGCGGTCGGAAGGTAGTTCTCTGATGCGTGTTCTCGCCGCGTTCGCCCTCATCCTGGGGCTCGCTCTGAACCTGCCGGCCGTCGTCGCCTTGGCGGCGGCCGACGGCCCGCACATCATCCGCATCCGCATCGACGGCATCATCGCGCCGAGCAGCGCGCGCTATCTCCTCCGGGCGATCCGCGAGGCGGAAGCGTCCGGCGCCCGCGCCGTGCTGGTCGAGCTGAACACGCCCGGCGGGCTCATGAAGTCGATGGACGAGATGACCGGGGCGATGCTGAACGCTCGGGTGCCGATCATCGTCTACATCAGCCCGAGCGGCGCCCGCGCCGCCTCCGCCGGCGTCTTTGTCACCTACGCCGCGAATATCGCCGCGATGGCGCCGGCCACACGGCTCGGCGCGGCCCACCCGATCGCGATCGGGCAGGACGGCCAGCAGCAGGATTCCACCGCGATGGAAAAGGTCACCAACGACGCCGTGGCCGGCATCCGCGCGATCGCCCGAAAGCGCGGCCGCAACGCGGACTGGGCGGAGCAGGCGGTGCGGAAGAGCGTCTCGATCGACGACGAGGAGGCCGTCAAGCTCGACGTCGTGGACCTCATCGCCCCGAATGCCGATGCACTGCTGGCCTCCGTCCACGGCCGCACCGTGGAGACCGCGGCGGGCTCCGTGACCCTCGCCACGCGGGCGGCCGCGGTCCGGACGCTCTCCATGGATCCGAGCGAGCGCTTCCTCGACCTCCTCAGCGATCCGAACATCGGCCTCATCCTGATGACGGTCGCCATCTACGGGATCATCTTCGAACTGAGCAACCCCGGGGCGATCCTCCCCGGCGTCGTGGGGGCGATCGCGCTCGTGCTCGCGCTGGCCTCGTTCGCCATCCTGCAGGTGAACGTCGCGGGGCTGGCCCTCATCGCGCTGTCCGTCGTCTTCTTCATCGCCGACATCAAGGTGCCCGGTCATGGCGTGCTCACGATCGGCGGAGTCCTGGCCTTCCTGTTCGGCGCGCTCCTGCTCACGGAGCGTCAGGCCCCGTTCCTGCGGGTGTCGATCCAGCTCGCGGTGTTCATCGCCCTGCTCACCGGCGGCTTCTTCCTCTTCGCGGTGGGCGCCGGCATCCGGGCGCAGCGCGGCCGCGCGCGGATGGGGAGCGAGAGTCTTGTGGGCGCCGAAGGCGTCGCGCGCACCGAGCTGGCCCCGGCAGGGATGGTCTACGTGGCCGGCGAGACGTGGAGCGCCACCGCCGAGGCCGGAGCCATCCCCGAAGGATCGCGCGTCCGCGTCGTGAGCGTGGACGGACTGCGCCTGCGCGTGCGCCCCGCGGCGCGATGACCGCGGGGCAGGCCCTCACCGTTCGCACCACCTCGCCGCAGGAGACCGAAGCCCTGGGCGCTCGGCTGGGCGCGCAGCTGCGCTCCGGCGATGTCGTCGCGCTGTCAGGTGAGCTCGGGGCGGGCAAGACGGTCTTCACCCGGGGCCTCGCCGAGGGGGCCGGCGCGGGGGGGCACGTGGCGAGTCCCACGTTCACCCTCATCCGGGAGTACCATGGGCGAGTGACGGTCTTCCACGCCGATCTGTACCGGCTCGACACCCCCGCACAGCTGGTAGACATCGGGCTCGAGGAGATCCTGGACGGCGACGGGGTGACCGTGATCGAGTGGGCGGAGAAGGCCCGCCATCTCCTCCCCGCGGAATACCTCTGGATCGAGTTCCGCTTCACGGCACAGGACGAGGAGCGGGTGATCGAGTTCCGGCCCCGGGGCCCCCGCTACGAGGCGATCGTGGCGCGCCTGCGAGGGAAATAGGGAGAGTGGATGCGCATCCTGGCGATCGAAACGGCGACGGCCGCGGGCAGCGTCGCGCTCCTGGAGCGTGAGCGGCCGGTCATCGAGATCGTCGAGACCGTACCGCAGCGCCACCTGGAGTGGCTCGCACCGGCGATCGAGCAGGCGCTGCGCGAGGCGGGCTGGCGTCCGGGGGACGTGCACGCCGTCGCGGTGTCGCGCGGTCCCGGGACCTTCACCGGTTTGCGCATCGGGGTGGCGACCGCGATCGCCTGGGCGCGCGCGCGCGGCATCCCCCTGGTGGCGACCTCGACCCTGGAGACGCTGGCCGAGGGATTGGAGGCGGGCGGCCTCGTCTGTCCCCTGCTGGACGCCCGGCGCGGTGAGGTCGCGGCGGCGCTCTTCGAGCGCGATGGGGCGCCGTCGAGGGTGCTCGACGATCTCGTGGCACCCGTGGAGGCCATCCTTGCGCGGCTGCCGAAAGGCCGCTCTGTGCTGTTTGCCGGCGACGCCCTCTCGCGGTACGCGGAGGCATTCCGGGCGCACCCGAAGGCGGCGTTCGC
>MENB01000036.1:9157-11758 GCA_001768125.1 Armatimonadetes bacterium RBG_19FT_COMBO_69_19
TGGCGGCGACTGGCCCGCGGCGAGCGCGACGATCCGTACCGGGTAACGCCGTTCTACGCGAGGGGCGCCGCGGTGACGGTGGCACGGTCATGAAGCAGATCACGCGCGTCACGCTCGAGCCGATGACGGTGCAGGACATCCCGCGGGTGCTGGAGATCGAGCGGGAGTCGTTCCGCACGCCCTGGCCGGCGGACGCCTACACGCACGAGCTGAAGGAGAACCGCCTGGCCACCTACATCGTGGCGAAGGTCGAGGACCGCCTGGTCGGTTACGCCGGGATGTGGGTCATCCTCGACGAAGCGCACATCACGACCATCGCGGTGGAGCTGCCGCTGCGCGGACAGCGCGTCGGCGAGCGATTACTCGTGGGGCTGATCGAAGCGGCGATGGAGCGCGGGGCCCGGTGGATGACGCTCGAGGTGCGCAAGTCCAACCTCGCCGCCCAGACCCTGTACCGCAAGTACGGCTTCCGCGAGATCGGCACCCGCAAGGCGTACTACTCGGACAATCGCGAGGACGCCGTCGTGATGTGGACGGGCAACCTCCGCGAGCGCGATTTTCAGGAACGACTTGCCACGCTGCGCCGGGCCACCGAGGACGACTGAGGCCCATGCTCGTCCTGGGCATCGAGACGTCCTGCGACGAAACCGCTGCGGCCGTCGTCGCGGATGACTTTGAGCTGCGCAGCAACGTGATCGCCTCTCAGGCCGAACTCCATCGCCGTTTCGGCGGCGTCGTCCCGGAGCTGGCTTCGCGCAAGCATATCGAGCGGCTGCTGCCCGTGATCGATGAGGCACTCGAGCAGGCGGGGGTCGGTCTGGAGCGCATCGAGGGCCTGGCGGTCACGTGCGGCCCCGGGCTGGTCGGTGCGCTCACTGTCGGCGTGGCGGCGGCCAAGGCCGTGGCCCTGGCGCGCGAGCTTCCGTTCGTGGGCGTCAACCACCTCGAAGGCCACATCTACGCGGCCTTCCTTGCCGAGCCTGACATCGCGTTTCCCGTCCTGGCGCTCATCGTCTCCGGCGCGCACGCGGACCTCGTCGTGATGCGGGATCACGGCCGTTATGAGATCCTCGGCCGGGGCCGCGACGACGCGGCGGGGGAGGCATTCGACAAAGTGGCGCGGGCGATGGGGCTGGGCTACCCTGGTGGCCCCGAGCTCGACCGTCTCGGCCGGGAGGGCCGCCCCGGCGCCATCCCGCTGCCGCTGCCGATGGCTGATGAGAGCCTGGACTTCTCCTTCAGCGGGGTGAAAACGGCGGCGTTGCGCGCCCTGCGCGGGCACGAGGGCGACCCGGCATTCCTGCGGGATCTCGCGGCGTCTCTGCAGCGCGTCGTGGTCGAGGTGCTCGTGCGGAAGACGATGCGGGCCGTGGAGGTCGCCCGCCCGGCCACCGTCATCGTCGCCGGAGGGGTCGCCGCCAACTCGCGGCTGCGCTCGGAGATGGCCGAGGCCTGCCGCCGGAGTGGTATCCGGCTCGTGATCCCGCCGCCGGTGCTATGTACAGACAACGCGGCGATGATCGCTGCCGCCGGGGGGCGCCGACTGGCTTCCGGCGAGCGGTCTCCGCTCAATCTGTCGGTCCAGAGTGACCTTCCCCTCGCCTAGCCTCATAGCGGACCCGAATTTCCGAACGATCTGTGGCCCAGATCCGCCGAGCATCCGGCTCCAAATGGCGATCCCTGTGTCACGATTGCCTGTGGATAACGTGGATAACCCTGTGAGTAAGGGCATTCTGCAACGAGTTTCGCGGTGGGTGGTGGTGCGCGCGGCACGGGTGACCACGATGCGGACGTTCGTCAGTCGCCGGCAGGCATCGCTCCCTTACCTGCTCCTCTCCCCGGCCCCGGAGTTGCTGCCCCGCGGGGCGAAAAGGGGCTTGAACCCGGGGGCCGAGGTCCATATGATGGGGGATGTCTAGCACTCCTATCGGCTGAGTGCTAATTCCCAGCACAGGAAGGAAAAGGAGGGGAACACTATGAAGCTGCGACCGCTTGGCGACCGCGTTGTGGTCAAGCCTCTGGAGGATGAGGAGCGCACGAAGGGCGGCATCGTCCTCCCCGACACCGCGAAGGAGAAGCCCCAGCGGGGCGAGGTCGTCTCCGTCGGACCCGGCGATTGGGACCATGAGGGTGAGAAGCGCATCCCGCTCGACGTCAAGGCCGGCGACACCGTCCTCTTCGCGAAGTACTCGGGCAGCGAATTCAAGATCGATGGGGTGGATCACCTGATCCTCCGCCACAGCGACATCCTGGCCGTGGTTGAGCGCGAACCCGCCGGGGCGAAGAAGTAGGGCCCAAAGACCCAGATTGCGGAGGTGAGGGGCAGTGCCGAAACTGCTAGCGTTCGATGAAACCGCCCGCCGGGCGATGGAGCGCGGCGTCAACAAGCTGGCCGATGCCGTGAGGATCACGCTCGGACCGAAGGGCCGCAACGTCGTCCTGGAAAAGAAGTACGGCTCCCCCACGATCACGCACGACGGCGTGACCGTGGCGAAGGAGATCGAGCTGGAAGACCCGTTCGAGAACGCCGGCGCGCAGCTCGTGCGCGAGGTGGCGACGAAGACCGAGGACGTGGCCGGCGATGGTACCACAACCGCCACG
>MENB01000037.1:0-109 GCA_001768125.1 Armatimonadetes bacterium RBG_19FT_COMBO_69_19
TCAGTCGCGGTACAGCGTGTCGATCACATCTCCGAACTTCTCCAGGATGGCCCGGCGCTTGACCTTCATCGTAGGGGTGACCTCGCCGTCTTCCTGGTACAGGCGTTTG
>MENB01000037.1:376-608 GCA_001768125.1 Armatimonadetes bacterium RBG_19FT_COMBO_69_19
GCGATGTTCTTCCCGTACGCGTTGATGAACAGGTCATTCTTCCGGTCCGTGATGCGGAGATTCCCGTCAGCATCGAACTCCCCCACGTCGCCGCTGTGCAGCCAGCCGTCGACGATGGTCCGTGCGGTCTGCTCCGGATCGTTGAAGTACCCGCCGAAGACCCCCGGGCTGCGGACGAGGATCTCCCCGTCCTCGGCGAGCCGGACCTCGATGCCCGGGATGGGCTTGCCGA
>MENB01000037.1:833-935 GCA_001768125.1 Armatimonadetes bacterium RBG_19FT_COMBO_69_19
GGCGTTCCAGGACGGCCGCGGCATAGGCGCCGCCGATGGCCACCCCCGCGGCGAAGGCGGCCCGCTTCGTCCAGTCGGCCTCCCGCATGCCGAGGACGATCC
>MENB01000037.1:1371-1944 GCA_001768125.1 Armatimonadetes bacterium RBG_19FT_COMBO_69_19
AGCTGGGGAAGCACCCCGCGGATCTCGAGGAGTTTATCCAGCTGCTCCTCGCCCTCGATGATCACGACGCGTGACCCCGAGTGATTGACGATGTACTGAACCTGCTCAGGACTGTTCGCCGCGTAGATACCCACGGTGACGCATCCGGCGGCGAGGATCCCCTGATCGCTGAAGAGCCACTCCGGGCGGTTCTCCCCGATCACGGACACCCGTTCTCCCGGACCGATGCCCAGCGCGATCAGGGCGTGGGCGATCCACCGGGCGTTACGCGCATAGTCCGTCCACGAGATGCGCCGCCAGATCCCGAACTCTTTGCGCCGAAGGGCAACGCGGTCGCCCAGGCGGGCGGCCTGCGCGAAGAAGAGCGCGGGCAGGGTCTGGGCGGTCTCAACTACAGCGGGGCGAACGTCCAGGCGGGCCATGTGAGTATTGCTCTACGCGCCGGCGCGGGCAACTCCTGTCCGGCAGGGCCCGCACAAAACGGCGGGAACAGGGAACGGGGAACAGGGAATCGGAAACACGCCATGACAACAGAGCTCTTCTCGCTGAAGCAGCGTGCCGTGCTCGTCACCG
>MENB01000037.1:2031-2276 GCA_001768125.1 Armatimonadetes bacterium RBG_19FT_COMBO_69_19
GCGCCCTGCGCGACAAGGACATCGAGTGCCTCGCGCTCACGGGGGATGTCGCCGAGCCCAACGACGTTGTGCGGGTAACCGATGCGGTGGAGCGCGGCTTCGGCCGCATCGACATCCTCGTCAATGCCGCCGGGCGGACCTGGGGCGCGCCGGCGGAGGACATGCCGCTGGAGAAGTGGCGCGAGGTCATGGAGGCCAACGCCACCGGGACCTTCCTCATGTGCCAGGCCGTGGGCTGGGGCATG
>MENB01000037.1:2369-2872 GCA_001768125.1 Armatimonadetes bacterium RBG_19FT_COMBO_69_19
CGATCATCTCCTTGAGCAAGGACCTCGCCGTGAAGTGGGCACGGCACGGCATCACCGTGAACGTCATCGCACCCGGATGGTTTCCGACCCGCATGTCGGAGAAGGTCATCGAACGGGCGGGACAGGCGCTGACGGCATCCATCCCCATGGGCCGGGTCGGTCGTCCCGGCGAGGTGAAAGGCGCGGCCGTGTACCTCGCCTCCGACGCGGCAAGTTACGTCACCGGGCAGGTCTTCGCGATCGATGGAGGGCTGCTGGCGCTCTAACTGACGGGAACGGGGAACGGCGAACAGGGAAAAAGCCATGAGAGACGTGGTCATCGTCGAGGCGGTTCGCGCGCCGCAGGGTAGGCGCGGTGGCGTACTGAGTGAGATACGCGCCGACGACCTGCTGGCCGCGGTGCTCGCTGAGGTGGTGCGCCGCGCCGGTGTCGAGCCCGCCGTGGTGGAGGACGTTGTGGCCGGCTGCGTCACCCAGGTCGGCGAGCAGGGCGCCAACGTGGC
>MENB01000037.1:2952-3282 GCA_001768125.1 Armatimonadetes bacterium RBG_19FT_COMBO_69_19
AGGCCATCCACTTCGCGGCCCAGGCCATCGCGAGCGGCGACATGGATGTTGCCATCGCCTGCGGCGTCGAGAGCATGAGCCGCGTGCCGCTCGGCAGCGACTACGGCGAGTGGAATCCGCGCCTGATGGACCGGTACCACCTCGTGCACCAGGGGATCGCGGCCGAGATGCTCGTCAAGCGCTACGGGCTGACACGCGAGGAATGCGACCGCTACAGCCTGGAGTCGCACCGCCGGGCCGCACGAGCGACCGACGAAGGATGGTTCGCCCGCGAAATTCTCCCCCTGACGGGCAAAGGCGGCGTCACGGTCACGGCTGACGAGGGTATCC
>MENB01000037.1:3437-4162 GCA_001768125.1 Armatimonadetes bacterium RBG_19FT_COMBO_69_19
TCGTCGGCAGTGACCCGCAGATCATGTTCACCGGCGTCGCCCCGGCCACGCGCAAAGCGCTTGATCGCGCCGGTGTCCGGCTCGCCGATCTCGACGTCATCGAGATCAACGAGGCCTTCGCTCCCGTCGTGCTCGCCTGGGCTGCCGAGATCGAACCGGACGTGGCCCGGGTGAACCCGAACGGAGGCGCCATCGCCATCGGCCATCCGGTGGGCGCCTCGGGAGCGCGGTTGATGACGACGCTGCTACATGAGCTGGAACGCAGCGGCGGGCGGCTCGGCTTGGAAGCCGTCTGCATCGGGTGGGGGATGGCCACGGCGACCGTGATCGAACGGCCCTGACCGCCTCTATGCAGGTCCGGCGTATCGAACTGCCCACGCCCTTCCCCGTCGGTCCGGTCAACGCATACCTGCTGCTGGGATCCCCGCTCACCCTTGTCGATGCGGGTCCGAAGACCGAGATCGCCCAGGCCGCGCTCGAGGCAGGGCTTGAGCGGGAAGGTCACCGGGTCGAGGACATCCGGCGTATCGTCCTCACCCATGGCCACTCCGACCACTTCGGCAACGCCCACTGGGTAGCCGCGCGCTCAGGCGCCCAGGTCTTCGCGCATCCGTCCGATCGGCCGAAGTTCGCCGGGGAGCGCTGGGGGATCGACCACCTCCGGACGCACTTCCTGGCGGCCGGCCTTCCCGAATCGTTCTTGAAGGCCTTCACTGAACGGATGC
>MENB01000037.1:4221-4369 GCA_001768125.1 Armatimonadetes bacterium RBG_19FT_COMBO_69_19
GCGACCAGTGGCGCGTCCTGCACTGCCCGGGGCATTCGCTCGGACACATCTGCCTCTACCATGACGATGGGATCCTCGTCGCGGGTGACCTCCTCCTCGAAGAGATCAGCCCGAATCCCATCGTGGAGTTCGACGAGCGCGGGGAGCG
>MENB01000037.1:4404-4527 GCA_001768125.1 Armatimonadetes bacterium RBG_19FT_COMBO_69_19
GCCGTGTGCTGCTGCTGAACTGCGACGTCGCCCACCCCGGGCACGGCGGCCCCATCGCGAACCCGAGCGCGCGGATCCGTGAGCTCATCGCGCATCACGAGCAGCGCAAGGAGGCGATCCATG
>MENB01000037.1:4559-5232 GCA_001768125.1 Armatimonadetes bacterium RBG_19FT_COMBO_69_19
CAACTGTGCCAGGAACTCTACCAGACCCAGGACGAGTTGAACCTCATGCTTGCGCTCTCCGAGGTCATCGGCCACCTCGACCTGCTGCTCGATGAGAAACGGGTCGCCGTGAGCCTCAAGGACGGGATCCTCCTCTTCCGGGCAAAGTAGGGCCTCGCCCGGAACAGCGGCGTCGCCGGCATTCAGTTGAAGAGTCCCATGGCCTGCCAGAACGGACCACGGGTCACAGGAACGAGGCCCAGGGCACGCGAACCTGACGGAGATGTCCCGTCCCCCCGTTCGCGCGGCGATCCAGGGTTTGGGCGTCTACATCCCCGAGCGGATCCTCACGAACGCGGACCTGGCGCGGATGGTGGACACGTCCGATGAGTGGATCACCGCCCGTACCGGGATCAAGCGCCGTCATCTCGCCGCACCCGACCAAACGACCGGCGACCTCGCCTTCCTCGCGGCGGAGCGGGCGCTGGCGGACGCCGGCCTGGACGCCGGGGACCTCGACCTCATCATCGTCGGCACCGCTACGCCGGATCAGTTCTTTCCGGCTACCGCCTGTATTGTCCAAGATCGACTCGGCGCGAAGCGGGCCGGCGCGTTCGACCTCCTCGCGGCGTGTTCGAGCTTCGTCTACGGTCTCATCAGTGCGGGCCAGCTCATCGCCTCAGGGACGATCCGC
>MENB01000038.1:0-11091 GCA_001768125.1 Armatimonadetes bacterium RBG_19FT_COMBO_69_19
CGGGAGGCGTTCATGCCGGCGCCCGCTGCGGCGGTCGGGCAATCCTACTGGCAGGTGGCGTGGCGGCGCTTCCGCAAGCACCGGCTGGCCATCATCGGCGGGGTGATCGCCGCCTCGCTCAGCCTGATGGCCCTGCTCGCGCCGTGGGTCGCGCCCTACGCGTTCGACCGGCTCAGCCTCGGGTCGCGCTGGGCCCCGCCGGGCGCCGCCCACTGGTTCGGCACCGACGAGCTGGGCCGCGACGTGCTCACCCGGATCATGTACGCGGGCCGGGTCTCTCTGCTCGTGGGCTACGTCGTGGCCGCGAACGTGGCCGTTATCGGGATGCTGGTCGGCGCCGTCAGCGGGTTCTACGGCGGATTCGTGGACGCGGTGCTGATGCGCCTGGTGGACGTCCTGCTCTCGGTGCCCACGCTGCCGCTGTACCTGATCCTGTCCGCGCTGATCCCGGGCGGCGGGGTCTGGCGCATCATCCTCATCTTCACGGCGTTCGGTTGGACGGGGGTGGCGCGGTTGGTCCGCGGGCAGGTCCTGTCCCTGCGCCATCAGGATTTCGTCGAAGCGGCGCGCGTGGTGGGGGTCTCGGAGACCCGGCTCATCGTGCGGCACCTGCTACCAAATGCCCTGGCACCTGTCATCGTCGCTGCAACATTGGCCGTCGGTGGCGCGATTCTCGGAGAATCGGCCTTGAGCTTCCTGGGCCTGGGTATCGCGCCACCGACGCCTTCATGGGGGAACATGCTGCAGCGCGCCCAGGAGTACATCTGGAACGCGCCGCACCTGGCGATCGTTCCGGGGTTCTTCATCTTTATCACGGTGTTGAGCTTCAACTTCCTGGGGGATGGGCTGCGGGATGCGCTGGATCCGCGGCTGAAGATCTGACGTGAGGAGGGGGTGAGGCGATGCGCATGAACAGGTGGCTCGTCGGGCTGGTCCTGGTCATCATGCCATCGCTGCTCCTCCCCGCGGGACCTGCCGTGGCCCAAGTGCGGGACACGGTCGTGATTGGCATGGCGCAGGAGCCGGACATCCTCGGAGAGTTCTCGATCATGTCGGCAGAAGGCGTCATCCGGAACGTCCTCTGGGCATACGCCGCGCCCTTCACCGAGAAATGGATTCGGACGCCGCTCATGGTGGAGAAGCTGCCCAGTCTGAAGGATGGAGACTGGGTCCTCCAGCCCAACAAGAAGATGAAGGTGACCTGGAAGCTGAAGCGGGGTTTCACCTGGCACGACGGGAAGGCCGTGACGGGTCTGGACTGGCGATTCACTTACGGGATGCTGCGCAACCCGCAGACCCCCCAGGTGAGCCGGTTCATCCTGAGCAAGGTGGACAACGTCCTGGTGCTGAACCCGACCGACCCGTACACGCTTGTGGTGCAGTGGAACGAGCTCTGGCCGTTTGCCAGTAGCACCCCGTTCGGGACGGACAACGTTTACCCGCGGCACATCCTGGAGCCCATGTACCTGAAAGACCCGGCGAGGCTCAAGGCCCACCCGTACTGGCGGGCGCCGGTGGGGAACGGCCCCTACCGCTTCGTGGAGTGGGTACCGGGAAGCCACATCACCGCGGAGGCCTACGACCGGTGGCCGGTCGGCGGGCGGCCCACCGTGAAGCGCATCGTGTTCCGCTTCATCCTCGACTCCACGGTCCTCACGGCCAACGCCATAGCAGGAACCGTGGACGGTACGGAGATCGGGAATCTGAGCATCGACCAGATGGTGGAAATCGAGCGGCGCAACCCCCGCGTCGAGACGTACTACACCGACGCCCTGAGGTGGGAGCGCATCGATTTCAACCTGGACAACGAGTGGTTGAAGGATGGGCGCGTTCGGCAGGCCCTGGCGTACGCCATTGACCGGGAGGCGGCGGTCCAGGCGCTGTACCAGGGGAAGTACCGGGTGGCCCATTCCTGGCTGGCTCCCCGACACCCTGCCTACAACCCCAACGTGAAGAAGTACGCGTATGATCCGGCCCGCGCGAAGCAGCTGCTCGCCGAGGCCGGGTTCACCCCGGGTCCGGACGGCGTCCTACGCGACCGGAACGGGAAGCGCATGGAGATGATCTTCATGACCACAGCGGGACACGCCGCGCGCGAGCAGATGCAGCAGATCATCAAGGACCAGCTGCGGCAGGTCGGTATCGAGGTCAAGATTGACAACAGGCCCTCGTCGGTGTTTTTCGGCAGCATCACGCCGCGCCGCCAATTCCCGCACCTGGCGATGTACACCAGCGTCTTCTCGCCCGAGTCCACCGCCTTCGACCGGTTCCACAGCACCCAGATCCCGAGCGCCGAGAACAACTGGGAGGGCAACAACCGGGTCGGCTGGCGGAATGCCGAGAACGACCGCCTCATGCAGCAGATCGTTGGCGAGATGGACGAAGCGAAGCGCATCGAGCTGTTCCGGCGCCAGCAGGTCGTGTTCACCGAGGACCTGCCGTCACTCCCGCTCTTCTTCAGCCTGAGCCTGACGACAATGCACCGGCGGGTGAGGTTCGTGAAGCCCACCGGCCTGGCCGGCGCGTACCTGCCCTGGAACGCGTGGGAGTGGGCCTGGGGTGATCAGTAACGAAGGTGGGGGGGCCGCTCGACAGAAATACTGTGTGTTCAGCCCTGAGGTGAGGTGACGGAATGGCCGAGACGCTACTGTCCGTGCACAACCTGAAGACGTACTTCTACACCGATGAAGGGGTGGTCAAGGCCGTCGACGGCCTCAACTACGAGCTGCACCAGGGCGAGACCCTGGGCATCGTGGGCGAGTCCGGGTGCGGCAAGAGCGTGCACGCGCTCTCCGTGATGCGCCTCATCCCGACCCCGCCCGGCAAGGTCGTGGAAGGCGAGATCCTCTTCCAGGGGACGAACCTGCTCAAGCTCCCCGAGGATGAGATGCGGAGGATCCGCGGGAACCGCATCGCGATGATCTTCCAGGAGCCGATGACCTCCCTCAACCCGGTGCTCACGATCGGCGAGCAGATCGCCGAGGCGGTCATGCTGCACCAGCGGTTGAGCAAGAAGGACGCCTGGGACCGCGCCGTGGAGATGCTGGAGAAGGTGAAGATCCCGCTGGCCCGGGAGCGCGTACGCGATTACCCGCACCAGTTCAGCGGCGGGATGCGCCAGCGCGTGATGATCGCCATGGCGCTCTCCTGCAACCCCTCCATCCTCATGGCCGACGAGCCGACCACGGCCCTGGACGTGACGATCCAGGCGCAGATCCTGGACCTGATGCGCGAGCTGCAGAAAGAGTTCAACATGGCCATCATTCTCATCACGCACAACCTGGGTGTGGTGGCGGAGATGGCCGACAACGTGGTCGTGATGTACGCCGGCCGGCCGGTCGAGCACGCCTCGGTCCACGACACCTTCCGCGACCCGCGCCACCCGTATACCTGGGGCCTGCTGCACAGTATCCCGAAGCTGTACGAGCGCAAGGAGCGGCTCATCCCCATCGAAGGCCAGCCCCCGAGCCTGATCGACCTGCCGCCGGGCTGCACCTTCGCGCCGCGCTGCCCGTTCGCCATGGAGGTGTGCGTGAAGGCCGATCCACCGGAGTACCCGGTCACGGACGATCACTACGCGCGCTGCTACCTGCACAGTGAGCACGCGACCGAAGAAGAGAAGAAGGTGGCGGTGGCCGCCGGCCTGGCCGCATCCACACGCGGCCGCCGGGTGTAGGATCGAGATGGAGACGAACACGGGGAGGACAGGCGTGAGCACCGTACCGAGCAGCGAGACGATCCTGGAAGTCAAGAACCTCGTGAAGCACTTCCCCATCACGAAGGGGTTCATCGTGCAGCGCCAGGTGGGCGCGGTGAAAGCGGTGGACGACGTCTCCTTCACGATCCGGCGCGGGGAGACGCTGGGCCTGGTCGGCGAATCGGGCTGCGGGAAGACGACCACCGGGCGCGTCATCCTGCGCCTGATGGAGCCCACGAGCGGGGAGGCCTCCTTCGAAGGCCGCAACATCTTCAAGCTGAGTAAGGAAGAGCTGCGGCGGATGCGGCGGGACATGCAGATCATCTTCCAGGACCCGTACTCCTCCCTGAACCCGCGCATGACGGTGGGGGACATCATCGGCGAGCCGCTCGAGATCCACAACCTGGCCCGCGGCAAGGAGAAGATCCGCCGCGTCCAGGAGCTGCTCGAGGTCGTCGGCCTCTCGCCGTACCACACGAACCGCTATCCGCACGAATTCAGCGGCGGGCAGCGCCAGCGCATCGGCATCGCCCGCGCGCTCGCCGTGAACCCGAAGCTCATCATCTGCGACGAGCCGATCTCCGCCCTCGACGTCTCGATCCAGGCCCAGGTGCTGAACCTGCTGGAGGAGCTGCAGAAGGAGTTCGGATTGACGTACCTGTTCATCGCGCACGACCTGTCGGTGGTGAAGCACATCAGCGACCGCATCGCGGTGATGTACCTGGGGCGGATCGTCGAGATCGCCACCGCGGACCAGCTCTTCGAGAACCCGCAGCACCCGTACACGGAGGCCCTGCTCTCCGCGGTCCCCATCCCCGACCCGGGGATGCGCCGCGAACGCATCATCCTGCCCGGCGACGTGCCGAGCCCGGTCAACCCGCCCAAGGGATGCCGGTTCCATACGCGCTGCCTCTACGCGCAGGAGTCGTGCCGCGTGAACGACCCGGCGCTCGTCGATTACTGGGGGAACGGGCACTACGTCGCCTGCCCGATCCTGCCGTTCAAGCACCAGCGCAGCAAGGCGGCGGTCATGACGCCGGCGACTTAGCCGGCCGGGGAGATCAGCAAGGCGTACGGCAAGGAGGTGACAGGGGACAGCAAGCGTACGGTGGTTACTCTGCTGTAACGGAGGGGGAGAGCTCAGCATGAATTGGACACGACAAACAGTGGCACTGCTCGTGCTCGCCCTGGTGCTGATGCTGGTCGGAGGCGCCGGGGTTGCACAGGGCCAGGCCGTCAGGAACCCGGACACGCTCGTTGTGGTTCGGTTCGGTGATCCGGAGAGCCTCGATCCGGCCTACGCGTATGACACCGCCAGCTCGGAGATTATCCTCTGGCACGTCTACGAGACGCTGATCTTCTTCAATGGCGGCTCAACGGGGGCATTCGTCCCGATGCTGGCGACCGAGGTCCCGTCTGTGGCGAACGGCGGCATCTCCCGCGACGGCAAGACCTACACCTTCAAGATCCGCCCCAACGTGAGGTTCCACGACGGGACGACGATGACTGCGGAAGATGTAAAGTACTCGTTGCTGCGGTTCATGTTCATGGACCGTGACGGCGGACCGTCCTGGATCCTGCTCTCGACGATCCTCGGCGTGGAGACGACCCGCGACGACAAGGGCGCCCTCGACGCGACCCTGTTCAACCGGGCCAACCAGGCCATCCGTGCCAGCGGCGATACGCTGAGCATCACGCTCCATGAACCCTACGCAGCGTTCCTCTCGATCATGGCCCAGTGGTCCATGACTATCAACAAGAAGTGGGGCGTTAGCAAGGGCGACTGGAACGGGACAGCGGCCGGGCTCGCCAAGCTGAACAACCCGGCCAAGCCTGAGGACACCACGCTCTTCACCCAGGCCAGCGGCACCGGACCCTTCAAGCTCGTGCAGTGGGACCGTCAGAACCGCCAGGCGATCCTCGAGCGCAACACGAGTTACTGGCGGGCGCCGGCGAAGCTGAACCGCGTGATCTACCGCGTGGTCGAGGACTTCGGCCCGCGCCGCTTGATGCTGCAGCAGGGCGACGCCGACATCGTCACGGTCAACCGTCCGGAGCAGTCTCAGGTCGAGGGCGTCCCCGGGGTGCGCATCGTTGATGACCTGCCCCAGCTCGTCGTGACCGGCCTGTACATGAACCTGAAGATCGATACCACTGGTGGTAACCCGGACGTGGGCAGCGGCCGGCTGGACGGCAACGGCGTGCCCGCCGATTTCTTCGCCGACGTGAACGTGCGCCGGGGCGTGGCCTACGCCTTCGACTACGCCACAGCAATCCGGGACTGCAACCGGGGCAAGGCGACTGTGAACAAGGGGCCGATCCCGAACGGGATGTTCGGGTACAACCCCAACCAGCCATGGTTCACCACGGACCGCGCCCGTGCCGAGGCGGCGTTCCGCGAGGCGCGCGGCGGGCAGATCTGGAACAACGGGTTCAAGTTCACCGTCGCCTTCAACAGCGGCAACACGACCCGGCAGTGCATGGCGCAGGTACTGAAGGCCAACGTCGAGGCACTGAACCCGAAGTTCAAGGTGGACGTGCGCGGCGTGACCTGGGCGCAGTACCTGTCTCTGTACCGGCAGTCCAAGCTCCCGATGTGGATCATCGGCTGGGCGGCGGACTATCCGGACCCGGACAACTTCGTCACGCCGTTCATGCACAGCAAGGGCACCTACGGCAGCGCGCAGGGGTACAACAACCCGCAGGTGGACAAGCTGATCGTGGACGCCCGGAACGAGACGGATGCCGCCAAGCGGCGGGCGATCTACTTCCAGCTGGATAAGATCGCCTTCGAGGATCCGATCACCCTGTACCTGCAGCCGTCAGGGTTGATCGTCATGCGAAGCTGGGTGCGCGGATGGTACAACAACCCCGCGTTCTTTGGCCCGTACATCTACCCGATGTCCAAGCAGTAGGATAAGTTGTCTCGGGGGGCGGCGGCATCAGGCCGCCCCCCTCATGCCCAATGGGCACGTACATCGGTCGCCGCATGGTCCTGCTCCCGGTGGTCGCCTTCGGGGTGACCGTGCTCATCTTCGCCCTGCTGCAGTTCCTGGCCCCAGAGATGCGGGCCGCGGCATTTATCACCAACCCCAACCAGCTCAACGCCCTTCCCGCGATCATTCAGAAGTACGGCCTGGACAAGCCCGTACACATCCAGTATTACAACTGGCTGCGTGCGGTGGCGCACGGCAACATGGGCTGGTCGCAAACCGCCCGGCAGCCTGTCACCCAGGCGATCCGGTCCTTCTTCCCGGCCACCCTCGAGCTCACTATGTACTCCTTCATCCCGATCATGATCATCGGCGTGTGGCTGGGCACCGCGGCCGCCGTGCACCGCGACAAGACCATCGACCACGTCTCCCGGATATTCTCCATCTCCTTCCGCTCGCTCCCGAGCTTCGTCTGGGGGCTGCTCATCCTCATGATCCTCTACGGGCGGCTGAACTGGTTCCCGCCGGGGCGGCTGTCCCTAGACGCCGACCTCTTCGTGCGCGCCGGCCAGTTCCGCGTCTACACCAACTTGATGACGGTGGACGCGCTGCTCAACGGACAGCTCTGGATCTTCTGGGATTCGGTGCGCCACTTGATGGGCCCGGTGCTGACGCTGACCATGATCTCGATCGCCCTTTTGGTCCGCATCACGCGGTCGTCCATGCTGGAGGTCCTCCGGCAGGACTACGTCCGCACGGCCCGGGCGAAAGGCCTGCATGAGGACGTCGTGATCAACGTGCACGCGCGCAAGAACGCCCTCATCCCCGTGATCACGCTCTCCAGCCTGACCTTCGTCGGCCTGCTCGGCGGGGTCGTCATCACCGAAACGATCTTCAACTTCCCGGGGATCGGCCGCTGGGGGGCCTTCGCCGCCCAGCAGCTGGATATCCCGGGCGTGACCGGCTTCGCGATGTTCGTCGCTGCCCTGACGGTCCTCGGGAACCTCGCCGCGGACATCCTGTACGCGTACTTCGATCCCCGGGTGAGGCTGCAGTAGCGATGGGGCTGCTCGGCGCGACCCTCCGCGGCGTCCAGAGCAACCGCGCGCGCCTCTTACCCTGGGCCCTGCTTGTCGCGGGGCTGTTCGTGGCCGCTCTGGTCCTGCCGGCCACGCGCGACCGGGTGCTCCGTGAGCCGGTGTCCACCGCCGGCTTCATCCTGCTCGTGCTGTTCATCATTGGCTTCTGGGCGATCCCGTCCGACTTCACGCGGCGGATGCGGAAGAACCCTCTGTCCGTTGCGGGGTTTTCGCTCATCGTCCTCTTCGTGGCGCTCGCCGTGCTGGCGCCGATCCTCGCGCCTCCTCCGGCGACCTCGCGCAACGCCTATCTCATCCCGCAGGAGGGATTCAGCAGCGATCCGAAGCCGCCGCAGGCCCGGCACCCCTTCGGAACCACAGAGGGGCAGTACGATCTGTACTATGGCATCGTCTGGGGAACGCGCACCGCGTTCCGCGTGTCCGTGACAGTCATCGCCATCTCGGTCGCCATCGGACTCGTCCTGGGGGGTCTCGCGGGTTTCTACGGCGGGCGGATCGATGAGATCATCATGCGCATCACGGACGTGTTCCTGGCCTTCCCCGGCCTGGTCCTGGCCGTCGTGGTCGTGGCGGTCCTCGGGCGTAGCCTGGACAACGTCATGATCGCCATCGCCATCGTGAACTGGCCGACCTATGCCCGTTTGCTTCGCGGCGACATCCTCGGCATCCGCGGCCGTGATTTCGTGGAGGCGGCGCGGGCGCTGGGCGGGAACGACTTCCGCATCATCTTCCGCCATGTCATCCCCAACTCCATCTACCCGTTCCTGGTGTACGGTTCTCTGGACGTCGGCCTCATCGTCCTCACCGCGGCGGCCCTGTCCTTCCTCGGCCTCGGGGCGGAGGTCGGCTACGCGGACTGGGGGATGCTGATCAACCTCTCCCGCAACTGGATCCTCGGCGCCCCGGGGAAGCCCTTCGCCTACTGGTACGTGGTCATCTTCCCGGGGACCGCCATCTTCCTATTCGTCCTCGGCTGGAACCTCCTCGGCGACGCCTTCCGCGACATCCTCGACCCGCGCCTGCGCGGCAGCACCTGACCGCAGTCGCCCGGCCCTGGCCCCCCGGAATTTCGCGGGGCGCGGCGAAGTACTGAGCCATGAGCATCGATCGCGCGACTGTGGATCACGTCGCCCGCCTGGCCCGCCTCGACCTCTCGGAGGAGGAACGCGAGCGCTTCACTCGCCAACTCGCCGCCCTTCTTGAGTATTTCGCAACGCTCCAGCAGCTCGATACTGAGGGCGTCGAACCGACGTCGCACGTTGTGAACATAACGAACGTGACCCGGGACGACACCCCCAGGCCGGGACTCCCCCGAGGCGCCGTCCTCGCCGGCGCCCCGGAACATGAAGACGGCTTCTTCAAGGTGCCGCCCGTGATCGAAACGGAGACCCCGCCCTGATCGACCGTCCGGCCGTCGAGCTCCTCACCCGCCTGCGGGCCAAAGCGGTCGCCCCGAGCGAGCTCCTTCGCGCCAGGCTCGACCGCATCGCCGCGATCGACCCGACGCTCCACGCCTTCCTGTGGCTCGATCCCGAACGAGCGATGCAGGATGCGCGCCGCTGGGACGACCGCTATGCGCGCGGGGATGGGCTGCCGCCGCTGGCCGGACTGCCGGTCGCGGTCAAGGACAACATGTGCACCACCGACTTCCCGACGACATGCGGCTCGCGCATCCTCGGCCGGTGGATGAGCCCGTACGATGCCACGGTGGTGGCGCGGCTGCGTGAGGCCGGCGCGATCGTGATCGGCAAGACGAACCTCGATGAGTTTGCGATGGGCTCCTCGACGGAGAACTCGGCCTTCGGCCCCACCCGCAACCCCTGGGATCAGGGGCGCGTCCCGGGCGGGAGCAGCGGGGGTTCCGCCGCGGCGGTCGCGGCCTCCTTCGTGCCGCTCGCCCTGGGCAGTGACACCGGCGGGTCCATCCGCCAGCCGGCCGGATTCTGCGGGATCGTGGGCCTCAAGCCCACGTACGGACGCGTCTCGCGCTACGGCCTCGTGGCGTTCGCCTCCTCGCTGGATCAGATCGGCCCGATGGCGGGGACGGTGGCGGATGCCGCGCTGCTGCTGCAGGTCCTCGCCGGGCGAGATCCCCGGGATTCCACCTCGGCCGACGTCCCGGTTCCCGACTATGCGAAGGCGCTCAACGGGACGGTGCGCGGACTGCGGATCGGCCTCGCCCGGGAGGCCTTCGGAGAAGGGCTCCAGCCCGCGGTACGCACGGCGGTGACGCAGGCGGCTGAGGTGCTGAAAGGGCAAGGGGCCGAGGTGATCGAGGTGGCGATGCCCACCATCGCCTACGCGCTGCCAACGTACTACCTGTTGGCGACCTCCGAAGCGAGCAGCAACCTTGCGCGCTACGACGGCGTGCAGTACGGCCTGCGGGTGCCGTCGACCGACCTCTACGGGATGTACACGAAGACGCGGCGCGAGGGCTTCGGCGCCGAGGTGAAGCGGCGCATCATGCTCGGGACCTACGCGCTCTCCGCCGGCTACTATGAGGGGTTCTTCCTGAAGGCACAGCGGGTCCGCACGCTCGTGCGGCGGGACTTCCTGCAGGCGTTCGAGCGGGTGGACCTTGTCCTCATGCCCACGTCACCGACGGTCCCATTCCGCTTCGGGGAGAAGGTCGACGACCCGCTGCAGATGTACCTCGCCGACGTCTACACGATCCCGGTCAACCTGGCGGGGCTGCCGGGCATCTCCATCCCCTGCGGGTTCGCCGACGGACTCCCCGTCGGGCTGCAGTTGATCGGCCGCTCGTTCGAGGAGGAGACGGTCCTGCGCGCCGCCCATGCCTACGAGCAGGCGACAGAGTGGCATACGCGCCGCCCGCCGCTCGACGGCGACGGGGGCGGTCGCGGCGGGACCACGCAGCCGAGAGGTCGCGCATGAGCGCGGTCAAGGCCGGCGTGGGCTACGAGGTCGTGATCGGTCTCGAGATCCACGTGCAGCTGCTGACGGCCTCGAAGATGTTCTGCGCCTGCCCGACCACCTTCGGCGCCCCGCCCAACACACAGATCTGCCCGGTCTGCCTGGGGCTGCCGGGGTCGCTCCCGGTGCTGAATGCCCGGGCGGTGGAGCTGGGCATTCGGACGGGCGTGGCGCTGAACTGCACCGTCCACCCGCGCAGCCGGTTCCACCGGAAGAATTACTACTATCCGGACCTGCCGAAGAACTACCAGATCACCCAGTACCAGTACCTCGTGCACCCGCCGCTGGCCACGGACGGATGGCTGGAGATCGCGCGAGAGGGACCGCGCCGGCGGATCGGGATCCGGCGCGTTCACCTCGAGGAGGATACGGGCCGGCTCGTGCACCCCCCACACGGCGGGCACTCCCTCGTGGACTTCAACCGTTC
>MENB01000038.1:11134-11369 GCA_001768125.1 Armatimonadetes bacterium RBG_19FT_COMBO_69_19
TCCCCCCAGGAAGCGAGGACGTTCCTGGGCGGACTGCGCGTCCTCCTGCAGGCCATCGAGGTGAGCACGGGACGGATGGAGGAGGGCAGCCTGCGGGTCGACGCCAACGTCTCCCTGCGCCTCCCCGGGGGACCGCTCGGCACGCGCACAGAAGTGAAGAACATGAACTCGCTGCGCTCGGTGGAGCGGGCGCTCGTGCACGAGGTGGCGCGCCAGCGCCAGGTGCTCGAGGCCG
>MENB01000038.1:11424-11624 GCA_001768125.1 Armatimonadetes bacterium RBG_19FT_COMBO_69_19
CGCCTCCCGCTCGAAGGAAGAGGCGCAGGACTACCGCTACTTCCCCGAGCCGGATCTCGTCCCCGTCGTCGTCACACCGGCCGTCGTGGAAGAAAGCCGCCGCACCCTGCCCGAACTGCCCGAGGCGCGCCGCAGGCGCTACGTCGCCACGTTCGGTTTGCCGGAGCACGACGCCGAACTGCTGACGTCGTCGGCCTCGA
>MENB01000039.1:0-115 GCA_001768125.1 Armatimonadetes bacterium RBG_19FT_COMBO_69_19
GACCATCAGATCGTTGGCCAGGAGTCCCTGCAGCAACTCGGTCCGCTGCGGGCAGGCGCGGAAGACGTCCCAGGCCGGCCACGGGATGTGCCAGAAATGCATGAGGAACTGATCT
>MENB01000039.1:135-307 GCA_001768125.1 Armatimonadetes bacterium RBG_19FT_COMBO_69_19
GCGCGGAGCCAGGGCCAGGTGATAATCGTGGATCCACACCACGCTGCCGGGGTCGGCCTCGGTAAGGACCGCCGCGGCGAAATGCTCGTTCACCGCGGCGTACATCTCCCAGGCCCGCCGGCGGAAGCGGGCGTGCGCCAGGGCCATGTGGCACAGGGGCCAGAGCGCCTGA
>MENB01000039.1:325-4019 GCA_001768125.1 Armatimonadetes bacterium RBG_19FT_COMBO_69_19
TAGCCGTTCACCTGGGCGCGCGTCAGGGCCACCCGGCGCAGCGTGTAGGCGCCGCGGTCCGGCGGCACGAGGATGCGCCCCTCGCCATCCGTGACGTCGAAGTCGGCGTCGCCGCTGCCCCAGGCGATCCACGTACCCCCCGCGGCCTGCATCACGGGGTCGAGCGCGGCGACGAGCCCGCCGGATGGCCGCTCGACGGCGACGCCTCCGGGAACGCGGCGGTGCACGTAGGGCTCGCGGTTGCTCACGACGATCAGACGGCGACCGTCGAGCACCTCACGCATCGTCGTAATTATCGTCTGCTTATCCATGAGCCTCCATCACCGCCATGACCTCCGCGCCCAGCAGCACGGCGACCGACACGAGATAGGTCCACACCATGAACACGATGAGCCCGGCGAGCGGGCCGTACACGATGGGGTACCGGGCGAGGGTCCGCAGGTACCAGAAGAACCCCAGCTTCAACAGCTCGAAGAGCACCATGCCGGTCAGCGTCCCCCAGAGCAGGCTGCGTCCGCGCAGGCGGACGTTGGGGAGGAAGCGGTAGGCGACGAAGAACGCCGCCGCCGACAGCACCACCGGTCCCACGACCGCCGCGAACTGGCCGAGCGTGCCGGCGGCGCGCTCCACGATCGCGGCCACCGGCCGCACCGAGAGCACGGCCAGGACCGCCGATCCCAGCACGGACAGGCTCAGGAAGACGCCGCCCAGGATCACCATCCCAAGGTCCACCAGCTTCAGCCGCCAGAACGCCCGCGGCGTCCCGCCGAGCACACGATTGAGGCCCTGGCGCAGCGATCCGGTGAGCGCCGTCGCGCCCCAGAACAGACCCACGGCGCTGATCACCCCGGCGGCCCCCCGCGTCTGGACGATGCCCTGCAGCGTGTCCCGAACCAGGACGAGCGCCTGATCCGGCAGATACGGACGCATCGCGCGGATGACCGTCTCCTGCGCGGCGGCCTGCTCGACGAAGAGACCGAGCAGCGCGATCGCCGCGACGAGCAGCGGGAACACGGACAGCACCGCGGCGTACGCAGTCGCCGAGGCCAGGATGAGCACGTCGTCTCGGCCCATGCGCCGCCACACCTCCGCCACCATCCGCCCGGACTCCCGCGGCATCACGCATGGGCCCCTTCGAGCAGGGAGTGGATGAGGCGCAATTCATCCCGCAGCAGACGCGGCAGGAGGAAGTGCTCGGTGACGACGCGCCGGCCGGCCGCCGCGATCTGGGCCGCCTCCTGCGGGTGGCGGAGCAGATAGATGATCCGCTGCGCGGCCTGCTCGACGGTGGTGATGAGAAAACCGCCCACGCCGTCCTGCAGCTGCAGCGGGATCCCGCCGGTTGCCCCGGCCACGACCGGGACGCCCTTCCACAGCGCCTCGGAGACGGCGAGGCCGAACCCTTCCCGCAGCGACTTCTGCAGGACCACCGTCGCCGTGCGCTGGAAGCAGTTCACCTCCAGGCTGCCGACCCCGACGAGGTTCGTGAACACATAGAGATCACGATCGGCGCGGTCGTCGTGGGCGATCGCCCGGAAGACCTCCCAGGCCTCCGGATCGTCGCCCGCCATCGATCCCACGAGCGCCAGCTGCACGGCCGGTACCTCACGCTTCACCAGCTGGTAGGTGTCGATCGCGCCCTTCGGATCCTTCCAGGGATCGAACCGCGCGACCTGAAGCAGCAGCGGCCGTTCGACATCCACGCCGAACTCCGCGACCGTCGACCGGGCCAGATCGCCCGGCAGCTCGCGGTTCTTGCTCGAGAACGGGTCGATCGCCGGCGGGATGAACTCCATCCGCGGCATCGTCAGGTCGGGCGGGACGAACTGCGCCATCGTGAAGACCGCCGCGTCATACTCCTCGACGTACGGCCGGAGAAAACCCCACGCCGTCTCATCGGGCGCCGACGTGTCGATGTGGCAGCGCCAGACCCATGTCGCATGCCCGCGGCCCGCGTAATGGCGAATCGCCGCGGGCTGCGGGTCATGGACGATAACGACGTCATAACCATCGAGCTCGGCGGCGTGCTGCCGGTTCACGGTCAGGTACCGGGTCTTCTGCTCCTCCGTGAAGGGGGAGGGCCGCCCCTGCAGCGCGTTGTGCAGCTGCTTGGTGACGGAGAAGAAGGCCTCGTCCCCGCCGATCGTGCGCCACTCCGCGGCGAGCCCGAGGGATTGCTCCAGGCCGACGAGGGAGAGCAGCAGCTCGGCCACCCCGCCGCCGTAGGACGTCGCGTTGAGCTGGAGCACCCGCGTCCCGCGGAGCGAGGCGGCCAGGCGTGAGATCTCCTGCCCCAACGGCTCCTCCAGCAGCGGCAGGTAGCGATCGATCGGCTTGGGCTGCACCGGCACGCGGTTCAGCATCGATGCAAGACGGCCCGGAGAGCCTCCGGGCCGTGCCAACTGAAACCGGATTCGCTCTCTCGTTCGCCTACGAGGTTAGCTGTCGGGCTCGGGTCGAGAGTCCCTTACTCGCGTCCGCCGCGAGATCCGCCCCGTACTACCGGTTCCCCCGTTCTCTCTTGCGAGAGATTCGGCGTATCGTGCCCCGTTTTCCCCAGTATACCATCCGGCGGGGCACCCGCAAACGCGCGGGGGAACGATGCGCGTAAGTAGAACATATCTTCGACGCGCATGCCCCCCCTGCTCATGGCCTCCGCCGCGCTCACTCCAGCGCACACTCGATGCCGATCTCCCGCGCTTCGCCCGGGGTGAGCGACAGCGTCCACACGCATACGCACGTCAATCCCTGGAAGGTTCGCTCGAATCCCGCCTCCGAGCTCGAGACCGTCTCCAGCGGGAACCACCACACCACCGCCTGCGGGAAGCGGAGGACCACCGGGCCCGGCCACCCATAGTCGGTGAGCTCGAGGCGGTCCGCCGCGTCGACGACCGTGCGCTCACGGGCGGGACGCGATGCGCCGTTCACGCGCACCGGCGACTGGGGATCGGTGATCCCCCAGTTCGTCTCGACGCCGAACAGCGCCCGCAGCGGGCCCGGGCCCGTCCCGGCGTTCGTCACCCGGTAGGTCACGCGCAGGAGCGCGGCCTTCGCCTCCGCGGAGAAGCGCTTCTCGATCCGCACCGGCGACCTCGACCCGTCGAGCTCGAGCGAGGCCTCACGGGTGAGTGAGACCCGCGCCGCGCTTCGGAGCTTGGGGAGATCAACCGCGTAGGGCAGCCCCGCGAAGCCCGGCGCGATCTCCCCCGCGGCGAAGTGGTCGAGGGTGGCCTCCCGCGGCAGGATGTGGTCGAGGAAGCCCGCCCGCCGGTACCGATCGTACACGAGCAGACGATCGAGCCCCGGCTCCTTCACGCGCACGCGCGTCGCATGGATCGTGTGGACGGCGTCCCCGGGCGCGCCATCGTCACCGCGCGCCGCCACGAGCTGGCCGTGGTACGCTTCCCTCCGCCGGGTGAGGACATTGACCAGGTTCACGCGGGCGCGGCGCCAGTCCCAGGCGATCACGCCGCCGCCCTTCGCCGGGTCGACCCAGAGCACCATGGACGGCGTGGCGATCTCGATCTCGGTCGCGCCGTCCCCGTCGAGATCCGCCGCCGCGACCGCCGGGGAAGCCTCCCGGGCGCCGTCGGCAAGCGCCTCGGAAGCGATGAGGTGCGCGAAGTTGGCCCGGCGGATGTGCGGGAGGTACGTCCCCCCGAAGACGCCGTGCCAGTAGGGGCAGTTGCACTGC
>MENB01000039.1:4051-10940 GCA_001768125.1 Armatimonadetes bacterium RBG_19FT_COMBO_69_19
GCGCCGCCCCGCGGGCAGCGCCCAGACCTTCTCGCTCACCCGCAGCATCTTCTTGTGCATCGTGTTGATCTCGGGGTACTTCACGAGGAACTGCCGCCAGAATCCCCCGCGGAGATAGCGCAGCGCCGGGTCGCCTGCGGCCTCCAGCCGGCGGCGAATGTCGTGGTACTCCACGCCGCTGTCCACCGGCAGCGCCCACTCCTCCATCTCGTCATACGACGCCGTGGGAAGGTACACGCGGCCCTCGGCCGGACGTGCCGCCGCCTCCCCGGGCGG
The DNA here is from genome assembly GCA_001768125.1 of Armatimonadetes bacterium RBG_19FT_COMBO_69_19. Lineage (GTDB taxonomy): Bacteria > Sysuimicrobiota > Sysuimicrobiia > Sysuimicrobiales > Kaftiobacteriaceae > Kaftiobacterium. The sequence goes on from MENB01000039.1 coordinate 4,328, forward strand.
CGCGACGGAGAGCCACTCCCGCTGTGCCTCGAGCGCATCGAAAAACGCCTCGATCCATCCGCCCTCCCAGCAGTGCGCGTAGGTGCCGGGCCACAGCCCGAACTTCTCCCCGTCATCGCCCATGAGCAGCACAGGTGAGGGTTCGCGCGCATGCTCCCGCAGGAAGGCGATGACGTCGGGGACAGGTTTCCAGGGGATCAGATAGCGCAGGGCGTGCAGGCTCGGGAAGACCTTCAGGGTGAGGCCTTCCTCCTCGGTGACGAAGTGGCCGGTCAGATCCTGAGGCCGCATGCCGGCGGCGAGGAAGTGTGCGTCGTCGACGATCGTGTACTCGACGCCGGCGGCGGCGATGGCCTTGGCCAGGTGCGGTTCCCACACCCGTTCCGCCAGCCAGAGGCCCTTCGGCCGCGCGCCGAAGCGGCGCTGCAGGTAGGTCGTCATCTTGCGGATCTGCCCGGCCCGGTCGCGTTCGGGGATCACGGCGAGGATCGGCTCGTAGTAGCCGCCCGTCATGAGCTCGACCTGCTCGCGCTCCACCAGCGCGCCCAGCATCGGGAAGAACTCCGGGTGCGCGCCCTCCAGCCAGTCCAGGAGCGGGCCGGTGTAGTGCATCGCCACGCGGACCTTCGGGTGCTGCTCGAGGGCGCGCAGCATGGGCAGGTAGCTCTGGGCGTACGCCGCCTCGAAGACATGGGGGAAGTTGCCCACGGGCTGATGGTTGTGGATGGCCAGCGAGAGTAACGTACCCACCAACACGTTCCTTCCCCGTCTGGGGCTACAGGAATGCGACGAACCGACCGGGGTTCAGGAGCTGCTGCGGATCGAAGCGCTGCTTGATCTCCCTCATGATCGACAGGGCCGGGGGCGGCGAGCCCCACACGTCCAGACCCCGCTTCACCTCGGGCGGCGCGGAGGCGAGGACGGCGTGCCCATGTTGCGCGCCGGCGACCGACGTCAGAGCGGCAAAGACAGTCGCCGCGCGCGCGGCCTCAACACCGATCCAGATCGTGCCCGCGCCGGCATGGGCGACGTACACCGGGGAGTCGTCCACACGGCTGAGCGCATCCACCGCGGTCGCGACCGCGCCCGGGGGGACGGTGAGACGCACCAGGGCTTCGCCCTCCCGGGAGCGCGGGAAATCGGCCACCGCGGCCCAGAGGCGTTCATGGGCCGGACCTTCCAGCACTTCTGCGGACAATCCGGCGGCGGCGGCCATCCCCGTGATGTCACGGACGTGGCGGTCAACCGCCTCGGTGAACCCCTCCACGGCCACGGCCGTCGCCACTCCAGGCCCACCGGCCCTGACGAGCTCCCCCGCACGGGGGCTGAGTACGGCGATGGCCGAAGGCTGCAGCGTTGAAGCGAAGAGCGCATCGATCAGGCGGAACGCGCCCGAGCCCTCCGCAGTCGAGCCCCCGTCCCGCGCGATGATGGTCAGCGCCCGCTCCGGGAGCGGCGTCATCTTGCAGGTCACCTCGGTGATGATGCCGAGCGTCCCGAGCGACCCCACGAAGAGCTTGCACATGTCGTAGCCGGCGACGTTCTTGACGACCTTGCCGCCCGCCTTCACCTGCTCGCCGCCGGGCAGCACCATCTTCATCCCGATGACGAGGTCACGCACGCCGCCGTAGAACATCCGCCGGGCGCCGTTGGTGCTGGCGGCGACGATGCCCCCGATCGTCGCACGGTCCGGCCGCGGCGGATCGAGGGGAAGGAGCTGGCCCCGCTGCGCGAGGTGGGTCTGCAGGTGTGCGAGCGTCATGCCGGCTTCCATCGTCGCGGTGAGGTTGGCGTCGTCATGCTCGACGAGCGCAGCGAGTCGGTCCGTGCGGAGGACGACGTCCACCCGATGCGGCACGTTCCCGAGTGCGACGGCAGTACCCCCGCCCCGCGGTGCGATGGCGGCGCCGGCCTCTCCGCAGACGCGGATGGCCGCGGCGACCTGCGCGGCGTCTCCCGGGGAGCAGACCGCCCGGGGGACCAGCCCGTCCACGGCGTGGGCCTCGAGGGTGGCGCGATCGGTGATCACTGAATCGGTGCCGAGCTCGGACGTGAGCCGGTCGATCAGCTGGTCCGAGGCGACGCTCATGCCCGCGCCCGGCCGGCGTCGTCCTCGGCCGCCTGGTAGGCCTGGTCGAGGAGATCCATGAGGTGGTACACGGCCGTCCCCGCCTTCGCGCGCTGCGCGCCGTACCGCAGCTGCAGCATGCAGCCGGGGTTGGGCGCGACCACCGCTTCGGCCCCGGTGCGCCCGATCGACGTCATCTTCTCATCGAGGAGGGTGCGGGACATCTCGGGGTGGGTGACGTTGTAGATGCCGGCGCTACCGCAGCACCGGTCGGAGGCCTCCATCTCGATGAGGGTCAGTCCGGGGATCGCGGCGAGGAGCTGCCGCGGCTGCGCGCGCACCTTCTGTCCGTGCGCCAGGTGACAGGGATCCTGGTAGGTGACCGTCATGTCCACCGGCCCGAGAGGGCCGGTGAGTCCAAGGTCCGCCAGGAACTCACTCGCGTCCCTGCACAGCGCGGAAAACCGTGCGGCCTTCTCGGTGTACTCGGGATCGCCGCGCAGCAGATGGTCGTACTCCTTCATCGTCGCGCCGCACCCGGCTGCGTTAACGATCACCGCATCCACCCCGGCGGCGAGGAAGGCGTCGATGTTGCGCTTCGCCATCGCCTTCGCGGCGGTCGTCTCCCCATTGTGCACGTTCAGGGCCCCGCAGCAGCCCTGCCCCTTCGGGATGACGACCTCGCAGCCGTTGCGCCGCAGCACCCGGACGGTGGCGGCATTGATGTCTCCGAACAGGAGCGGCATGATGCAGCCGTTCAGCAGTCCGACGCGGGCCCGGCGCGTCCCGATCGCGGGCAGCACCTCGGCCTCCGGCGTGAAGAACCGGGCGGGGACGGGCGGGAGCAGCGCCTCCATCTCGCGCAGCCGGCGCGGCAGGACCCGGGCGACGGCCCGCAGGCCGGACCGCTGGTAGAAACGCAGCAGTCGCAGGAGGACCCGCATCCGGCCGAGCCGTGGGAACAACTGTGTGAAGGCCAACCGGGCGACGGCCCGGCTGAGCGCCGACCCCGGCGGGCCGATGACCTCGCGCGCCGCCTCCGCGATCCGGCCGTACTTGACCCCTGACGGGCAGGCGGTCTCGCAGGCCCGGCACATGAGACACAGGTTCAGGTGCTCGGCGAACCGCTCACCGGTCGAGATGCGCCCCTCCCCCGCGGCGCGCACCAGATGGATACGGCCGCGGGGCGACTCCGTCTCCAGGCGCGTCACCCGGTAGGTCGGGCACTGGGTCAGGCACAGCCCACAGTGCACGCACTGATCCAGCTCCGGGATCTGAAGGCCCGGCACTACCGGACCGTGCGGCTCAGTGCGCTGGAGCGGGAGATGCATAGACGACACGCTCGTCTCCATGGCCCTAGATCCACAACCCCTCGGGAATACGAGCGGGAGCCCGGCGCACTTCGCCGCACGACACGGGGGTGGGGAAGATCTTCCCGGGATTGAAGGCGCGCTGTGGATCGAAGGCGAGCCGCACCCGCGTCATGGCCTCAAGATCGTCCTTGCTGAACAGCCACTCCATGTAGTCTCGCTTCTCCAGACCGATCCCGTGCTCGCCGGTGAGGCTCCCGCCCACGGCGACGCAGGCCCGCAGGATCGCCGCGCCGGCCTCGATCACCCGGTCGAGCGCCCCGGGGACGCGGATGTCGAACAGGATGTTCGGGTGGAGGTTGCCGTCCCCCGCGTGGAAGACGTTGGCGATGCGCACCTGGTACTGTTCGGCGATCTCCGCCACGGCCCGCATCGTCTGCGGCAGCTTGCTCCGCGGGACGACACCATCCATGACGTAGTAATTGGGGGCCAGGGTTCCCAGCGCCCCGAACGCCCCCTTCCGACCCTTCCACAGCGCCTGCCGCTCCTGCTCGTCGCGGGCTGCCCGGACCTGCCGCGCCCCCGCGCGGGTGCAGACCTCGTGGGCCATGCGCAGCGCCCGCTCGGTGTACTCGCGCACGCCTTCCACCTCGAGCAGCAGCACGGCCTCGGCGTCGCGCGGATAGCCGGCCGGCGCCCCCCGCTCCACGGCCTCGATCGTCGTCTTGTCCATCATCTCGAGGGCCGCGGGGACGATCCCCGCAGCGGTGATGTCCACCACGGCCTGGGTCGCGGAATCCATGGAATCGAAGATGGCCAGCAGCGTGCGGACGTCCTCGCGCGCGCGCATCAAGCGCACGATGGCGCGGGTCACGATCCCCAGCGTGCCTTCCGACCCGACGAAGACGCCGCACAGGTCGTAGCCCGGCACGTCGGGCACGGTCCCGCCGAGCCACACGATCGACCCGTCGTGGAGGACCACCTCGACGCCGAGCGCGTGGTTGGTGGTCACCCCGTAGGCGAGGGTGTGCGGCCCGCCGGAGTTGTTCGCCAGGTTGCCGCCGATGGAGCAGGCGGCCTGGCTGCTGGGATCCGGAGCATAGAAGAAACCCGCCTTCGCGACGCCCTTGGTCACCTCGAGGTTGATCACGCCGGGCTCGAGCTCGGCGGTGCGATTGCGGTAGTCGACCCCGAGAAGCCGGTTGAGCCGGGCGAGCGAGACGACCACGCCCCCTCCTGCGGGTACGGCCCCGCCGGCCAGCCCGGTCCCCGAACCCCGGGGCACGATCGGGAAACCGGCGCGCCGGGCCGCACGGATGACCTCGGAGACCTGAGTGACATCCGCGGGCAGCACGACGATCTCGGGCATGGCCTGGAGGATCGAGCCGTCCTGCTCGTAGACGATGACGTCGGCGTCCTCGACGAGCACGTGCGCATCGCCGACGATCCGGCGTAATTCCTGCACGAGCGCGCGACGCCGCGAAGCGTCGCCATCCCGGCGTGATGCGTCGCCGCGATCGCCGTTCCCGATCTGGGGCTGTCGATTCTGCTCCACAGTGTGCTCAACTCCACAGTCCGGCGCGCGGTCGCACGGAGAAGGCCGGCGACTTCACATCCGCTTGCGCGCCGGACGACATCACATCGGGCAGCAGCTTCCCGGGATTGAGCAGGCCCGTGGGATCGAAGGCGTCCTTGACGCGGCGCATGGCCTGCAGGTCGGCCTCGGTGAACAACCAGCGCATGTACTCCCGCTTCTCGATGCCGACCCCATGTTCCCCCGTGATGGATCCGCCGGCGGCGACGCAGGCCCGCAGGATCTCCTCACCGGCCTGCACGACGCGCGCCAGCATCCCGGGCTGCCGGGGATCGAACAGGATGGTCGGGTGCAGGTTGCCGTCGCCCGCGTGGAAGAGGTTGCCGATGACCAGCCCGTGGGTGCGGGCGATGGCGGCCACCTTTGCCATCACCTCCGGGAGTTTGGTCCGCGGGACGACGCCATCGTGCAGGTAGTAGGATGGGGCCAGGCGCCCGAGCGCTCCCGCGCCCTCCTTGCGGCCCTTCCACAGGAGCTCCCGCTCGCGCGCGCTGTTCGCCTGCCGCAGCACGCGCGGGCGGTGGCGCTTCGCCACCGCCGCGATGCGCTCCATCAGTCCGGGCAGCGCCTGCACGTGCCCCTCGACCTCGATGAGCAGCACCGCGCCGGCGTCTGCGGGATATCCTGCGTGAATCGCCGCTTCGACCGCCCGCATCACCACGGCGTCGATCATCTCCATCGCCGTGGGCACGATGCCGGCGGCGATGACCTCTGAAACGGTCTGGGAGGCGTCGTCGATCGTCTCGAAAACGGCCAGCAGGGTGCGGACGGCCTCGGCTTGGCGCAGCAGACGGACGGTGATCCGGGTGATGACACCGAGCGTTCCCTCCGAGCCGACGAGCAGTCCGGCGAGGTCGTAGCCTGGAGCATCTACGGCTGGGCTCCCCACGGTCATGATCTCGCCGGACGACAGCACGACCTCCATCCCCAGGACGTGGTTCCCGGTCACGCCATAGGCGAGGCAGTGCGGACCGCCGGCGTTGTTGCCGACGTTGCCGCCGATGGTGCTGACGCCCTGGCTGCCGGGATCGGGCGCGTAGAAGAGACCGTCCCGCGCCGAGGCGGCGCTCAGGTCGATGTTCACGACGCCGGGCTCGACCACGGCCAGGCGGCTGCGGGCGTCGATCTCGAGGATCCGGTTCATCCGGGTGAGGACGAGCATGAGGCCCCCGGCCACGGGGATCGAGCCGCCGTTGAGGCCGGTCCCTGCCCCACGCGCGATGACGGGCACCCCGGCCGCCCGCGCGAGCGCGATCACCGTGCCGACTTCGGCCGCGGCGCCCGGCAGCACGACGATGTCGGGGCTGGCGTGCGCGACCAGGAAGGCGTCCTGCTCGTAGACGACGAGGTCTTCGGGGCGGGTGAGGACGTGGGGCGCGCCCACGACCTCCCTCAGGCGCGCGACCAGGGTGCGCCGATCCATGACCTTCATCATGCCGGCGCGCGTCCGAGCGCGTCGGGGAGGAGATAGACGGCGACGTTGACGGGCCCGTGCGCCCCGCGGACGGGGGTGAGCTCGATGTCCGCGGTGCGGCTGGGGCCGGTGACGAACGCAAGCGCCGAGGGCAGCGCTTCCAGGTGCGGCATCAGATCGGAGAGCGTCCCCACGATCCGGTCCTCCGGCAGCACCGCGACATGGAG
>MENB01000039.1:10968-11302 GCA_001768125.1 Armatimonadetes bacterium RBG_19FT_COMBO_69_19
CGGCCAGGCCCCGCGCTGAGGACCAGTGTCCCCGTTTCCGAGATGGCAAAGTCAGCCGTCGTGATTCCCGCCCCAGCAGAAGCGGGATCGTCTGTGATGGCGACACCGGCACTACGAAGCGCGTCGACGATGGGGCGTAGGAGATCATCGTCCCACATGATCACAGAGCGGATGCCGGTAGCGATGACGCGCGCGAGGACCTGCGCCGCGAGCGAAGCGTCCGTGCTCACACGCACGACCTCGACGCCCACCGCTGTGGCCCGCTCTATGAAGCGATCAACCAGCGCTTCGCTCGCGATCATGGCTTCCATCCTTGCCGGAAGGCGGCGTGCGC
>MENB01000039.1:11366-13963 GCA_001768125.1 Armatimonadetes bacterium RBG_19FT_COMBO_69_19
CGGCCGAGCAGCCGCTGAAGGAAGCGGACGAGCCCGCCGGCACGCCGGAGGGCGGCCGGATCCCGCATGATCCGCGACCAGCCCGCCACGAACAACCGCTCGGCCCGGCCCGCTCCGCGCGCCCGCACGACACGCGCACGAAGCTCGAGCAGCAGGCGGGGCAGGTCGATCTTGACCGGGCACACCTCTCCGCACGCCCCGCACAGCGATGACGCGAACGGCAGGTCACCCGCGCGCTCGAGACCCACGAAGAGCGGCGTGATGACCGCGCCGATCGGACCGGAGTACACCGAGCCGTAGGCGTGGCCCCCGGTGCGCTCGAAGACGGGACAGACGTCCAGGCACGCGCCGCAGCGGATGCAGGCCAGCGCCTCGCACATCACCGGATCAGCCTGGATCGCGCGGCGGCCGTTGTCCAGGATCACGAGGTGGAACTCCTCGGGACCGTCGGCCTCTCCGGGGCGGCGCGGCCCCGTGAGCAGCGAGACGTAGCTGCTCATGCGCTGCCCGGTGGCCGCGCGCGGCAGCAGGGTCAGGAACACCGCGAGGTCCGCGAGGCGCGGGATGACTTTCTCCACGCCCATCAGAGCGATATGCACCCGCGGGATCGTCGTGGTGAGGCGGATGTTGCCCTCGTTCTCGACGAGGACGATCGTACCCGTCTCGGCGACGGCGAAGTTCACGCCGGTGATGCCGACCTCCGCCCGGAGGAAGCGCTCGCGGAGCAACACCCGGGCCGCGGCGGTGAGGGCCTCCGCCTCCGGCGGGAGCCGCCGGCCGGTAGCGGCGGAGAGCAGCTCGGCGATCGATTCCTTCGAGCGGTGCACGACCGGGGCGATGATGTGCGACGGTGTCTCGCCCGCGAGCTGGAGGAGGTACTCGCCGAGATCGGTCTCGGTGACCTCACATCCGGCACGACGGAGGATCTCGTTGAGGCCGATCTCCTCAGAGGTCATGGACTTGCTCTTCACGACCCGCCGGCCGCGGGCGAGGCCCTCGATGATCCGGCCGGCCTCGGCCCCATCCCCGGCGCGGTGCACGTGTCCGCCGCGGGCGCGGATCCGGGACTCGAGCTCGTCGAGGTGGCGGTCGAGATGGGCGAGGGTGTCGAGCTTGACGTCGTGCGCCTGCTGCCGGAGGGCCTGCCACTGCGGGACCTCCGCGATGACCCCGGCCTGCAGCTCGCGGAAGCGGACCATCGCGCCGCGCAGCGCGCGCTGCAGGAACGCGTCCCCGAGCGCCGCGCGCGCGTTCGCCTCGAAGTCGATGCGCGGCATGCTCTCCGGGGTGCTCATTGGGCGGCGAGGATCTCGGCGAGGTGGAGCGCGCGGATCCGGGACCCCGCCCGGGACAGCCCGCCCCCGAGATGCATCAGGCAGCTCACGTCGGTGGCCGTGACGACTTCGGCCCCGCTGTCCTCGATCGCGCGGAGCTTCGTCTCCAGCATCGCCGACGAAAGCGCGCTGAACTTCACGGCAAACATGCCGCCGAAGCCGCAGCACTCTTCCGCGCCGCGCAGCGGCCGCAGGTCGAGATCACGGACGCGGCGCAGCAGGCGCAGCGGCTGGTCCCGCAGGCCCAGGGCTCTCAGGCCGTGGCAGGCCGGATGGTACGTCACACGGTGGGGAAACCGGGCGCCGGCGTCCTCAGTGTGCAGGACGTCGACGAGGAACTCGCTCAACTCGAAGGTGCGCTGACCCACCTCGCGCGCCCGCGCGGCCCATCCGGGCTCGTCGCGCAGCAGCATGGGGTAGAACTCCCGCACCATCGCGACGCACGAGCCGCTGGGCGCGACGACCACGTCCGCGTGGTCGAAGACCTCGATGTGGCGGCGGGCCAGCGGCCGGGCCTCGTCCCAGAAACCGTCGTTGAACGCGACCTGCCCGCAGCAGGTCTGGGCCGGCGGGAACTCGACCGCAACCCCGCACCGGCGGAGGACCGCGGCGGCGGCCTCACCGGCCCGAGGGAAGAGCTGGTCAACGAGACAGGTGACGAAGAGCGCCGCCCTCATGCGGCGCTAGTCGCCGGCCTCGCCATGCACGCGCACGCCCTCGGTCCGCGGCAGGATCCCCTCGACGTCGGAGGTGACGTCGCGCAGGTAGCGCGCGGCGTTCTCGGGGGCGACGGTGTTGATGTAGAAGCCCGAGCCCCACTCGAATCCCGCCACCTGGGTCAACCGCGGGATGATCTCGAGGTGCCAGTGGTAGGCATGCTCGGCCTCTTCCCGGTAGGGGATGGTGTGGATGATGAAGTTGTACGGCGGATTGTTGAGACAGGTGTGCAGACGGTACAGGGTCTCGCGCAGCGCCTGCGCCATCGGGAGTTCGAGCTCCGGCCGGATCGTGCCGAAATCCGCCTGGTGCGCCTTCGGCAGGATCCAGGTCTCGAACGGGAAGCGCGAGGCGTACGGCTCCAGGGCGATGAAGTGCTCGTTCTGCCACACGACGCGCTCGCGGGCCTCCCGTTCCTGGGCCAGCATCGCGCAGTAGATACACTGCCCCTGTTTGCCGAAGTAGTGCACGGCGGCGTCCAGCTCATGCGCCGCCCGGTTGGGCACGACCGGCAGCGCGATGAGCTGGGAGTGCGGGTGCGACAGC
>MENB01000039.1:13990-14359 GCA_001768125.1 Armatimonadetes bacterium RBG_19FT_COMBO_69_19
CGGAACAGCAGCGCGTACTCGAAGCGCGCGTCGTTGCGCAGGTCGCGGTACCGCTGCAGGTACGCGCGGATGACGTCGGCCACGTGGTCGACCGGCAGCAGGCCGAGGTGGCTGTGGTGCTCGGTCGTCTCGACGATGACCTCGTGCGCGCCGACCCCATCCATGCGGGTGTAGATGCCGACCCGGGCGCGGTCGGTGTGGCCTTCGATGCGCAGCGCGGGGAACTTGTTCGAGACCACGCGCACGCGCCACCCAGGGGTATCCTTCCCCGTCCCCGGGCGGCGGTAGGCGAAGAGCTCCGGCGGCGTCTGGCTCTCGCGCCCCTCGCAGAACGGGCAGCGGTCGATGTCGTTGGGCGCCACGGACTCG
>MENB01000039.1:14475-14757 GCA_001768125.1 Armatimonadetes bacterium RBG_19FT_COMBO_69_19
ATGAGTTCACCTAATTCGCGCCGGTCTACCAATCACCTACCCGCCGGCGGGGACCGTTCGACCCGCCCTGGACGCCGCCCGCGCGTACAGGTCCAGGTACTGCCGGGCTGACCGGCCCCAGCTGAAGTCGGCGCGCATGCCGTGCTGCTGGAGCCGCCTCCACGTCCGCGGGTTCTTGTACGCGGCGAGGGCCCGCCGGATGGCCTGGAGCAGCGCGCGCGACTCATACGGCTCGAAGACGAAGCCGTTCTGGGCGTCGACGATGGAATCGGCCAGGCCGCC
>MENB01000039.1:14780-16591 GCA_001768125.1 Armatimonadetes bacterium RBG_19FT_COMBO_69_19
TCCCGTAGCGCAGGCTGTACAGCTGGTTCAATCCTGAGGGCTCGTAGCGGGACGGCATGAGGAAGAGGTCGGCGCCGGCCTCGATGAGATGGGCGAGCCGGTTGTCGAAGCCCAGTCGCACGCCGAGCGCCGTTGCTCGGCGTGCCTTCAGTTCCTCGAAGAACGTATGATACCGAGGATCCCCTGTCCCCAATAGAACGAACTGTACTCCGGCATCCAGCACTTCCTCAATAATCTCCGCAACGAGATCGAGCCCCTTCTGGTCCGCGAGCCGTGTGACCATACCGATCACGGGTATGCCCGACTTCCGCGGGAGGTTGAACTCCTTTTGCAGCGCACGCTTGCAGACCGTCTTCCCGCTGAGATCGTCCGCGGAATAGCGGGCGGGGAGCAGCGCGTCCACCGCCGGATCCCACACCGAGTAGTCCACGCCGTTGAGGATCCCCTGCAGGTCGCCGGCCCTGTCGCGCAGCACCCCATCGAGCCCCGCGCCGAACTCCTCGGTCTGGATCTCCCGAGCATAGGTCTCGCTGACCGTGCTCAGGATGTCGGCGAAGTACAGCCCGCCCTTCATCAGATTGACCTGTCCCCAGAACTCCAGCCCCTGCATCGTGAAGAGGGACGGTGGGAGCCCGGTGATCGGGAACTGCGCCGCGGGGAACAGCCCCTGGTAGGCGAGGTTGTGGATGGTGAAGACGGTCGCGGGAGGGCGGGTGTGTTCCGTGCGCAGGAGCACGGGGATGAGCGCGGTCTGCCAGTCGTGGCAGTGGATGACGTCCGGCTCCCATCCCGCGCGCTCCACCCATTGCAGGACCGCGCGCGAAAAGAAGGTGAAGCGCGCCAGGTTGTCCGGGTAGTCCCGGCCGCCCTCGCCGTAGAGACCGCCGCGGTCGAAGAAGGATGCCTGCTCGATCAACCACACCGGGAGCCCGGAACCTGGCAGGCGGCCTTCGACCACCGTCCCGTCGACGCGCTCGCCGCCGAGCGACACCGTCACGGAACCGCGCGGCAACGCGTCCGGCAGCGCCACCCCGCGGTAGCCCGGCATCGCCAGGCGCACCTCGACGCCGCGCTCCGCCAGCGCCCCCGGAAGCGCTCCGGCCACGTCCGCCAGCCCCCCGGTCTTCGCCAGCGGCACGATTTCGGAAGCGCAGAACAGCAGCTTCATCGTCATCAGCCCGATCCCCGACGTCGTTTCGTCTTACGCACGGCCCGCGCGTTCGTTCCACCGATCAGCGTAACATACAGGTCGTTGACGTTGGTCCGCGTCGGTCCCGTGACGATCAGGTCGCCCAGCGCCGAAAAGAACGGATACGCGTCGTTGCGCCGCAGCGATTCGGCGGAATCGAGCCCGAGCGCCGCGGCACGGTCCACTGTGGAGCCGTCCGCGATCGCCCCGGCCGCGTCGGTCGGGCCGTCGGTGCCGTCGGTCCCGAAGGCGGCGACGAGGACCCGGGGCCTCCCGCGGATAGAGCGGGCTGCGGAGAGGGCGAATTCCTGGCACCGCCCGCCTTTCCCCTGGCCGCGTACCGTCACGGTAGTCTCTCCCCCAGCCACGATGCAGGCCGGCGGAGCAAGCGGGGTCCCCGTCTCCTCCACGCTTCGCGCGACGGACGCGAACACCCGCGCCGCCTCCCGCGCCTCGCCTTCCAGGAACGTGGTGAGCAGCAACGTGTGATATCCCCTCGCCCGGGCTTCCGCCACCGCAGCCCGCGCGGCGTGCTCGTTGCTGCCGATCACGACCGTGTGCACGCGCGCGAACGCCGGGTCGCCGGGCTTCGGGGTCTCGGGTTCCTCTCCGTGGGCCCCGC
>MENB01000040.1:0-496 GCA_001768125.1 Armatimonadetes bacterium RBG_19FT_COMBO_69_19
AAAATGAAAGCCTAACTTTCGATTTTCATGGTATACTCGTCCCGTGATTCGGCGAAGCGGGTTGCTTGGCAGAATCCGGTCGGCCTTGAGGCGGAGCCGGGTGGTCGCCCTCATTGGACCCCGCCAATCCGGCAAGACCACTCTCGCGCGCGAGATCGTTCCGGCCCGCTCTCCTAACTACTTCGATCTCGAAGATCCTGCGAGTCTGGCCCGATTAGCGGAGCCGATGACGGCCCTCGCCCCCTTAGGGGGGACTGTCGTCATCGACGAGGTCCAGCGGCGCGCTGACCTGTTCCCGGTCCTCCGCGTGCTGGCCGATCGGAGGCCACTGCGCGCCCGGTTCTTGATCCTGGGCAGTGCTTCACCCGATCTCCTGCGGCAGTCCTCGGAATCCCTCGCGGGTCGTATGGAGACCATCGTCCTGACTGGCTTCTCGCTGGGGGAGGTGGGCGAGAATGCGCTGAGCAGGCACTGGAGGCGGGGCAGTTTCCCCTTG
>MENB01000040.1:509-607 GCA_001768125.1 Armatimonadetes bacterium RBG_19FT_COMBO_69_19
GCTCGGACGCTGAAAGCTTCATCTGGCGCCAGCAATTCGTTCAGACCTACCTGGAGCGGGATCTGCCGCAACTCGGGATCAACGTCTCGGCGGTAACC
>MENB01000040.1:787-1515 GCA_001768125.1 Armatimonadetes bacterium RBG_19FT_COMBO_69_19
AGGTCTCCCAAAGTCTTTGTCCGTGACAGCGGGCTGCTTCACCAACTCCTGGGAGTCCGGACGGAGCGGGACCTTCTCTCGCACCCGAAGAGCGGCGCTTCCTGGGAAGGGTACGCGATCGAAGAAACTTTGAAGCTAACCGAACCTGGTGAAGCATACTTCTGGGCAACGCACACGGGCGCCGAACTGGACCTCCTGATCCTTTGGAAGGGGAGGCGGTACGGGATCGAGGCCAAGCGACAGGATGCGCCGAGGATCTCGCCGTCCATGCGGATCGCCCTCGCCGATCTGCGACTGGATCATCTCACCGTGCTGTACCCAGGGACCCGTCGGTATTCGCTTCATGATCACATCACCGTAGTGCCCCTATCCGAACTTGCCTCGGGGGACCCCGAATCCGTCCTGCCACCTCGAAGCCGGCGCGGGCGTGGATCAAGGCTGACATGAACCTTCCGGCGGCCGCGCTCGCGCTTGGGGTGTTCCTGGCGCAGCCCCCGTCCTCCGGGCCAACAGCCGAGGGCCTGCATCACTGGCGGACCGGTCCCGTCACCCTGAACGCGGCCCTGCTCGGCATCGGCCCGGGTCACATACTCATCGTCGCCGAGGATCACGCCGTCGCCCGCCATCATGAGAACCAGCTCGCCGTGCTGCAAGCATTGAAGCAGCGCGGTCTGCGCCTCAGCGTCGGCCTGTAGTTCCTCGCGTTTCCGGATCAGCCCTGGGTTGAC
>MENB01000040.1:1562-1807 GCA_001768125.1 Armatimonadetes bacterium RBG_19FT_COMBO_69_19
CGGAGCAGGTACTCGTCTGGTGATCTCTCAGGTGGATGCCCGAAGGCTGGACGAGGCCGGCCTGCAAGCGCTCCTTGCCCCCGATCCACGCTACGGCCCGCGCGCGGACTTCATCTGAATCACCGGCCCCTAACGGAGCGCGATGCCGCTGCGCTGAAGGGCAACGGCAGCTGCGCCGACCGCGCCGACGTCATCGCCCAATGCCGCGGGCAGGATCTCGACGTCACGCCCCGGCCGCTCGAACG
>MENB01000040.1:1954-2423 GCA_001768125.1 Armatimonadetes bacterium RBG_19FT_COMBO_69_19
TCTCGACGGCCGCTGGATCACCCGCACGGGCGCCCGAGGCGACATGGTCCGCGCCGATGGCCCCAGGGTCTCCTCCGGCCATCGCGAGCACTGTGGTGTGTTTCCCTGCCGCCACCGCCTCACGGGCCATCCGCGCGATGGCGGTGCCCGAGGCGAGGACCTCGAGACAGCCGGTGCTGCGCCCGCACGGGCAGGCCGGCCCGTCAACGTCGATCGTCATGTGCCCCACCTCGCCGGCCGTGCCGCTCACGCCGTGCACGAGGCGGTCGCCGATGATGAGGCCGCCGCCGATCCCTGTGCTCACGGTGAGGTAGATGAGATCGTGCGCCCCGCGGCCGGCGCCGATCCACCATTCCCCGAGCGCGGCGGCGGTGGCGTCATGCTCGACGAAGACCGGCAGGCCGAGACGCTCCGCCAGCAGCCGCCCCAGCGGCACGTTGCGCCAGCCCACGAGATTGGGCGCCTCGAA
>MENB01000040.1:2439-4319 GCA_001768125.1 Armatimonadetes bacterium RBG_19FT_COMBO_69_19
GGGTCCAGCGGTCCGGGCGCGTCCACACCCACGGCGAGGATCTGCTCTTTCCGCATCCCGGACTCGGCCAGCACCTGGGCGGTGCTGGACGTGATCACGTCCAGCACCGCTTCCACCCCCCGGTTCGGGGTCTCAATGAGTCGGCGGGCGCGGACATCGCCCGCCGACGACACCAGCGCCGTGAGGATCTTCGTCCCGCCGATGTCAATGGCGAGCACGTGCGTGGCCATGGCTCTCTCCTTATCCCCGTGCGCAGGGGATTCCCGCCGGGACGCCCGAAAGAAGTAACTCGCCGGTAAGCCCTGCCGGCCATGGAGGTGTCGGTCATGCCGACCGGGTTCTGGTCCTCGATCGCCTTCGTCATCGCGCTGGTGATCGTCGGCCTCTTCATCCTATCCTCGGCGATCAAGGTCGTGCGCGAATATCAGCGGCTCATCGTCTTCCGGCTGGGCCGCTCCATCGGGCGCAAAGGGCCGGGGTTGGTCTTCCTCATTCCCGTCGTGGATAAAGCGGTCTGGGTGGACCTCCGCGAGTTCTTCCTGGAGATCCCCAGCCAGACGTGCATCACGAAGGACAACGCGCCGATCAACATCGACTTCCTCATCTACTTCAAGGTCTTCGACCCGGAGCTCTCCGTGATCCAGGTCGCCGACTTCGCCGGCGCCGCCCGCGGCATCGCGACCACCACCCTGCGCGCGGTGGTGGGCGACATCAGCCTGGACGACGTGCTGGCCAAGCGGGAGCAGATCAACCAGGTGCTGCGCGCCAAGCTGGACGAGGTCACCGAGCGCTGGGGCGTCAAGGTGACCACGGTCGAGATCCGCGAGATCCTCCCGCCGCGCGAAGTCCAGGAGGCGATGACCCGGCAGATGTCCGCGGAGCGCAGCCGGCGCGCGGTGGTCACCGAGGCGCTCGGCAACCGGGAGGCGGCCGTGACGGTGGCGGAAGGCGCGAAGCAGGCGGCGATCCTGAAGGCCGAGGGCGACCGTCAGGCGGCGATCCTGCGGGCCGAGGGCTTCGCCCTCGCGCTCGACAGGATCTTCTCGGTGGCGCAGCACATCGACAGCAAGACCCTGACCCTGCAGTATCTGGAGGCGCTCAAGGTCCTCGGCGAGGGGGCCAGCACGAAGTTCATCTTCCCGATGGAGTTCACCAAGCTGCTGCAGCCGCTGGAGGACCTGATGCGGGAGAAGAAGCCCTAGAGGATCGCCTGCTGCGTCTGGGGATCGAAGAGGTGCATCTTCCGCATGTCGAGGACCACCTCGATCGACTGCCCCATG
Organism: Armatimonadetes bacterium RBG_19FT_COMBO_69_19; assembly: GCA_001768125.1. GTDB lineage: Bacteria > Sysuimicrobiota > Sysuimicrobiia > Sysuimicrobiales > Kaftiobacteriaceae > Kaftiobacterium. Next base: position 3,720 of record MENB01000040.1, read on the forward strand.
CGCGCCTGGGTGTGGGCATCCACTCGCGCCACGATGGAGTGTGACCCCACGGTCAGGTAGAGGATGACGTCCGAGCCGAGCGGCTCGTGGACGTCCACCGTCGTCCGGATCGTTGTCCCCTGGGCGGCTGTGCCGGCCAGGGCGCGGTCCTGGATGTCTTCCGGACGGATTCCGAAGACCACGGCCTTCCCGGCCCAGGGCTTGACCGCCGCGCTGAGGTCGCGGGGCACCTCTAACTGGAAGCCGTCCGCGCTGACCCGGTATGTCCCGCCCGCCTCGGTGATCGAGGCGTCGACGAAGTTCATCGCCGGGCTCCCGATGAAGCCGGCCACGAACAGGTTCGCCGGCTTCTCGTACAGGTTCAGCGGCGCGTCCACCTGCTGCACGAGGCCGTCCTTCATCACCACGATGCGGTCGCCCATCGTCATCGCCTCGACCTGGTCGTGGGTGACGTAGACCGTCGTGGTCTGCAATCGCGCATGGAGCTTCTTGATCTCGGCCCGCGTCTGCACGCGTAGCTTCGCGTCGAGGTTGCTGAGCGGCTCGTCCATCAGGAAGACCTGCGGCTCGCGCACGATCGCTCGGCCCAGTGCCACGCGC
>MENB01000040.1:4403-5532 GCA_001768125.1 Armatimonadetes bacterium RBG_19FT_COMBO_69_19
CGGTCGATCTCCGGCTTCGGGTACTTGCGCAGGCGGAGGCCGAACGCCATGTTGTCGTAGACGGTCATGTGCGGGTACAGCGCGTAGTTCTGGAAGACCATCGCGATGTCGCGGTCCTTGGGCGGGACATCGTTCACGCGGCGGTCGCCGATGAAGATGTCCCCACCGGTCACCTCTTCCAGGCCCGCGATCAGGCGCAGCGCCGTGGTCTTCCCACAGCCCGAGGGGCCGACCAGGACTGTGAACTGCTTGTCCGGGATCTCCAGCGAAACGCTGTTCACCGCCGTGACCGCCCCGAACTTCTTCGTCACGCTCTCCAGTTGGACGCGAGCCACTACACCGCCCCCGTTTCTGCGAGCCGCTTCTTCAGGTCCTCGATCACCGCCACCGGCGTCGGGTCCACCCCGCGCAGCAGCGCCAGGTACCAGCTCACCAGGTCGCCGTGCGCGATGATCGAGAGCAACCGGGCCAACCTGCCTTCGCCTTCGCTAGCGATCTCATCCAGCCCTGCGGCCTTCCGGAAGGCCAGCTCCTTCGTGATCGTGACCCGCTGCCCCAATCTCGCCGGCTCACGCGGATCCCGGAGGATGATGACGTGGATCACCCTGGCCAGCGCGGGGTCCACGCCCCACCCCACCGTCTCGTTGTGGTTGAGTTCGGGGAAAGTGTTCCAGACCGCGAAGGTCTTGGCGTTCTCGTTGAACTGATCTTTCCAGCGCTGGGCGGCCGGCTCCAGGAAGGGCAGCGCGCTGTAGACGACCGGGATCCGGCCGACGAGAGCCTCGGCGAGGCGGCGGGCGGAGCTGTCGCTCCCATCCGGACCGAGCCGCTCCACCGTACCCTTGACGGCGCTCACTGCTTCGCGCAGCTCGGCGTCATAGGATCGCACAATCCCGGCGCGGCCGAGCAGCGCGAGCATTGGAAGGAACATATAGGCGAGCGCGGCGCGGGGAGGCAGCCCCGGCGGAACAACCACGGCCGGATGGCGCCGCTCCTTGGCCCGCCGCAGCAGCTCCCCACCCGAGGTGATGACGACGCAGCGCGCTCCCCTGGCAGCCGCGTCGTCGTACGCCGCCAGCGTCTCCTCGGTGTTGCCGGAGTAACTGCAGGCGAAGATCAGGGAGCCGGG
>MENB01000040.1:5622-5804 GCA_001768125.1 Armatimonadetes bacterium RBG_19FT_COMBO_69_19
GATCCCCGACCCGCCCATGCCGAGGGCGACGATGTGCTGGGGACGGAGGGCGGGCAGCTCGGGCTGCGCCGGCAGGGCCCACGCCTCGGCGCACATCTGCGGAAAGCGGAGGATGAGATCGAGCATCCCCGACGGGTCGCGGCGGTGGCGCTCCTTCGGATTCGCGAATTCCATGGGAGTAA
>MENB01000040.1:5991-6286 GCA_001768125.1 Armatimonadetes bacterium RBG_19FT_COMBO_69_19
GCGGCAGGTGCTCGAGCTCCTGGAGCGCTCCCGGCCTTGGGAGGGTGAACCGCCGGCCCTGCCCGAGATGTCACGCGGCGAACTGGCCCGGGCGATCAGCTGGCGGCTGGGAACCGTGTCGCTCCCGACGGCCGTGGCGGCCGCGGCGCTGCTCAAGCAGCCCCGCAGGAAGCGTGCGTAGCGGTGCGGGAGACGCTGCAACCCGTGCTGGGCATGTCCCGGCTCGTCGCCCTGGGCGAGGCCGCGCGTCGATCCCCTTCCCCCGACGCGTGACCTAGATGCGGCAAACAGCACA
>MENB01000040.1:6318-7612 GCA_001768125.1 Armatimonadetes bacterium RBG_19FT_COMBO_69_19
ACTGACGCGATTGTGATCGGTGACGTTCCGGTTGGTACTTCCCTCACCGACACGTTCACGCCGGTCGTGGGCGTCCCGGCGGAGACGAGGACGCCGGGCGTCGTTCCGTACAGGTCACCGCCGTCGATGGTTCCGCTCGCGTTGGTGTCCTGCCAGGCAAACACGGTCCAGGTGCCGGCCACGACGTCCGGCAGGAGATATGTGCCGGTGGAGGCTACCGTGACGATAGCACTGCCGAGCGTGATGACGGTCCCACTGATGGTGCCGGCAAACGCCTTGACCGCATTCGTGGCAGCAGGCGCGCCCAGAGCGGCAGCGGCGTTGATCAGACCCCACCCGAAGGTCGTGTCGTAGCCGCCCGTGCCCAGGTCGGTCGCTGTGCTCTGCATGAGGTTCTGGATCGCAGCAGGTCCGGTAACGCCTTTGGAGAGCAGCAGCGCGGCCAGGCCGGCAACGTGCGGCGAGGCCATCGAGGTTCCCTGAAAGAACCAATACTGGTTAGGACTCGCGGCGGTGCCCGATGAGCTCAACACGCCATCGACAAATCCATCCCCATTTGCATCAGCGGTGACGTCGCCGCCAGGCGCGGCGAGGTCGACACATGTCCCGAAGTTTGAATAGGGCGCCTTCGCATTCAGGAGCGTGGTCGCCGCAACGCCGATCACGTTCGCGTAGGCCGCGGGATAGACCCCTGCACAATCCGCCCCCGACGGGTCGGTGTTACCTGCTGCCGCGACGAGCACGATGCCCGTGTTGTACGCGTAGGTCACGGCGTCCTGCTCCATCTGGCTGAACCCAGGACCCCCGAAGCTCATGTTGATCACGCGTGCGCTGTGATCGGCGGCGTACTCGATGGCGTCGATGATGCGGTCGCTCGTCGTGGTGCATTGGCCGCTGATGTTCCCGAAGATCCTGAGCGGCATGATCTTCGTTCTTCCCGGGCCACCCCAATTCACGCCGGCTACTCCCAGGGCGTTGTTGGTCGCGGCCGCGATGGTGCCGGCCACATGCGAGCCATGGCTCAGGTCGCTCGCCGCGGGGCACCCGGGATCGGCGGGATTCGGATCGTTACTGAAGAAGTCGTATCCGGTTACGGTCACGCCGGCCAGATCTTCATGCGCAAGGATCCCGGAGTCGATGACGGCCACGACGACAAGGGAGCTCCCCGTAGTCGTGTTCCACGCGGCGGGAAGGCCCACGCTGGCATAGTGCCACTGGTCGACGTAGAAGGGATCGTTGGGGGTCGCGGCCAGGTAGCGGAAGTAGTTCGGCTCGGCGTACGCGACCCGAGGAT
>MENB01000041.1:0-637 GCA_001768125.1 Armatimonadetes bacterium RBG_19FT_COMBO_69_19
GCGCGCTCGCCGAGCAGAAGATCGTGCACAGCGACGGGCAGCGCTGGCACTACGTCGCGGAACGCTTCCCCGCCGAGGACGTGAGCCTGCGCTCCGCCTCGACCGAGAACGTCGTGATCATCGACGAGACCACGCCCAAGCCCGAGGTCGTCGGTGAAGTGGACCTCGCCGCGGCGCCTGCCTTCGTGCACGAGGACGCCATCTACATCCACCTCGGCCAGCAGTTCCACGTCGAGCGATTGGACTGGGAGCAGCGCAGGGCCTACGTGAAGCGCGTCGACGTCGACTACTACACCGACGCCGAGATCGCGGTCGGCATCAATGTGCTCGAGGAGGACGGCGCCGCGCGTGATCCCCTCCCCCGCGCCCACGGGGACGTCGTCGTCACCTTCCGGCCGACGATCTTCAAGAAGCTCAAGCTCTTCACGCAGGAGAACGTCGGCTGGGGCAAGATCAACCTCCCCGAGACGACGATCCACACCACCGCCGCGTGGTGGGCTCTGCCGCCCCAGCTCGTGGGCGGCTTCACCAACGACCGGGCGCAGGGTGCGCTGGCCGCGCTGTCCCACACCCTGCTGAACATCGCCCCCGTCTACCTGATGTGCGACCCAGGCGACTTGGGCCGCGTCTACGAGAT
>MENB01000041.1:699-2900 GCA_001768125.1 Armatimonadetes bacterium RBG_19FT_COMBO_69_19
GCCTCGCCGAGCGGATGTTCCGCCTGCACGACGACCTGACCAAGGCCGCGATCGAGCTGATCACCGGCTGCGGCTGCGAGTGGGGCTGCCCGTCGTGCGTCGGGCCCGTGCTGGAGGTCGGAGACACCGGCAAGGCCGACGCGCTCGCCATCCTGCGCGGCGCGCGAGCCGTAGCGGTCTGATGGCGATCGCACGCGAGGCGGCGCGCACGGCCGCCTTCGACATCCGCCGGAGGACGTGGCCGCTCGACCACGTCCACGCGCACATGCCCCTCGAGGCCGCGGCTCAGATCGGCCGGATCGTGGGCCCGCCGGGAGAACGCGTCGCCTGGCTCGACACCGAGACGACCGGGCTCGCCGGCGGAACGGGGACATATGTCTTCCTCGTCGGCATCGGCGCCGTTGAGGAGGGCGACTTCGTCCTCACGCAGTACTTCCTGCGTGACCTCGGGGGGGAGGTCGAGATGCTGCAGGCCCTCGCCGATCACCTGCGCCGGTTCGACGCCCTCGTCACATTCAACGGCAGCCGCTTCGACCTGCCGCTGCTGCAGACGCGCTTCCTGCTGTCGCGGCTGCGCCACGATTTCGAGGGCAGCGCCCATCTCGACCTGATGACGCTCGCCCGGCGCCTGTGGTATCGGCGATTGGGCGGCTACAGCATGGCCCTGCTCGAGCAGATGATCCTGAAGGTGGACCGGTTCCTCGACGTCGCCGGCTGGATGATCCCGTCGCTGTACGTGCAGTACCTCAGCACGGGGGATCTCGACGCGCTCGAACCCGTCTTCGCGCACAATGCCTCCGATTTGCTCTCCCTACTGTCGCTGCACGGCCTCGCCGGCGAGATGCTGACCCACCCGCAAGAGACCAAAGTGGCCGTGGATTGGTCCGGCCTGGGCCACTTGCTGGATGCACGGGGCGACGGCAATGCCGCGGTGGAGTGCTATCGCTCGGCACTCTTGGATGAACGCGATCTGTGGGCGAGGCGCCGTACCGTCACCGCGCTGGCGCGGCACTACCGGAAAGAGGGGTTGATCGACCTCCTACTGGAGTTGTGGGATGGTGAGTTCCACACGGGCGTCCTGCCCCGGTGGCTCGTCCTGGAGCGGCTGGCGATGATCTGGGAGTGGGAGCTCCGCGATCCCCGTCAGGCCCTCATGTGTACTGAGCAGGCCTTGACCCACCTGAACGGTACCGGCCATCCTTCGCCCGAGCGATTGATCCACCGCCGCCAGCGCCTCCTCAGGAAGCAGGCCCTCGGTCTTGCGCCGAGGTCATAATGTGGCTATTATAGCCATGTAGGAGGGCTGGTCGTGCGCACCGTGAACATTGCCGAACTGAAGAACCGCCTCAGCGCTTACCTTGACCAGGTCAGGGAGGGCGAGGAAATCATCATCCGCGACCGCCGCCGGCCAATCGCGAAGATCGTGCCGCTGTCGGCTCAGGATTGGGGAGCCGAGGAACAGGCCTTGATCACCGCTGGCCTGCTCAGACCGGCGGAGGGCAGATTGCCTGAGTCATTTTGGAAGCTCCCGATCCCTCGTGCGTCTGCAAAACGCGTGACCGCCGCCATCAAGTGGGCGCGTGGGGCGCGTTGAGATGCCTTTCTGGGACACGAGCGCCGTCGTTCCCCTATGCGTGCACCAGCCCATCACGCCGGCGATGCGCCGGATCATCGCGGGCGATCCGCGAGTGGTAGTCTGGTGGGGCACCCCCGTCGAGATCCAAAGCGCTTTGGGCCGACTGGCACGTGAGGGGACATTGAGCCAACCAGCTGCGGTGCAGGCCGCGAACCGCCTGGCAACGCTCCGGAAGGCCTGGCATGAGATCCTGCCGTCAGAGAAGGTGCGTAGCCTTGCCGAAGTGCTTCCCACCCGGCACAGGGTCACTGCGGCTGATGCCTTCCAGCTAGCAGCTGCGCTGATATGGTGTGGTGAGAGACCGCGGGCACGGCCCTTCGTCTGCCTCGATCGAAACCTTGCGGTAACCGCTCAGGAGGTCGGGTTTACGGTCGTCGGTCCCTAGCTTTCAGGGACGGAAGTCCCGGTCGACGCGGAAGTCCTCGATGCTCTGAATCGTCCGCTGCTCACGTAGTGCTTCATCGAACGCTGCCGCCTCTTCACGAGACCACGATCCAGCGAGATCGTCGAGGTCGTGATAGACAGGTCCGGACCTTTCCTTGCGCACTGTTGTGATCACCTCAAG
>MENB01000041.1:2952-3846 GCA_001768125.1 Armatimonadetes bacterium RBG_19FT_COMBO_69_19
GGTGCCAAGGACCGTCCTCCAGCGCCGCCGGTTCAGGCAGCCGTCGAGAACGGCGGGTACTCGTCCCGCAGCAGCCCGGCGTACACCTGCACCCGGTAGCTCCAGCGCAAGGTCCCCACGAGGAAGTCGAACATCCCCCGCGGGAACTCGCCCGTGAAGAGGATCGCGAACCAGGCGACGATCCAGACGAAGAACGCGATCACGAACATCGCCGCGAGCGCAATGTAGTGCGGGAACGCCAGCAGCCACTTCACGAAGATCAGCCAGGGCGACAGCTCCTGAGGGTACTCCACGTCGAACGTCACCGGCGGATACTGCCCCCGGTCCCACCCGAACGGCGGATACTCATCGCGGAAGAACCCAGCGTACGCAGTGACGTTGGCCGCCCAGCGGCTGCACTTCACATAGAAGTCGAACAGTTCCCGTGGGTACCGCTTCGTGAAGAGGATCGCGAAGAACGCGATCAACGTGATGCTCCCCTGCAGGTTCCCGAGCGCGCTCACGATCAGGAAGTGCGGGATCGCGAGGATCCATTTCGTGAAGAGCAGCTTCCGCGACAGCTGCTGCGGGTACTGGATGTCGAACTGCACCGGGTACGCCGCGGCCGGCGCCGCTGCTGCCTGTGTCGCCATGTCGATGCCCCCTCGCCGAAGTTGCCCTCTCGGAAGTTCCCCGTTGCTCCTCCGGGCTCCCCTCAGGTGGATGCTAATGTCGCGCGGAGCCGCCGGAGGATCTGCGGGGTCAGACGGATCCCGGCCGCCTCGAGCGCCATGAGTACCGCCCCGGCGGCGGGTGGGTGGCGCGGCCGGCGGATCCGGCAGCGCGGCGCACGCAACCGCACCACGGCACGAAGCGGCTCGACCACCGGCGCGCCCATCGTAAACACCCCTCCGA
>MENB01000041.1:3879-4425 GCA_001768125.1 Armatimonadetes bacterium RBG_19FT_COMBO_69_19
CGCCAGCAACCCCAGCGATCGCCCCGCCTCGGCGAGGATGTCGCGCGCCACTGGATCGCCCCACCGTGCCGCCCTGTGCACCAACGGAGCGAGCGAAGCGAGCAGCGGCCGGCCACCGCCCTCCCCGTAGACGCGCGCCCTGATCTCCGGCCACTCGCCGAGATGCTTCCTGAGCATCGCCTCGAGCGCCGTCCGCGGTCCCCAACCATCGGCAGCACGCAGCGCGGCCCGCAACGCAGCCTGCCCGATACTGACGCCCCCGCCCGCATCGTCGATGAGGAATCCGTAACCGCCAGCCCGCGCCGTGCGTCCGGCCCGATTGCGGCCGAGGGCCACCGATCCTGTGCCCGCGATGACCATCACGCCCGGCCCACCGCCGCTCGCTCCGGCGAACGCGATCTCCGCGTCCCAGGTCGCCCGCACGACGTGCGCGGGGAGCAACGCCCGGATCATTCGCACGGCGTGCCGGGATTCGGCTGAGTCGGGCTCGAGCCCGGTGAGCCCGGCCACAACCGCCCGGACCACCTGCCGGACAGGGATCCGCGG
>MENB01000041.1:4453-8248 GCA_001768125.1 Armatimonadetes bacterium RBG_19FT_COMBO_69_19
TGCCTCCGTCCGGCCGCACGATAGAGATGGTCAATGGGCCCGCCGCGCCCCACACCGAGCACATGACCCTCGCCATCGGCGATGACGCACGCCGTGGACGAGGCGCCGCCGTCGATCCCCGCGACGACGATACGCGTGCTCAAGGGCGCAGATCCTTTAACGCGTCAACGAAGCTCTTGGTGATGCTGAGCGCGTCCGTGATGGCGCGCCCCACGACGACGGCGAACGCTCCGGCGCGAAACGCCTCCAGCACCTGCTCCGGACGGCTGTACCGTCCCTCGGCAATCACAGGCACTGTGAGGGCGCGCGCCAGCCGGCGGACCATCTCGAGATCGGGACCTTCCGGCGCCGGGCCCGGCCCCGTGTAACCAGAGAGCGTCGTGGCCACGAGGTCCGCTCCGAGCGCGGCTGCCCGCTCCCCCTCCTCGAAGGTCGCGACGTCCGCCATGACCGGACGCCCCAGCTCCGTGCGGATCCGCGGGATCAGCGTTTCGATGCGCTCCCCGCCCGCCCGCGGCCGCGACGTCGCATCCAGCGCGATGATGTCGGCCCCCGCCGCCGCAACCGCCGCCGCATCGGCGAAGGACGGCGTGATGTACACGGGGACGTCGTGGGTCCACACCTTGCGGATCCCGATGATCGGCACGCGCACGACCTCGCGCACCGCACGGATGTCCTCCGCGCCGTTGATCCGCAGGCCGGCCGCGCCACCCGCCACCGCGGCCTGGGCGAGGGCGCTGATGACCCGGGTGTCATGCAGCGGGTGCCCAGCCCGCGCCTGGCAGGAGACGATGAGACCCTTCGCCAGACGATCGAGGGTCATCCCTTGACCGCTCCCGCCGTGAGGCCGCGGATGAAGTGCTGCGAGAGCATGACGTAGAGGAGGATGACCGGGACCGCGGCCAGTGTCAGGCCGGCAAACAGCAGCGCCCAGTCCGTGTAGTACTGCCCGAAGAACGTCGTCATCCCCAGCGGCAGCGTCTTCAGCCGGTCGGACTGAATGAAGACCAGCGGGAAGAAGAAGTCGTTCCAGATCGGGATGAGGTTGTAGATGGCGGCGATGACAAGCGCCGGCCGCACGAGGGGCAGCATGACGCGGCGGAAGATGAGCCACTCCCCCGCGCCGTCGATGCGCGCCGCGCTGTCGAGGTCCGTGGGCAATGCGCGGAAGAACCCCGTGAGGATGAAGACCGCGCTCGGCAGGCCTGAGGCCGCGTAGGTGAGGATGAGCGCCCAGTGCGTATCGAGCAGGTTGAGGTTCCGCATGAGGATGAACAGCGGGATGATCCCCAGGCGAATGGGCAGCATCAGGCCGCTCAGGAAATAGAGGTAGAGAAGATCGTTCCCGCTGAAGCGGAAGCGCCCGAGCGCATACCCCGCCATCGCCCCGAAGACGAGGATGACCACGATCGAGGCCAGCGTCACGACCACGCTGTTCCGGAAGTAGAGGGCGAAGCGCGCCTCGACCCAGACCCGCGCGAAGTTCTCGAACCGCCAGACGGTGGGGATCCCAAACGGATTCTGGAAGATCTCGCGGGTGCTCTTGAACGCCGACAGTCCCATGAGCGCCATCGGCGCCAGCACGAGCACAGCGTTGGCGAGGAGGATGACCTGGACCGCGACCTTCCAGGGGAGGCGAGTGGTGGTCATGCCAGCTCTACCTCCCGCCGGCGCAGCAGCACCGCCCCGATCGCCGAGACCGCGACCAGCAGGATGAACATCAGCACCGCGATCGCCGAGCCGATGCCGATGTCCTGCAGACCGGTGTCCACTTCCCCGAAGGCCATGCGGTAGAAGAGCAGGCTGAGGACGTCGGTCGAGCGGTTCGGGCCGCCCGAGACGCCCTGCACAACGTACGGAAGCTCGAACCAGTTGAACGAACCGATGAAGGTGAGCAGCACGATGATCGTCACCGCCGGTGCGAGCAACGGGAAGATGACGTGCCGGGTGACCTGCCACTCCCCGGCGCCGTCGAGACGCGCGGCCTCGAGGTACTCGTCGGGCACCGCGTTGATCCCGGCGAGGAAGACGATGGTGGGGAAGCCTATCCACCGCCAGGCGTTGATCAGCGTCAGCGTGAGCAGGGCCGTCTGCGAATCGCCGAGCCAGGGCCGCGCCAGGAACGCCAGCCCTGCCGAGGTGAGCAGCTTGTTCACAATGCCGAAGATCGGGTTCAGGAACAGCGCCCACAGGAAGCCCACGATGATGAGCGACAGGGTAACCGGAAGGAAGAAGATGACCCGGTAGACCTTGGTCCCCCACGCGCCGCGGGCCAGGAGCAGCGCGAGCGCGAGGGCGATCCCGTTCTGGACCAGCATCGTCACGATGAAGACGAGGACGTTGTGCCAGAACGCGTTGCCGAGCAGCTGCGAGTACGGGTAAGTCGCAAACAGGCGGACGAAGTTGTGGAGGCCGGCGAATCCGCGCCGGCCGATCCCCTCCCACCGGTAGAAGCTGAAGGCGAGCGCGGAGAGGATCGGGTAGGTGACGAAGGCGGCAAAGAGTGCCGTCGCCGGCCCGAGGAAGATCAGGAGCCACAACCGCCGGCCCGCGCGCACGCTGAGCCGGGAAGGACGCAGGCGGGCCACGGAACGAGGGGTGAGGGCGGGCGGAGTCACCCCCGCCCGCCCGGATGCGCTACCTGCCGCGGAACGGTTCGAACCAGGCACTGAGGCCTCGCGTGACCTCGTCGCCCACCTGCTCCGGAGTCTTCTGCCCCGCCATCATCGCCTGCAGCGCGCTCTGCAGCAGCGTCGAACCGGTCGGCGCCTGCCAGCGGAATCCGACCAGCATGATGTAGGGCGTCGCCTTCCGGTTCATCTCCTGAACGTGCTTGAGGATCGGGTCCTTGATCACGACGCCCGGGACTGCCGACGTCTGCGCGAGCATGTCCGTGAACATCTGGCCGAACTCGCGCGTCGCCGTGAAGCGGATGAACTTGATCGCCGCGTCCTTGTTCGCGCTCTTCGCGTAGACGCCGTAGTTGCCGTCATTGAAGGATGAGACCCACGGCACCTGCCCGGCGCGCAGCGGCGGCGGGGCGAACACGTCGAAGTCGAGGTTCTTGTTCTGCGACTTGAAGAACCCGATCTCCCACGACCCGCCGATGAACATCGCCGCCTGCTCGTTCAGGAACAGCTGCTGCATCGTCGCGTAATCCACGCCCATGAAGCTCTGGTGCATGTACGGGCGCAGCTCGAGCATCTTCGCCAGCGCGCTCGTGTAGGTCGCGTCCTTAAAGCTCGTGTGCCCCGCCATCACGGCGTCGTAGAAAAGCGTCCCGCCGTAGAAGTTCGGGGCCACTGCGCCGGCCATGACCTCGAGCGTCCACCCTTCCTTGCCGCCGTTGGCGATCGGCAGGACGCCCTTGTCCTTCAACGCCTTCCCCACCGCCAGCAGCTCGTCCCAGGACTTGGGGACGGAGAGGCCGTTCTGCGCGAAGATCTTCTTGTTGTAGTAGATCACGATCGTCTGGCTCGCGAACGGCACGCCGTAGAGCTTACCGTCCTTGCGGCCGCGCGCGCCGTCCAGCATCTGGCGCGAGAAGGTCCGCAGCTCCGGCACCGCCTCGAAGCTCAGCGGTTCGATGAACCCCGGCGCCGAAAACGTCTCGAGCCCGCCGTAGGCCCGTAGGTGGATGATGTCCGGCCCCTTCCCCGCGGTCAGCGCGGTGGAGAGGATCGTGTTGTACTCCGTCTGCTTGAAGGGCACGAACTCGACCTGGATGCCGGGGTTGCGCTGCTCGAAGACCCGGATCATGCGGTCGTACGCCCACTTGTCCTCGGGCCGCCAGCT
>MENB01000042.1:0-1017 GCA_001768125.1 Armatimonadetes bacterium RBG_19FT_COMBO_69_19
AGGCCCGTTGGACGCGATGCTCGATGCAGGCATGGTCCGCCGCCTGCAGGCCGGCCGGGTGCGGTGGCTGAGCGTACCTAAACGTGCCTAGAGGAAGAGCGGGACCAGCTCCCCGCGGTCGACGTCGAGCAGCCCGCGATCGGTGAGCTTGAGTGCCGGGATCACCGACAGCGCCAGGAACGAGAGGGTCATGAACGGATCGCCCAGGCGGCTGCCCATCCGCCGGGCGAGGGCGAGCAGCTCACGCATGCGCTCGGCGACCGCGGTAATCGGTTCGTCGGACATCAATCCGGCGATGGGCAGCGGGAGCCGCGCGCTCTCCCGGCCGGCCACGGCAACGAGTCCTCCCCGCATCTCGAGGATGATTTCCACCGCCGCGCGCATGGCGTCATCGCTTGCCCCGACGACGATGATGTTGTGCGCGTCGTGGACGATCGTCGAGGCCAGCGCCCCGAAGCGCAGCCCGAATCCCCGCACGAACCCCAGGCCCACCCGGCCGCTCCCAGTGTGGCGCTCGATGACGGCAAGCTTCAGCAGATCATGATCGGGATCGGCGACCGCTTCCCCGTGGTCGACCTTTGCCTCGGTCTCGGCGGCCTCGGTGACGATCTGGTCCGGGATGACCTGGATCACGCGCAGACGCTTGCCGCCGGCAGGGATCTGGAAGCGCAGGCTGCTCCGCGGCACGCTGAGGGACACGGGGACAGTCGGCAGTCTCTCCGGGCGGGTGTAGGGCAGGAGCGCCCCGTCGCGCGCCACGAGGCGGCCGTTCCGGTAGACCAGCCGTGGACGGGGCGCTGACATATCGTCGAAGACGACGAGGTCGGCGCGCTTGCCGGGGGCGACGACGCCGCGATCCCGGAGCCCGAAGTACTCCGCTGTGTTCAGGGTCGCGAGCTGGATCGCCAGGATGGGATCCAGGCCGAGCATAATCGCCTGCCGGATCATGCTGTCGATGTGCCCTTCCTCGAGCAGGTGCAGCGGGTTGCGGTCATCGGTACAGAACACGAAGCGGCG
>MENB01000042.1:1053-11569 GCA_001768125.1 Armatimonadetes bacterium RBG_19FT_COMBO_69_19
CAGGTTGCGGGCACCAGTCGCCTCGCGGATCATGATCACGAGGCCTCGCCGGAGCTTCTCGAGCGCCTCGTCCTTCGTCGTGCACTCGTGGTCAGAGCCGATGCCCACCGCCGCGTAGGCGTTGAGGCCCGGACCCACGAGCCCCGGCGCGTGGCCGTCGATGGGGCGCGTCCCCGCCGCCCGCAGCTTGTCGAGCACGTCCCGGTCGGCGGCGAGGACCCCCGGATAGTTCATCATCTCGGCGAGGCCCAGCACCCACTTGTCCGCCATGAGACTCTCCAGGTCGTACGCGGACAGCTGCGCGCCCGAACTCTCGAACGGGCCGGCCGGCACGCAGGAGGATGCCATGACGAAGACGCTGAGGGGATTGTACTTGGCGGACTCCAGCATGTAGCGGATGCCGGTCATCCCCAGCACGTTGGCGATCTCGTGGGGATCGGCGATCACCGCCGTGGTGCCGCGCGGGACGACGGCCCGGGCGAACTCGGGCACCGTGACCATCGAGCTCTCGATGTGCACGTGGCCGTCGATGAACCCCGGAGCGAGGTAGGCGCCGTCGAGATCGACGACGTTCACCGCGCTGTACGCGCCGCCGTCGGGGGGCGTGATCGCGGCGATGCGATCGTCGAGGACGGCCACGCCGCCCGGGACGACGTCCTGGTTGTACAGATCCACGATCCGGGCGTTGGTGAGGAGGAGGTCGGCGGGCTCGTCGCCGCGGGCCACCCTGATGAGGCGGGCGAGGTCCATTGCCAGAGCGCTTCGACGCCACCGCAGGGATTCACTTCCGGCAGAAAGAAGGGAGGAGCGCGAGCGAGGAGGCGCGCATGGCGCACATCCTGCCCTACAACGGACAACCGACGTACGACCTGGAGATCGCGGGGACGGTTCGCACCCTGCCCCTGATCCAGGTCTCGCCCGACACGTGGATCGCCTACTACTACAGCCTCGGCGACACCGAGGTCATCGACCGCGCCGCCCGCCTGCTCGCGCCGAAGATGAGCGGATGTGAGATCTTCATCACCACCGAGACCAAGGGCATCCCGCTCGCGCACGCCATCGCCACGTACCTGGGTCTGAAGCCCTACGTGGTGTGCCGCAAGGAAGTCCGCCCCTTCATGCTGTCGCCGCTCGTCGTCCGCTACAAACCGATCACCGCCAAGACGGAGCAGGAGCTGTTCATCGACGGCCGCGACGGCAAGAAGCTGGTGGGCCGGAAGGTCGGCATCGTGGACGACATCGTCAGCACCGGAGAGACCATCCAGGCGATGGCGGAACTCGTGCGCCGGGCCGGGGGCGTGGTGTTCGGCAAAGCGGCGCTGCTGCTCGAGGGCGATGAGCGCAAGGACGTCGAACACCTCGGGATCCTCCCGATCTTCAAGTCGAACAACTCGCAGGGCGGGCGCTCGTAGCCCCACCACGACGCCCCCGCGCTGCGCAGCGTCGTCATGCGCATCCACCTCCCGCGGACACTCGACGAAGCACTCGAGATCAAAGCGACCGACCCCGAGGCCGTGCCGCTGGCCGGGGGCACCGACCTCATGGTCCTCCTCAACTTCGACCGGCTGCGCCCGGCGGCGATGCTCGAGGTGAGCCGCCTGCCCGAACTGCGCGCCTGGCGCTGGGAGAACGGGACGTTCTTACTCGGCGCCGGCGTCACGTACAGCCGCATCGTGTCGTCTCTGACCGAGTTCAAGCCGCTCGTCGAAGCGTCGCGCACCGTCGGCTCCCCGCAGATCCGCAACCGGGCCACGATCGGGGGGAATCTGGGAACCGCATCCCCGGCGGGTGATGCGCTGCCCGTCCTGGCCGCCTATGACGCCGAGGTCGTGCTGATCAAGGCGGGCGGGAAGACGCGCACGCTGCCCTGGCACCAGTTCCTCGTCGGCCCCAAGAGAAACGCGCTCGCCCCCGACGAGCTCATCCTCGGGGTACGGTGGACGGTAACCAGAGGCCCGGGGTCGTTCTCGAAGATCGGCACGCGCAACGCTATGGTCATCGCGGTCGCGGGGCTGTGTCTCGTCATGGATGAGGGGCAGCGGCAGCTCCGCGTCGCCTTGGGATCGGTCGGACCGACGATCCTCCGGGCCCCGGACGCGGAAGCGTTCGCATCGAAGGCGCTGACCGGCGCAGGCGCGTGGGAGGATCCCCGGGCGGCGCTGCCGCCCCGCGTGCTCGAGGAGTTCGGGGAGCGTGTGGCAGCGGCGGCCAGGCCGATCGACGACGTGCGGGGGACGGCCGCCTACCGCCGGCACGCCTGCAGGGTGCTGGGGCGGCGCGCGCTGGCCTGGGCGCTCGAGGACCGCAAGCTGCGCGGATAGCGGCGAACAGGATGATCATCCGGCTGAAGGTCAACGGAGAGTGGCGGCAGGCCGACGTCTGGCCGGGCGCGAGCCTGCTGCACGTCCTGCGCGAGCACCTGGGCCTCGTCGGGTCCAAGAACGCCTGTGAGCAGGGCGAGTGCGGATCGTGCTCCGTGTGGCTGGATGGCGATCTCGTGTGCTCCTGTCTCGTCCTGGCGGCGCAGGCGCACGAGCGTGAGGTGCAGACGGTCGAGTCGCTGGCGGAGGGGCCGCGCCTGCATCCGGTGCAGGAGGCGTTCCTCGAGGCCGGCGCGGTGCAGTGCGGGTTCTGCACGCCGGGACTGATCGTGGCCGTGGCCGACCTGCTCCAGCACGATCCGGCTCCGAGCGAGCTCACCATCCGCGAGGCGCTGGCCGGCAACCTCTGCCGGTGCACCGGGTACGCGAAGATCATCGACGCCGTGAAGCTCGCCGCGCAGAAGATGGGGAACGCGTGATGAGCGCGATCCTCATCCGGGGGTGCGACGCGGTGGTCACGATGGATGACGCCGGCACGGAGCTCTCCGGCGCGTCGCTGCTGCTGCGCGACGGCGTCATCGCGTGGGTCGGCCGGGACGATGCGCCGGGCGCGCCCGAGGTCGGCGACACCGAGGTGATCGACGGTGCCGGGATGGTCGCGATCCCGGGGCTCATCAACGCCCATCACCATCTGTACCAGTCGCTGACGCGCGTGCGCGCGCAGGGGCAGGGGCTGTTCGGCTGGCTGCGGGAGCTGTATCCGGTGTGGGCGGGCCTCACGGTGGACTGGATGCGGGCCGCCGCGCGCGCCGGGCTGGCCGAGCTCGCGCTGTCCGGCTGCTCCACGACCACCGACCATCACTACGTCTTCCCGAACGGCGTGACCGGCGTCCTCGACGCCGAGGTCGATGTGGCGCGAGAGCTGGGACTCCGCTTCCATCCCTGCCGGGGATCGATGGATCTCGGACGATCGGACGGCGGGCTCCCTCCCGACGCGATCGTCGAGGACACCGACGACATCCTGGGGCACACCGAAGACGCCGTGCGGCGTCTCCACGATCCGTCTCCGGGGTCGATGCTGCGGGTGGCCGTCGCCCCCTGCTCGCCGTTCTCCGCGACCCGCCGGCTCATGGAGGAGTCGCAGGCGCTGGCCCGGCGCCTCGGGGTCCGGTTGCACACCCACATCGCGGAGACGCTCGACGAGGAACGCTTCTGCCGTGAGTCCTTCGGGCTGCGTCCGGTCGAGCTCCTCGATGCGCTGGGGTGGTTGGGGCCGGACGTGTGGCTCGCGCACTGTGTCCACCTGAACGCGGATGACGTCGGCCGCATCGCCCGGACGAAGACCTCCGTGGCCTGGTGTCCCACCTCGAACCTCCGCCTGGGATCGGGGCTCGCCCCCGCGCGAGAGCTGCTCGACGCGGGAGCCGTGGTCGGACTGGCCGTGGATGGCTCGGCGTCGAACGACAGCGGGGACATGCTGGCCGAGGTGCGCCAGGCGATGCTGGTGGCGCGAGGCCGGAGCGGCCCCGCGGCGATGAGCGCGCGCGACGCGCTGCGTGTGGCCACGCGGGGAAGTGCGGGCTGCCTGGGGCGCGATGACATCGGCTCGCTCCAGGCCGGGAAGCGGGCCGACGTCGCGCTGTTTGACCTCGCCAATCTCGCGTATGCCGGTGCCGAGGCGGACCCGGTGGCCGCGCTCGTGTACTGCCGGCCCCAGCGCGCGAGCTATCTGTTCGTCGAAGGGCGCCCGGTCGTGCGGGATGGGGAACTGGTCACCGCAGACGAAGGCGAGATCGGCCGGGCAGCCCGACGTCTCGGCCGGACGATCGCGAGCGAGGGCAGACGATGAGCACGAAAGTCCGTGAACGGACGAAAGGCGGCGTGGGCGAGAGCCTCCGACGCGTCGACGGCGCACCGAAGGTGAAGGGGCAGTTCCTCTACGGCAGCGACCTCTGGGCGGAGGACATGCTGTGGGGGTTCACGGTGCGCAGCCCGCACCCGCACGCGCGCATTCGCGCCATCGACATCTCGCAGGCGCTCACCTATCCCGGCGTACACGCCGCGCTCGTCGCCGCGGACGTCCCGGGCAAGAAGACCTACGGCCTCGAAATTGTGGACCAGCCCGTGCTGGCCTGGGAACGCGTCCGCTACCAGGGCGAGCCCGTCGCCCTCGTCGCCGCCGCGGATCTGGAGACGGCCAAGCGGGCGGCAGAGCGCATCAAGGTCGACTACGAGGTGCTCCCGGCGGTGGCCGACATGGAGCAGGCGCTCCGCCGCGGCGCCCCGCGCGTCCACGACCACGGGAACGTCCTCAAACACATCCACATCGAGCACGGCAATCCGGATGTCCGAGCGGATCTCTGGGTGGACGGGTACTACGAGACCGGCATGCAGGACCAGGCCATCCTCGGTCCTGAGTCGGGCATGGCCGTCCCGGCCGAGGACGGCGGGGTGGATCTCTACGTCGCCACGCAATGGCTGCACGTGGATCAGGAGCAGGTTGCACCGTGTCTTGACCTGCCGAAGGAGAAGGTCCGGCTGCACCTCGCCGGGGTGGGCGGCGCCTTCGGGTCACGCGAGGACGTGAGCATGCACATCCATGCGTGCATGCTCGCCCTGCGCACGGGGCGGTCCGTGAAGATGGTGTACTCGCGTGAGGAGTCGTTCTTCGGCCACGTGCATCGCCATCCGGCCCGCATCTGGATGCGCCACGGGGCCTCCCGCGACGGCAAACTCATCTGCGTGCGCGTGCGCATGGTCATCGACGGGGGCGCATACGCCTCCTCGTCGCCCGCCGTCATCACCAACGCGTCGACCTTCGCCGCGGGCCCGTACGAGGTCCCGAACGTGCTCATCGACGGCACGGCTGTCTTCACGAACAACCCTCCATGCGGGGCGATGCGGGGATTCGGCGCGGTGCAGGCCTGCTTCGGGTACGAGGCGCAGATGGACAAGCTCGCCGCGCGGGTGGGGATCGACCCCGTCGAGCTCCGTCTGCGCAACGCCCTGTCCACGGGCTCCGTGCTGCCTACCGGCCAGGTTATCCGGGGCAGCGCGCCGGTTCGCGAGGTGATCCGCCGGTGCGCGGCGCTTCCGCTTCCACCGCAGCCTGTGGAGCGCGACCCGATCACCTATCCCGGCGGCGCCGGGAATGTGAGCCGCGGCGAGCGCCTCCGCCAGGGGACCGGGTTTGCGATCGGCTACAAGAACATCGCCTACAGCGCGGGATTCGACGACTCCGCCGAAGCCCGCGTGAAGCTCTTCGCTGGGGCGGGCGGCCCGGTGGCCGAGGTGCACAGTGCCGCGGCCGAGGTGGGCCAGGGCGTGCACACCGTGCTGGTCCAGATCGCCCGGGAGGAGCTGGGGATCGATCAGGTGACCCTCCATCCTCCGGACACCATGGTAGGGTCCGCCGGGTCCAGCTCCGCCTCCCGCCAGACGATGATGTCGGGCGGGGCGGTGCAGCTGGCCTGCCGGGCCGTCCGGGACCAGCTGTTCGAGCGGGTCAGGCAATGGGCGCGGACGCGCGGGCTCACGCTCGCCGGCGAGCTGCGCATCATGGGCGCGGACGTGGTCACGGATGGGCGGCGTCTCGCGCCCGTCGTCGACTTCCTCGAGCAGCCGGTCGTCGCCACCCGCGTCTACCATCATCGCAAGACGACGCCCATGGACGAGCGGGGGCAGGGGGACGTCCACGTGACGTTCGCGTTCGCGGCGCAGCGCGCGGTGGTCGAGGTCGATGAGGAGCTGGGGCTGGTGCGCGTCGTGCAGGTGGCCTGCGTTCAGGACGTGGGCCACGCGCTCAACCCGCAGAGCGTCTACGGGCAGATCGAGGGCGGCACGGCGCAGGGGCTGGGCCTCGCGGTCATGGAGGAGATCCAGATCAAGGACGGCCGCGTGCTCAATCCATCGTTCACCGACTATCTCATCCCCACGATCCTCGATATGCCGCCGGTGGTCTCCGAACTCGTGGAAGAGCCGGAGCCGGGCGTCCCCTTCGGCGCCAAGGGCGTCGGGGAACCCTCGACGGTGGTCTCCACGGCGGCGATCGCCGCCGCGCTGCGGGCCGCCACGGGGCGTGAGCTCAACCGCGTGCCGGTGCGTCCGGACGACCTGATCGGGCTCGAGCCGCCGCGAAAGTCCTCCGGCCCACCTCCGGCCGTCAAAGGCGTCGCCTGATCGGGATGCGCACGCTCTTCAGCGGTGGGACGCTCGTCGGTCCGGAAGGCACCCTCCAGGCCGACCTGCTCGTGGACGGCGAGCGCATCGCGGCGATCGGCCGCGATCTACCGCGCGGCGACGTCCGCGTCATCGACGCCGCCGGACGCTATCTGCTGCCCGGGGGCATCGACGTGCACACCCACCTCGACATGCCGCTGGACGACATCGCGTCGACCGACGACTTCCGCACAGGGCATGTCGCCGCGGCCTTCGGCGGGACCACGTCGCACATCGACTTCGTGATCCAGTCCAAGGACGGTTCGCTTCGGCAGGCCCTCGACGCCTGGCACGCCCTGGCCCAAGGCAAGGCCTGCATCGATTACGGTTTTCACATGACGATCGCCGACCCGCGCCCGGATGTGCTCGACGAGATCGCGCATCTGCCGGAGTGGGGGATTACGACGGTCAAGGTGCTCATGGCCTACAAGGGCCGTCTGCAGCTGGACGATGCGCAGCTGCTGGCCGTGATGCGCCGCGCCGCGGAGCACGGGCTGCTCACCATGGTGCACTGCGAGAACGGCGACGTGATCGATGTACTCGAGCGCGAGGCGGTCGCGGCAGGGCACCGTGAGCCGAAGTATCATGCCATGGCGCGGCCGCCCGAGCTCGAGGGTGAGGCCACCGGCCGGGCTATCGCGATCGCCTCGGTCGCCGGTGCACCGCTCTACGTGGTGCACCTTACGTGTGAAGCGGCCCTCGACCAGGTCCGCGCCGCCCAGCGGCGCGGACGACATGTATGGGCGGAAACCTGCATCCAGTACCTGTTCTTCACGGCCGCAGATCTGGACCGCCCCGACTTCGAAGGGGCCAAGGTCGTGTGCTCGCCGCCGTTCCGCACGCCCCAAGATCAGGCCGCGCTGTGGGAGGGGTTACGCGACGGGGCGCTCGCGGTGGTCTCGACCGACCACTGCCCGTTCAACTTTGCCAGGGAGAAGCAGCGCGGCCGCCATGACTTCACGAAGATCCCCAACGGCGTCCCCGCGATCGAGGACCGCCTGCTCATGCTCCATCACGCCGGCGTGAACGGCGGGCGCATCCCGCTGTCGCGTTTCGTCGAGCTCACGGCGACCAATCCGGCCAGACTCTTCGGGCTCTACCCGCGCAAGGGGATCCTGGAGGTGGGCTCGGACGGAGACATCGTACTCTGGGACCCACGGGCGCGCCGCACAATCACCGCTGGCACCCACCACATGCGTGTAGACTACAACCTCTTCGAGGGTACGACCGTCACCGGCGCGCCCGCGGGGGTATGGGTTCGCGGTACGCAGGTGGTGGACGGCGAGCGCTTCACCGGCCGCGCCGGCGCCGGTCAGTTCCTGCGACGCGCGGCGTTCACGTCGTAGCGACTACTGCACCGGACCCCGGGCGGTGACGTAGCGGCGGTCCACCTCTTCGACGCGATCACCCTCTTCATCCCAGAACGCGCGGCCACGCATCTTCCTGAGGTAATCCGCAGGATATCCGAGGCGACTCCACATCGCCTCTTTCTGCGCGAAGAGCCGATCCTTCTGCTCGGGCGTCCGGGTATCGAGGATCTCTTCCGGCGTCGATGCGGCAAACGGGCTGGCCTTCCAGCGGGCGAGCTCCCGCGGCACCCGCGCCCCCGCGCGGCGCCTGAGGTCGTCCATCACCGAGGGATAGCGGTCAAAGCCGTCGGTGGCGACGGTGACGACGTTGTCGGCCCGCCCGAGGCCGAGGTGCCTGGCCATACGCACGGCCGCGATGATGTTGCACACGCCCGAGACCCCGAGCACGCCGCCCAGCGGTCCCTCTTGCAGGGCCAGCAGGCTCCACAGGCAGTCCTCGTCGTGCACGAGGAGAACGTAGTCCGTGTTGAGGACGTTGTGGATGAGCGTGACCATCTTGTCGCCCACGCCCTCGATCCGGTGGGAACCGAGGCCGTTGCTGTAGAGGGTCGGACACTCCCGGGGCTCGGGCGCGGCGACGATTGCCTCGGGGTATTTCGACTTGATCTCGTCTCCCGCCGCCAGGGTCCCCGCTGAGCCGGGGGCAGCAACGAAAAGGGTAATCTTTCCGTTGCCGTAACCGGCCGCAGCCTCAAGCGCGCTGCGACCGGTGACATGGCGGTGGAACCGGTAGTTGGGCAGGAGCGAGAACTGCTCGAGGACGATGAACTCCGGCCGGTTCATGTAGGCGGCGTGCGTGCGCTCCAGGGTCAGGATCACGTCCGATTCCGTGCCGGGCGTCAGGTCGAGCTCGCCGCCGTACCGCCGGATGCGCTCGTAGCGCTCGCGGCTCATGCCGTCCGGCATCACGACCACCGCCCGGTAGCCTTTGAGGCGCGCGACGTAGGCGGTGCCGATCCCGAAGTTCCCCGTCGATGGGCCGACGACGGTGTGGATCCCCGGCCGCGCGCGACCGTCCAGCTCGGCTTCCATCAGCGTCGTGTACACCGGCCCGACCTTGTGGCTGCCGGAGGGGAAGTCTCTTCCGATGAGGACGATGATGTTCGCGTCCACGCCGGTGAGCTCGCGGGGGAGAAGGATGTGGTTGATCGATCCGTCGGCGCGGCGCCAGGTGATGTTGAACAGGTCGAGCGGGTCGTCCTCGCGCGGGCGGGCGGCGAGCACGCGGGCACGGAAGGCCTCCGGCAGCAGACGTGGGTCGCGCATCTCAGCATAGCTCGGGCCGGGGATGTTCGTCGGGGTGTTCTTCAACGCGTCGTCCTCTCTGCCGCGGGCGATGGCGTCGGCGCATCACGCTTTGCGATCATGTCCGCAACCGCGTCGAGCGAGGCGTCGATCTCGAACGCGCTGCCGGACGCGCGCAGCGTGCTCGGAATATCCTTGAGGCCGGTGCCCGTGATCATGAGGAGGACTCGTTCGCTCCTGCTGATCGCACCCCGCTCCAGCAAGTGTGCGAGCGCCGCCACGCCTGCGACTGCGGCCGGCTCGCCCCAGATGCCCGTCCTCTGGGCCAGCAGCCGCATCGCCTCCAGGATCTCCTCATCGCTGACCGTGACGTAGGTGCCACCCGAATCGCGGACGGCGCGAAGGGCCTTGCGCCAGTTGCGCGGCGTCCCGACGGCGATGCCGTCCGCGATGGTCTGCGACGGACCCGGGTGGAGGCTCTGGCCGGAGCGGAACGCCTGCTCGATCGGCGAGGCGCCGGCGGCCTGCACCCCGATGACGCGTGGCGTGCGGGAGGTCAACCCGATGCGCTGCATCTCGTGGAGGCCCTTGTAGATGCCGGCCAGCGTGCAGCCGTCGCCGACGGGGACCACCACCGCATCCGGCGGGTCCCAGCCGAGCTGCTCGGCGATCTCCAGCCCGGCGGTCTTTTTCCCTTCTACTAATACGGGGTTCACGGCGCTGTTCCGGTTGTACCACCCCCAGCGCGCTGCAGCTTCCATGGAGATTCTGAACGCGTCCTCGTAGGTGCCCCGGACCTTGAAGACGGTGGCGCCGTAGATCAACATCTGCGCAAGCTTCGACTGCGATGCTTGCGCAGGCAAGAAGATGTACGGGTGCAGGCCCAGCTGCGCCGATTGCCCGGCGAGCGACGATGCCGCGTTGCCGGTCGAAGCGCAGGTGATCTCCCGCCTGCCCGCCTGCGCGGCCCGCACCGCGCCGACTGAGCTCGCGCGATCCTTCAGCGATCCCGTGGGGTTACGGCCTTCATCCTTCACGTAGACGGTCCGCAACCCGAAGTAGCGCGCGAGCGGCGCCACCTCGTGGACCGGGGTCCATCCCACGGGAAGTAGAGGGCGTGCCGCCTCGCGGGCAACGGGGAGCAGCGGTAGATATCGCCAATGGCTGGGATCCGGATGGGCAGCCAAGTGCTCCCGCGTGAGCAGATGCCGCACAGCGTCGTAGTCGTACTGGATATCGAGGATGCCGTCCAGCCCGCATGAGGGGCACGTGTACACCGCTTCCCCCGGAGCGTACCTGCGCTCGCAGGAGGTACAGACGAGGTCGGTCGCGTTCCCCCAATCCGACGACATCTCTGCGCAC
>MENB01000043.1:0-142 GCA_001768125.1 Armatimonadetes bacterium RBG_19FT_COMBO_69_19
TGAACTCGGCGCCGCCTTTGGCCAGAGCGTCGGCCAGCTTATGCTTGGGGAGGATCTCGCTGCCGATGACGCGGAGGAAGGTACCGATCGGCTTCTCGGTCCGGAACTCCACCCTCCGGGCGTCGAGCTTGCGGAACCGCAG
>MENB01000043.1:323-6741 GCA_001768125.1 Armatimonadetes bacterium RBG_19FT_COMBO_69_19
AGCGCGGGCTCGATTTCGCCCGTGATGTAATTCTGCTCGACAAGCCCATCAAAGACGTTGCCGAGGATGTCCGTCGACGAGGTTTCCTGGGCGACCAGCGGGTTGAAGGTACGCGGATCGCTGATCTGGGCGCGCACGTGTACGCCGCCGAACTTCCCAACCTCATGCGGATACGCGACGACTTTCGGGTTGGGGATGTCCGGCAGGGTCAGCTTCCTGGCCTGCGCCGACGCCAACCCCACGAAGAGCGACAGCACCAGCGAACCCACCACAACCAATGCAGACAGCCGTCTCAACATACGCCCCCTCCTTCGTGATCGCCGGCGGATCCAGGCCCCCCACCCGCCCCGCCGCTTGCCGTCAGTACACGAAAATATACTCCGGTATAGGAGCTAGCCCGTGTCTATTCCACCGGGGGGGCTGGTCTCCTTGTCTGGGAGATGGATGGGTAACGTTCCCGGGAGAGCCGAAGTTCCATGTCAGAACTGGCTCAACTGCCGGACCCCCCAGGGGAACAGGACCGTGATCATCTGGACCATCAGGACCGCTATCGTGCCCGTAAGGTATGCGATCCCGTTCTCCCTGCCCCATCGCCTGAGGAACGCCAGCGCCGCAGCCCCCGGAACGACCAGCGAGACCGCCAGGAGCGCCGCGCTCGGGGTCCCGGGGATCAATCTCCGACCGAGGAGCTGAAACACGAGCACGAGCCCGAAGAAGCCCCCCAGGCGAAGGAGCCCGCGCGGGAACCCTCCCAGCACGACCCCGGCGATCAGGAGGACGGCCAGCGAGCCCAGGCTGAAGAGGGCGGAAAAGAGGGCGGCATACGGGAGGATGCTCACAATCACCGTTGCCGCGAAGGCGATCGCCGGCCCCGGGCGGCTGGGATCGAGCTCCGGCGCGCCCAGTAGGAACGACCACGCTCTGGCGCCGACGGTCGTTCCCATCACGAGCTGAAACCGGGCGATGTCGAGGGTCTCCAGCCAGGCCGCAACGAGGATACCACCCACGGAGGCGGCAGGACGGAAAGATCCCGCCGCCGTGTACGTGATGCGGGTCACGCCGGCCAGTTGACCCGTGGGCGAATCGAAGGTGGCGCCGAAGATCTCGCTGTTCTGGCGCCGCCCCGCCGGCTCCGACCAGACGACGAATGTCCCCGCCTCGCTCTGCGCCGCCGACACATCGCCCACCGGACGGCCCCTGGAAAGCGGCAAGCGCGCCGTGATCGCCGCTCCCCGCATCCGGACGAGGTAGAGCTGTCCCGCCGTCCTGAACGCGCGCTCCGTCGTGGGGATGAGAACGTCAAGAGCGTCGAAACCGTTTGGGACCTGAAGCGGGATTGGAGGCAGCGGACTGACCAGAAGCACGCGGCCGGTGAGTCCTTCGGGGACGCCCAGGTCCTCTCCCAATTCGGCCGCATACAGCGTGTGCGTGCCCGCCCCGCCCGGCTGCCACCAGAGGAGGCGCAGCGATTCCCCCGCCGCGAGGGCGGGAGCCTCACCGTCGGCCACCGGGCGGCCAGGGCGATCGATCCGGCCATCGGCGAACAGACGCGCATACCAGACGCGGCGCTCCGCACCGTCGAACTGGCTCCAGGCCACGTGGACGCGTTCCCTCGAGGCGAGAACAGAGATACGGCCACCCTCTTCGGCGGGGCCGACAGCCGGAGAGACCGTGCGGTCCACGCGTCCATCCGATCCGAGCACGCTGACACGCAGGACCACGCCCTGGGTGGACCGCGCCATCCACGCCACGTAGAGGCGTGCCCCGGATGGCACCACCGCGGGCCAGGCGAACCGGGTGTCGGCCCCAACCTCGATGCGATGCGGGCCGACCAGGATCCGGCCCTGCAGTGTCGCCGAGGCGTGCCATAACTCTCCAGTGGCGGGCGGACTGCCCGGCGGACGGTCGAGCCAGAACAGGTGGACCGCGTCGTCGACCCTGACCACCGCGGGCGGCGCCGCGATCGACGTCTCGGCGATGGGAATCGGATCGGAGAACCCGAGCGGAGCCGCGGCGGCCAGAAGAGCAAGGGGCAGCGCGACGAAGCGACCGCCGATCTTCACGTGGCGCGTTCGAGCGGAGCGTAACCCAGGGCCAGCCGCTTCACGCCCAGCGCGAACCGGACGGTGACCACGGCGCGCGCGCCCTCGCCTTCCACCTCCAGCACGCGGCCCTCGCCGAACGCCGCATGGCGCACCCGGTCGCCCGCGGTGAAGGTCGGAACCTCGCGCTCCTCATCGGGCCACACCGCCGTGGGCGCGGGCGCCGGCCGGCTGCGGGCGACGAGGTCTTCGGGCACTTCCTCAAGGAACCGCGAGGGCACACCGGGCATCGTGGTGCCGAAGATCGTGCGGTTGCGGGCGTAGGAGAGATAGAGCCGCTGCTTGGCGCGCGTCATGCCGACGTAGCACAGCCGGCGCTCTTCCTCGAGCCCACCCTCCTCTTCCAGAGCCCGGGCATGCGGGAACAGCCCTTCCTCCAGGCCGCCGAGGAACACAACCGGAAATTCGAGACCCTTGGCGCTGTGCAGCGTCATCAACGTAGTGCGGTCCACGTCCTGCGACCAGGTGTCGAGGTCAGTGACGAGCGCGAGGTGCTGCAGGAACGCCTCGACGGTCGACTCGCCCGTCGTCTGCTCGAATTCCTGCGCCACGGTGACGAGCTCGCGCAGGTTCTCCAGGCGGCTGTAGGCCTCGTCGGTTCCTTCCGCCTCCAGCATCGCCTGATACCCGGTCTCCACCATGGCGAGCTCGAGCAGATCCGCCGCCCGCACCCGCTGGGCCCGGTCCCGCAGCCGTTCCATCAGGCCGACGAACTCGCCGGCCGCGCGCTGCGCCGCCTTGGGCAGGATGTCGCGCCCTTCGGGCCGGGCCAGCGCGTCCAGCAGACCGATCCCCTGCACGGCGGCGAACGCCTTGAGGCGCTCCAGGCTGACGTCGCCGATGCCGCGCCGGGGCACGTTGATAACGCGCTCCAGGCTCGTGCTGTCCGCGGGGTTCAGGGCCAGGCGCAGGTAGGCGATAAGATCGCGGACCTCCTTGCGCTCGTAGAACCGCACGCCCCCGACGATCGTGTAGGGAATCCCCGCACGCAGGAACTGCTCCTCGAACAGGCGGGACTGCGCGTTGGTGCGGTACAGGACCACCATGTCCCGGTACTTGAGCCCGTCGCGAAGGCGCTTGATCTCGTCCGTGATCGTGCGCGCCTCGTCGTACCCGTCGTAGGCCTCGTAGAGGATGACCGCGTCGCCGTCGGCATTGGCCGTCCACAACGTCTTTTCGTGTCGGTGCGGGTTGCGGCTGATGACCCCGCTCGCCGCGGCGAGGATCGTCTTCGTGGAGCGGTAGTTCTGCTCCAGCTTGACGATCGTGGCGTCGGGGTAGTCGCGCTCGAAGTCGAGGATGTTGCGGATGTCGGCACCGCGCCATCGGTAGATCGAGTTGTGGACGACGATCCCCTGTGCGATGTAGTTCCGAAAATGCTTCACATCCAGGTCATAGACAGGACCCTGGTATTGGCCGACCGTGCGTGAGTGGACCTCATCTTCGACGATTCGCCCGTCCTGGACCACAGGGACCATCATCCCAGGATGCAGGTGCGCAACCGGCATCACGAGATGCGTCGATCGGTAGCGGTCATCCGGGGCTCTCGAGATCAACGCAGCGCGGAGCACCGGCTCTCCTTCGACCAGGGCGGCCAGTTTCCGCGCCGCTTCCCAGCCGGCATCATAGTCGCGGCGTGCCGTCTCCACACGCCAAACCGATCCGCGCATCTCCCGCGTGGGAAACTCGAGCGCGACCCGAGTGCGGGCTCCATCACCCGAGGTGATAAGTTGGATCCGGTGATCTTGCCACGCACGCTGCTGATAGTGCCGCCCATCGCCAAACATGGTGAAGTTCACCAGACGGCGTACGCTCTGCCCCCTCACGACGGCATGCGACCGGTGGTGCGGGTACTCCGGAGACATGCCAAGATCAGCGAGCAGCCGGTACGCGCGCTCTTCGGTGTCGATCTGTCGGAACAGACCAACGATTTCGGCCTGCCCGATCTGCATCCGGCGGCCTCGGACGTGAAAGACGGTCGTCGGGATGCCGTACTTGAAGGCGTAGAGTTGCTCCAGCCCGGCGGCCTCAGCTGCGTCGGTCGTCGCCGCCAGCACCCAGAGACGATCGGCCACTTCCCCGTTGAGCCGAATCGCGAGCCCGGTGTCCGGCGCTCCGGCCGTCCGATTTCGCACACCCTTCGTCCTGCCGATCCTGTATCCAAGTCCCCGGCGCTGCATGAGGTACACGTAATGCATGTCGGGCTTGGGGACAACTCTGCCGAAGACGAGATGGTTCGGCGTTGCCGTCAACCGATACCCGAGACGTGTCGTAATGGTGATGACCGTGCCATCGTAGTCTCGCTTCACTGGAGCGGCAGTCTGAGCATGGCTGACGAAGCCATCCCCTGCTGCCGCGAGCACATTCACTCCTTCCTCCAGCATCTCGATCGGCCGCAGTCCCTCTGGCGTCAGCACCAGGCTTCCGGCCGGCAGGCACTGATCATCATCCCCCACCACGCATAGGTTGCGATGCTTCTCGGCGAGCGTGCGCACGATGAGGTACTGCACACGGTTGGTGTCCTGATACTCGTCGACGAGCACGTGCTGGAACCGGTCCTGGTATTCCGCGCGCACCTCCGGAACCTCGGTGAAGAGCCGGATGACCTCAAGCAGCAGGTCGTCGAAATCGAGGGCGTTGCGCTCCCGGAGCGCAGCCTGGTACGCGCGGTACACGCGCGCTACGACGTCCTCGTAGAACCCCGTGGCCCGCTCGGCGTAGGCGATGTGGTCGATCGCTTCGTTTTTGGCCTTATCGATCATCCCGAGCATGACCGCGGGCGGGAAGCGGCGCTCATCGAGCCCGAGGTCCTTGAGGATGCCGCGCACGAGACTGCGCTGGTCGTCGTCGTCGAAGATGGCAAAGCGCGAATCAACACCGATTCGGTCCCCGTGCCGGCGCAGGATGCGGCTGCAGATGTGATGGAAGGTACCGATCCACATCCCGCGCGCCACGGCCGCCCCGATCAGACGGTCCACCCGCTCGCGCATCTCGTTCGCCGCCTTGTTCGTGAACGTCACGGCGAGGATGCGCGCCGGCGGCACGCCGCGCTCGCGCATGAGCCAGGCGACGCGGTAGGCCAACACGCGCGTCTTGCCGCTCCCGGCGCCGGCCAGGATCAGCAACGGCCCGCCGGGATGGGTGACGGCGTCGCGCTGCGGGGGGTTGAGGTCGTGCAAGAGATCCATGACTCAAATGTCCCCGGGAGCAAAGCGGTCTATCCCCTTTACCCTATCAAACGCCGCATCGGCTGAAGCCAGGAATGACAATCCCGCCTGGCGCATGTGCATGGCGACGAGCGAGTCGTTCACCAGCAGCCCATACGCCTGGCGGAATTCCTGGCTGGCGGTGAGGAGGTCTGGAGGCAGGGGCACGACCTGTAACCCGAACTTTGCAATGGCGAGGACGGAGAAATAATACATCGACAGTTCGCGCACAAGGTCAGGCCGTTTGTTCAGGATCATGGCTGGGCTGCCTTTCATCCCCGGCCGGCGCGCCGCCGCCTCGAGCATCATCAACCGATGGGCGACCTCCAACAGGCTGATCGGACCGGTGAAGCCCTGCAACTCCCCTCCCTCGATCCGGCGGAGAAAGGCGGAACACTCCCCGGAGCGCCCGGCGAAATGGTAGATGAAGATGTTGGCGTCGACGAAAACGGCGCTCCCTGGGGGGATCTCAGTCAACGCCATAGAGATCCTCTTCGAGGATGGCCCGGAACGCCTTCTCCGACACCCTGAACGAGCCTCTGGTCTGCTCGACGATGGATGGACGTGGACCGCTGCCGGCAACGTAGCGGGCGAGGGCTTCCTCGATCACGTCGTTGACGCCGCGGCCCTGACGGCGCGCGACGTCCTTCGTCTGCTCGTAGAGCGTCGCATCAATCGTCGTGCCGATCTTCCGCTTCATCCCCCCTCACCTCACGCCCTACTGTACATGGCGGATGTCTAGACGTCAAGCCTCAGTTCTAGAAGGATGGAAGAGCGTCGTGGGAACCCCCGCAGTCCCGCCGGGTCAATCCGACTCGGTCCGCAAGTCCCCGGTCTACGTCATGGTTCAGGACACCGCGCGGACGGACGAAGGCCATAGAGGCGGGCAAACCGGAACGTGCGGAGCCGCCGACCGCGCAGCTCGATCGCGAGCGGAGGCGCCTCCTCGACCCGCTGCGCGTGTTCCGTCCACCGCACGGTCGGTTCCCAGCGCGCGTCGAGCACCGCGACCGCCGCCCTGCCCGCAAACGCCGCGGGAGGCGTCCAGATCGACGCCGGGTGGGGACAGGGCAGCAGCGTCACCGCCGCCACGCGCGAGTGGTAGGCGAG
>MENB01000043.1:6776-9346 GCA_001768125.1 Armatimonadetes bacterium RBG_19FT_COMBO_69_19
CCGATCCTTCCCCGAGGGTGCTCAGCTCCACGGCCGCGCGCGCGCCCGCCTCACGCCAGCCGTAAACCTCTTCCGCCCCCGGGGGCAGGGGGAGCGGAGCGAAGACCGACGTGGACAGCGCGTACAGCATGGCCGCGGCGTTGACCGCGGCGGTGGCGCCCATGGCGCGCGTCCACGTCGCGCCCAGGACGACGCTGAGACTCAGGTACACCGGGGCGAGCCAGTTGCCGTGCGGCCAGGCCCCCGCGTAGGCGGGGATGAAGGGAAACACGAGCGCCGGTGCCGCGGTCAGGACGAGGAACACGAGCGCCTCGCCGCGCCGCCGAAGCGGCGCCAGCAGCGCCCAGACGTACGCCGGAAGCAGCAGCAGTCCGAACGCCAGCTGCTCCTCGAGCAGTTTCAGGATTCCGGTGAGCCCCGGCGTTGTGCCCGACAGCCGCTGCGACAGGACGTAGTCTGCGCCCGCCCAGGCATGCCGGGCATTCCAGAGGAGCACGGGCGAAAAGAGCGCGGCAGCAAGGGCGGCCGCCGCGTACAGCTGCCAGCGAGCCAGCGAGTCGCGCGCGCGCAGGACAAGGTACAATCCCAGGCCGATGGGCAGCAGCACCATCGTCAACTTACTGAGCATGCCGATCCCGACCGCCGCCCCGCACGCCAGCCAGCGGCCGGGGCGCCCCCGCACCGCCTGCCAGGCGAAACGCACGGCCACGGCCCAGGCCAGGAGCAGCGCGGCGTCGGGGGTGGCCAGCAGTCCTGCGCCGGCCAACACCGGCACGATCTGGAACAGCACCGCGGCGATGAGCCCCGCGCGCGCGTCGAACATCTCCCGCCCGAGCAGGAACAGGGTGTACGTGGTGAGGACGCCCAGGAGAAGCGGGCTCACCCGGATGAGCCACGCCGAATCCCCGACCGCGGTGGTGAGCGCGATGAGCCAGGCAATCAGCGGGGGATGGTCGAGGTATCCCCAGGCGAGGCGCTGGGCCCACAGCCAGTAGTACGCCTCGTCGTCGATGAGCGGGCCGGTCGCCGCCGCGGCGGCGCGCAGGAGGACGGCCCCCACGATGACCCACAACGCGCGGGGAATAGGTCTGGAGTGAACTATTCCCACTCGATGGTGGCGGGGGGCTTGCTGGTGATGTCGTACATCACGCGCGAGATGCCCGGCACCTCGCGGGTGATGCGGCTGGCGATCCGCTCGAGGAGATCCTCGGGGAGGCGGGCCCAGTCGGCGGTCATGCCGTCCGCGCTCGTCACGGCGCGTACCGCCACGGTGTGCCCGTAGGTGCGAGCGTCGCCCATCACCCCGACGGACTGCACCGGCAGCAGCACCGCGAAGGCCTGCCACACCTCGCGCATCAGCCCGGCGCTGCGCAGCTCGTCCACCACGATGGCGTCCGCGGCCCGTTCCAGCTCGAGCCGCTCGAGCGTGACCTCGCCGAGCACCCGGATGGCCAGCCCCGGGCCGGGGAAGGGATGACGCCAGACCATCTCGTCCGGCAGCGCGAGCTGGCGCGCCACCTCGCGCACCTCATCCTTGAACAGCTCGCGGAACGGCTCGATGAGCCGGAACTGCAGCCGGTCGGGCAGCCCGCCGACGTTGTGGTGCGTCTTGATCCGCGCGGCGGTGCGGGTGCCGCTCTCGATCACGTCGGGATACAAGGTCCCCTGGACGAGGAAGTCGACCCGGCCGAGGTCGCGCGCGCGCTCCTCGAAGACGGCGATGAACTCCTCGCCGATGCGCCGGCGCTTCGTCTCCGGATCGGTCACGCCGGCCAGGCGGCCCAGGAACCGCTCGCGGGCGTCGACGTGCACGAGCGGGATCTGGAAGTGGTCGCGGAAGGTGCGGACGACCTGCTCGGGCTCGCCGCGCCGCAGCAGGCCGTGATCGACGAAGATGCAGGTCAGCTGATCCCCGATCGCCCGGTGCACCAGCGCGGCCGCGGCGGCCGAATCCACGCCGCCGGAGAGCGCGCAGATGGCGCGGCCCTCCCCGACGAGCTCGCGGATGGCGGTGCTCTGCGACTCGATGAACGAGGCCATCGTCCAATTCGGCCGCGCGCCGCACACCGTGAACAGGAAGTTCTGCAGGACCTGCGTGCCCCACGGCGTGTGGGTGACTTCCGGGTGGAACTGGACGCCGTAGAGCGCACGCCCGCGGTCCGCCATCGCCGCGACCGGATTGTGGTCGGTGCGGGCCAGCGTGCTGAATCCGGCGGGGACGTCCACGACGGAGTCGCCGTGGCTCATCCAGCACAGCAGGCGCGCCTCCAACCCGCGGAAGAGGTCGCCGCGGTCGTCGACGAACAGGCGCGTGCGGCCGTACTCGCGCTGCCCCGCCGGCGAGGTGCGGCCTCCGAGCTCGTGCGCCATGAGCTGCATGCCGTAGCAGATCCCCAGCACGGGGACCCTGCCATCGAACAGCGCGGGGTCGCAGCGCGGCGCGCCGGGATCGTACACGCTCGCCGGGCCGCCGGAGAGGATGATCCCCTTCGGCGCGAGGCGCATGAGCTCGTCGACCGGCGTGTCGAACGGCAGGATCAGGCTGTGGACGCGGTGCTCGCGGACCCGGC
>MENB01000043.1:9428-11358 GCA_001768125.1 Armatimonadetes bacterium RBG_19FT_COMBO_69_19
GTGGCGGGCGTCGGTGAGAACGGGCGCCCGCTCCGCCATCGTCAGCGCCCCTGCCCCACCTTCTGGGAGAACTGCAGGCCCTTCCCTTCGCTTGCGAGCGTGGGCGCGATGATGAGCTCCGCGCCGTGCATCTCCGCGATGGTCCGCGCCCCGCACATCCCCATCGCGGTGCGCAGGGCCTCGGCCAGGTTCTGCGAGCCATCATCGGTGGCGGCCGGACCGAGGAGGATCTGCTCGAGCGTCCCGGTGCGTGTGACCTTCACACGCGTGCCCCGCGGCAGCGCGGCGTGCGGTGTGGCCATGCCCCAGTGAAAGCCGCGGCCGGGCGCTTCTTCGGCCCTGGCCAGCGCCGACCCGAGCATCACCGCGTCGGCCCCGCAGGCGATCGCCTTGGCCACGTCACCGCCCACGGCGATGCCGCCGTCGGCGACCAGCGGCACGTAGCGTCCTGTGCGGCGGTGGTACTCGTCGCGGGCGGCGGCCACGTCGGCGATCGCGGTCGCCTGGGGCACGCCGACGCCGAGCACGCGGCGGCTCGTGCACGCCGCGCCGGGGCCGACCCCGACGAACAGTCCCGCCGCCCCCGCCTCCATCAGGGCCATCGCCGCGTCGTAGCCCACGCAGTTGCCGATCATCACGGGCGCTTCCGCCTGGGCGATGAGGTCGGGGATGCCCACCGACCGCCCGCGCGAGCTGTGGTGGCGGGCCGTGACGACGGTGGACTGCAGGACGATGAGGTGCGCGCCGGCGCGCTCCGCGACCGGGAGGAGGCGCGATGCCGCCGCGGGCGTGACGGACACGGCCGCGATCGCCCCGCCGTCGATGATGGCCTTGATCCGCAAGGCGACGAGGTCATCCTGCACCGGCTGCTGATACAGCCGCTGCATCACGCGTACCACGTCCTCGGGGGCAGAGGCGGCGATCTGCTCGAGCGGCTCCTCAGGATCCTCGTAGCGGGTCTGGAGCCCTTCGAGGTTCAGGACGCCGAGCGCCCCCAGGTGGGACAGCGTCACGGCCACGCGGGGATCGACCACGCTGTCCATCGCGGAGGCGATGAACGGCAGCACGAACTGGTGCGGACCGACCGACCAGGAGAGGTCGACGTCGAGGGGATCCACGGTGGCGGACGCCGGGACGAGCGCGATCTCGTCGAACCCGTAGGTGCGGCGGGCGGTTCGGGTGCGGCTCAGGAACTCCGTCATCGAGCGGCGCTCGCGGCAGTCCCGGCTTCGGTCTTGGACTCGCCGTAGGTCTCGGGTTTGAGGACGCAGATGAACCGGAGGTTACGATAGCGGCCGGCGTAGTCGAGGCCGTAGCCGACCACGAATTTGTCCGGGATCTCGAAGCCCCGGTAGTCGATCGGCACGTGCCGGATGCGGCGCGGGAGCTTGTCCAGCAGTGCGCACACCTTCAGGCTGGCCGGGTAGCGGGTCTTCAGAGTCTCCAGCAAGTAGTCCATCGTCAGTCCCGTGTCGATGATGTCGTCGACGACGATGACGTGGCGGCCCTCGATGGACTGGTCGAGATCCTTCAGGATGCGCACGATGCCCGAGCTCGTGGTCCCCTCCGCGTACGAGCTCGTGGCCATGAAGTCCAGCTGGCAGGGAATGGTGATCTCCCGGAGGAGATCCGACATGAACAGAACCGCCCCCGTCAGGATCCCGACGAGGAGCGGTTCTTTGCCTTCATAGTCCTTGCTGATCGTGCGGCCGAGCTCCCGGATGCGGCCCCGCAGGGCCTCCTCCGGGATGAGGATTTCGTCGATGTCGTCGAGCAGCCCCACGGCCGCAAAACCCCCGGGAAATTTGGCCTCATTATAGGCAGCGTGATGTTGACCTGTCAATCGAACGATTTCGGCAGGCCCACGACCTTTGTTCGTCCTTCCCGGGGCATTTCACCTATCCTGACTGTCTCCCGGTCGATCTCTTCG
>MENB01000043.1:11450-13553 GCA_001768125.1 Armatimonadetes bacterium RBG_19FT_COMBO_69_19
CCTGATCGTCGCCCGCGACCGCCCCGGGGCGGATGCCCGGGGCGACGATGACGAAGTCCCGCCCGCACGCCGTCTTGATCGCCGCCGCCTCCCGGGCTGACGCCACCACGCCGTCGAGCCGGCAGCGCTGCCCGAGACGCGCGGCCTCCACAACGGAGTCCACCGGAGCCGCATCGCTCGTCAGCACCGTCACGCCGATCAGGATCGTGCTGGCCTTCGCCGCGACCGCGGCGCGCAGCATCGCCTCGCCCCCGGCCACGTGCACGTTCATCATCGCCACGCCCAGTCCCGCCGCCGATCGGACCGCACCCGCCACGGTGTTCGGGATGTCGTGCCACTTCAGATCGAGGAACACCCTAGCCTCGTACCCCTGCACCATCCGCACCGCGTCCGGTCCGGCCGCGGTGAAGAGCTCGGAGCCGACCTTGAACCAGCGCACGGCGGGGCGCAGGGCGCAGACGACCCCCTCGGCCTGCGCGAGGCTGCCGGTGTCGAGGGCGACGATGAGCCGGTCAGCTGCGGGAGACAAGGGTCCCAGTGACCTCCGTGATGCTCTCCAGGCCGTGCTCGGCAAGGTAGCGTTCGAGCCCGCCGCGGATGCCGGAGGCGGCGGTAGGGTCGTCGATGATCGCCGTGCCGACGGCCACCGCGCGCGCACCGGCGATGAGGAACTCGAGCGCGTCTTCCGCGGTCGCGATACCGCCCGTCCCGATGACGGGGATGGTGCAGTGCCGGGCGACCTGCCAGGTGAGATAGACGGCCACGGGCCGGATGGCCGGGCCGGAGAGCCCGCCGCTCCCCGCCCCGAGCTTCGGACGGCGCGTGCGGATGTCGATCGCCATCCCCGTCAGCGTGTTGGCGACGGACAGCGCGTCGGCGCCCGCGTCCTGCGCGGCGCGGGCGATCGGGACGATGTCCGTGACGTTCGGGGTGAGCTTGACCCACAGCGGCAGGGGCGTGATGCGCCGCATCGATGCGACGAGCTCCGACGTCAGTGCCGCGTCCACCCCGAAGGCCATCCCGGCCTCGACGTTCGGACAGGAGACGTTGAGCTCAACCGCGCTCACGCCAGGCTCGCGGCTGAGCCATCCCACGAGCGTGGCGAACTCCGCCACGGACTCCCCCGCGGCGCTCACGATGATCGGGATGCCGAGCGTCCGCAGATAGGGCAGCAGCCGTGTCACGAATCCGCCCAGCCCGGGATTGGGCAGCCCGAGCGAGTTCAGGTAGCCGCCATCGGTCCGGGCCATGTGCGGATGTGGATTGCCCTCGCGTGGCTCGACGGTGATCGACTTCGTGATGAATCCGGAAAAAGCCCGCAGATCGGTGACCGACTGCGCCTCGCGCCCGAAGCCCAGGGGACCGGGCGCCGCCAGTACCGGGTGCGCCAACCGGATGCCGGAGACCTCGACGGACAGCGCCGGGGCCTGCCGGACCTCGTCAGGGGGCGGCGAGGCGATGGACTGGGAGGTGATGACGGGTTTCGACATCAGGCGACGACTCCCGTGGACAGCTCGCTGTGCCGGAGGACGCCCCCGACGATGGTGAGGACGGCCCTGCCCTCCAGGTCCCACCCCTCGAACGGGGTGTTGCGCGACCGCGAGGCGAACTCACCGGAGTGGACGGTCCACCGGCGATCCGGGTCGATGAGCACGATGTCGGCCGGGGCGCCCGGCTCGAGCGTCCCCGCGGCGAGGCCGAGGATCCGGGCCGGTGCGGTGCTCATCGCGCGGATCGCCTCCTCGAGGGAGAGGAGACCGGGTCGCACGAGGTGGGTGAGGATGACGCCGAGCGCGGTCTCGAGGCCGACGACACCGAAGGGCGCCCGATCGAACTCGACGAGCTTCTCCTCCGGCGCGTGGGGGGCATGGTCCGTCGCGATCGCGTCGATCGTCCCGTCGGCGAGCGCCTCGCGCACGGCGGCGACGTCGGCGGCGCCGCGCAGCGGAGGGTTCATCTTCCGGTTGGTGTCGAAGTCGCCCACGTCGGCGTCGGTCAGCACCAGGTGGTGCGGCGTGACCTCGGCCGTGACCCGGACCCCCCGGGCCTTGGCCTCCCGGATGAGCCGGACGCTCGATGCCGTGCTGACGTGCGCGACATGGA
>MENB01000044.1:0-3743 GCA_001768125.1 Armatimonadetes bacterium RBG_19FT_COMBO_69_19
CAGGGACACGATCCCAACGATGATCAAGATGAAGCCCACAACAGCGATCGCCCGCATCGGTTCCTCCACCTCCTAAGGCTTTCTAAGGAGTTGTTTTTCCCCTTGGCGGACATGGATTATCCGTAGCTGCGATGCCCGGCTTGGGCGCAGGCGGAAATCAGAGTCCGAGCGCCCGGTCCAGGCCGATCGTACCAGCGCCGGTGAAGATGAGCGCGAGCGCCGCCACCATCAATGCGAACTCGAACTCCCAACCGCCCTTCTGGTCCATGAACGCTACGTTCTGCATCCTGCGCTTGACGAGGATGATGGCCACGAGCATGTCGATGGCGAATCCGAGAGCGAGGATGCGCGTGCCCAGGCCCACGATCAGGAGCAGCGCGCCGGCGGTCTCCAGTAGCGCCACGACCCAGCCGAACAACCCCGGCAGCGGCACGCCCATCTGTTTCAGAAAGCCGCCGAGGCCCACCGGCCCTTTCATCGGGCCGTTGGGATTGAGCTTCATCCAGCCATGGGGGAGGAATGTGAGCCCCAACCCGACCCGAAGAATCAGCAACCCCCAGTCCGCGATGGGTGAAAAGATGGCTTCTAGCATGCACCCTCTCCTATCGCGAGCGTGGTCTTCGACTTACGCTTCGTAAGTGGGAGGTTACGCCATGGGCTTCTACTTGTCAAGTCTCTTCTACTTGGTTAGTATGACCGGGGACGGAGGGAACCCAATGCTGCACGGGGAGACGGACCAGGTCTGTGCGCGTTTCCACCAGGCGATCGAGCTCATCGGTAAGCGGTGGACGGGGGCGGTGCTCCGGGTGTTGATGAGCGGGCCGCGCCGCTTCACGGAGATCCTCGCCGCGGTGCCGGATCTCCACGACCGGCTCCTATCCGAGCGCCTGAAGGAGCTGGAGGCCGAGGGTCTGGTCGATCGCCGCGTGTATCCGGAGACTCCGGTGCGGATTGAGTACGCGTTGACCTCGAAAGGGCGGGGGCTCGAGCGGGTGCTGAGCGAGATCGAGCGCTGGGCGCATCGCTGGCTCCCGGCGCCGAAGGAAGCGGAGCGTCGCTAATCCGGCGAATGGCGGGCCCGGAGGGAATCGAACCCCCGACCAGAGGCTTAGGAGTCCCCTGCTCTGTCCACTGAGCTACGGGCCCGCAAAGCAATGGCGCGCCCGGAGGGACTTGAACCCACGACCTTTGGCTCCGCAGGCCAACGCTCTATCCACTGAGCTACGGGCGCGCGCCACGCTCGACTGCGCACGGAGATTATAGCATTTCCGCCACTCCGGCGAAACGCGGCCTACAGGGCTGTGGTAGAGTAGGGGTTATCCTGAGGGGGCATCCTCCGGGGTGGAATCCATCCCAGACGACAGAAGGTGGGCATCATGAGGCGCGCACTGTGGGCAGGGCTGCTCATCCTGGCCCTGCTGGCGGGACCGGTCTTCGCGCAGACCAGCACCACGGCGATCGTGGCCGGCCAGCACGTCGCCGGCATCCGCGTGGGCGGCAACGCCACCGAGGCGGTGTCGGCGTTCGGCAGCCTGTTCAACCGCGCCGAATCCCGGTCGGGGAAGTATGCCCTGTATGAGTGGCCGCTGCGGCCGTTCGTCGTGATCGCGGAGAAGGAGTCCGGACGGATCGTGCTGCTGGTGGTCGTGTTGAGCGACACCTACCGCACCGATCGCGGGAACGTCACCGCCGGGACGGAGCGCGCCGGCGTGGAGTCGGCGTACGGGCGTGAATTCACGACCGAAGAGGACCAGACGTCGGTCACCCTGATCTACGATTCCCAGGGCATCGCCTTCGACATCGGGAAGGTCGGCGCGTTGAGCGGGCGCGTCGCCCAGATCATCGTCTTCGTCCCCGGGCAGTGGAAGGCGATTACCGACGGTTTGTAGTCTATGTTAGGATAGGACTGCCTGGAGGGGTGACCGAGTCGGCCGAAGGTAGCCGCCTGCTAAGCGGTTGAGCGGGCAAAACCTGCTCCGTGGGTTCGAATCCCACCCCCTCCGCCAGGCACGTCTATCCCGAGCGCTTCCCGGGAATCCTTCAGGCTAGGGAGCTCCGTTCCCCCGCCACCCCCTCCAACGCAGACCCGTTACCCCCACGGAGCTCCCTTTGACTTTTCGCGGGCTTGATGCGGGGGAAGTCGGTCGGGCGCGGACCCCCAGCGAAATGCTCGGTCCATGGCGCGAGGTCGGCCCGCAGTCGTCCCAGATCGATCCCCAGGTAGACGTCCGGATAGGGCGCCAGGTGCGCGAGCCCCTTGCCGAGCAGCGTGCGGCTGCCGTGCCGGTTGCCTTTCTCGTGGTGATAGAATGCGGCCGCCACCTGCACGATGCCGTGGTAGAAGTCCTTGCTGGCCCCGGGCGCACGCTTCCACAATCCCTCACACCACTCGTGGCACTCGAAGTACAGTCCCGCGTTGAACAACACGGCGGCGATGCGCGCGGGGTCCTTCGTTCCCTGCAGGTCGGCGAGGGCTTGGAGCAGGCGTGCCGTCTGC
Organism: Armatimonadetes bacterium RBG_19FT_COMBO_69_19; assembly: GCA_001768125.1. GTDB lineage: Bacteria > Sysuimicrobiota > Sysuimicrobiia > Sysuimicrobiales > Kaftiobacteriaceae > Kaftiobacterium. The sequence goes on from MENB01000044.1 coordinate 2,498, forward strand.
CGCTTGAAGTACTCGAGGTGGGCGGTGAAGCGTGGGGGGATGACGATGAGGTCCCCGCGGCGTTCGAACAGACCTCGCTTCACCAGCCGGGTGATCTCCCGTCGGGTCGGCTTCCACCCGAACGGCGCAGAGAGGGCGACCGCCCTGGTCAGGCAGTCACGCCACTGGAAGCGGGATTCCCGGGGCGAGGCGTGCTCGGCGCAGGCGAGCGCGACCGGTGCCCACCTTGCCCGGGCGGGATCGCGCACCGCCTCGAGGGCGAGGGCGGCCAGCAGATGTTTGAGCTCGACGTAGGACATCAGGCCGGGCGGAACGAGGCGAGCGTCTGCGTCAACGCCTCGGGGGTGGCGACCGGCGGGGCGCATGAGGTACCCGCACATACGAACGCGGTGGGCACGGCGGCGTGGGCCTGCATCGCCCGCACGACCTCCGGTACGGGGATGTCGTCCGCCCCGTCCTCATGGTAGCTGATCATCCGGCCGGGGCGCCAGGCCGTTAGCGCCGCATCGTGTAGCGCGCGGGTGCGCGGGTCGTCCCGGGGCCCCACGATCACGATGTGGGAGGGTTCGTGGAGGAGGTCCTCGACCGCGATGAACAGGCTGGAGGCATGCAGTCCGTGCGGCGCCAGCCCGGGGGCGAACGCGGCGAGCAGCCGTTCCGCAAGGCCGCGGTAGCTCGCGACCCCGAGGAAGCGGGACAGCCGAAGCAGGACGAGCGCACCGACCGCGTTCGGCGAAGGCGTGGGTGCGTCCTGGACCGGTTTGTAGGGGACGTCCAGGGCGACGCCGCGCGCGCCTTTCTCCACATCGCGGAACCCCGGGTCGTCCCAGAACCCGCGCAGCGCCGCATCCATAACCTCCCGCCCCAGACGCAGGTACCGGCTCAGGCCGGTCACCTCATAGGCGTCGAGCAGCGCCTGGGCCATCTGACCCTGATCGTCGGCCAGGCGCAGGGGCTCGCCGCCGAGCCCGTGCGCGAACCCGCGGTCCTGCTCGTAGCCCTCCGCGAGGAAGCGCTCAAGCGAGCGCAGGGCCAGGTCTCGATACGAGCGGTCACCGAGGGCGACGGAGGCGGCGAGGAATGCCGAGATCGCCATCCCGTTCCAGGAGGCGTAGTGGGCGGTGTCCACGTAGGGCGCCGGGCGCCGGCGGCGGGCATCCGCCAGTTTGGCGCGGCCACGCGCGCTCAACGCGCGCACCTCGTCCACGCTGCGGCCGGTCACCGCGGCGATCACGTCGGGATCCCG
>MENB01000044.1:3771-4482 GCA_001768125.1 Armatimonadetes bacterium RBG_19FT_COMBO_69_19
CGCCCGGCCCGGTGAGATGGTAATGCTCGGCGATCACGGCGAACTCGTCTCTGTCGAGGACGGCCCTGGCCTCGTCCGCGGTCCAGGTGAAGTAGCTGCCGTCGTCGTTCGGGCCGAGGTCGGCGTCCTGGCTGCCGTAGAAACCCCCGCGGGCAGGATCGGCGAGCACCGTCGACATGAATTGCGCCGTGTCCCGGGCGACGTCCGCGAAGAGGGGCGTCGCCGTGGCCTGGAAGGCGTGCGCGTAGTTGAGGAGCAGCCCGGCGTTGTCGTAGAGCATCTTCTCGAAGTGCGGCACGATCCAGCGTCCATCGGTCGAATAGCGGTGGAACCCGCCGCCGATCTGATCGTGCATGCCGCCCCGGGCCATCTTCTCGAGCGTGCGCACCACCATGGAGAGCAGGTCGTCCTCGCCGCTGCGGGCATGGCTCCGCAGCAGCAGCTCGAGGGTCGCGGTGTGCGGGAACTTCGGCGCCCCGCCGAACCCCCCGTCGACCGGATCGAAGAGGCGGCGGATCGAGGCCAGGGCCACGTCGAGCTGTGAGGGCGCTGCCCCCGCCTCCGGCGAAGCGGCCCCCTGCGTTGCGATGCTCTGCGGTGCGGAGAGCGCGGCGGCGAGCTGGCGGTGCAGCTGCTCGGCGGCCTCGACCGCGTCGTCCCGGCTGTCCCGGTAGTAGCGGGCCACGCTCAGCAGCACACTCCGGAAGCCTG
>MENB01000044.1:4521-4950 GCA_001768125.1 Armatimonadetes bacterium RBG_19FT_COMBO_69_19
CGTAGAAGACCTTGCCGTCCGGCGTGAGGAACGCCGTGAGCGGCCAGCCGCCCTGGCCGGTGATCGCGCTCACCGCGTTCTGATACCGGGCGTCGATGTCCGGCCGCTCGTCGCGGTCGACCTTCACCGCGATGAAGTGCTCGTTGATGATCGCCGCGACTTCGGGGTCGTCGTAGCTCTCCTGGTCGATGACGTGGCACCAGTGGCACCACACGGCGCCGACATCCAGGAGGATCGGCTTGTCCTCGGCTCGGGCACGCGCGAAGGCTTCCTCCGACCAGGGCAGCCAGGCCACGGGTTGATGGGCGGCGCCGCGCAAATACGCGCTGCCGGCATCGGCGAGGCGGTTCGGGCTCATGGCTAGATGTTACCCCTTAGCCGATTGCTCGACGAAGTTCAGGCGCAGGTTGGCCAGGAGGTTCTCCAGTT
>MENB01000044.1:4975-5232 GCA_001768125.1 Armatimonadetes bacterium RBG_19FT_COMBO_69_19
CGGGCGGAGGTGCTCGATCAGTGACGCGGTGGCGTCGATGGCCAGCCGCGCGTCGTCGAGGTGTCGCTCCACAGCGTTCGTCGCCGGATCGGGGATGAGTCCCATCGCCTGCCACGCGCTCGTGGCCAGCAGTGAGACGCACCAGCGCAGCAGATCCGGGGCATGCAACGGGACGCGCTCGGCATCCTCGGACGGGACGTCGGTGTCGCGCTGCTCGGGAATGTCGGCCATGCGGATCCCTCCGAAGAGCAGTGTAG
>MENB01000045.1:0-372 GCA_001768125.1 Armatimonadetes bacterium RBG_19FT_COMBO_69_19
CTGCAGCGCCTGGCCGATGCCGGCCACGTTGCCGTGCCCGAAGATCCCAAAGCAACCGGCGAAGAAGGGCAGCCGGGCCCCGTCTCGCTCGACCTGCTGCGCACGCAAGAAGCGAACGATCGCTTGCGCGGTGGTTACCCGGACAGTCCGCATCGGTCACCTCTCAGCGTCGGCACCCTCGGGGGCAGAGAAGCTCAGCCAAGCCGATGGCTTCACCGGGGGCTTGGCTTCACATCCGGATTGGGTAGCATGAAATCTCGCACGATGGCGACCAGGTCGTGGTAGGAGCCAATGAAGCCGCGCAGCGTGCGTACGGTGGCGCCGTAGGAATCGAATTCGTCGATCGACAGACCATCCTCATCATAGGCTCGG
>MENB01000045.1:459-6450 GCA_001768125.1 Armatimonadetes bacterium RBG_19FT_COMBO_69_19
CCGTTGAACCATTTCTGCCACTGATAGGGGATCGTCAGAATGAGATCCCCTCCGATCAGCTCGGACCAGTGCAAAACGTGCCGGTAGGCGGCGCCCAGCAGTCGAGCGCGATATCCGCGCTGCTGAAATATGCCGTAGGCCTTCTTGATGGCGGCCACACCGGCCCAGTGCAAAGCTCCCGGGTTCACGATGATCCCATCGCGTTTGGCCAGGACGTGCATCCAGTCGTCCAGCCGGCCGATCATGATCGTGCAGACCGGAGACATGCTCTCGATCGACTTGCCCGCCTGCTCGCGCCGATTCAGACCGCGCTCGACCGCCTCGGCGACCGCCAGGGATTGGGGCACCGTGAAGCAGACGGTCGCGTTGATACTCACCCCCTGGAAGGTGGCTTCCTCGATGGCGCTGATGCCGGCCTTGGTCCCGGGGATCTTGACCTGAATGTTCGGCGCCAGGGTGTCGAAGTAGAGCGCCTGCTCGGTGATCGCGAGGGCATTTCGATAGAAGGCGGGGTTCGTCTGAATCGAGATGCGCCCCTTCCTTCCGCCCTCCCGGTCGTAGACCGGTTTGAGCAGTTCGGCGCCTCGGATCGCCACCTGCTCAATGAGTTTCCAGGTCAGTTGATCCTCAGACCAATTCGGGTTCTGGGCGATCATCTCCGAGATGCGAGGCTGCCAGTATTTCATGTCTTGGTGCAAGACCTCGCGCACGATCGTGGGATTGGTGGTGGCGCCGACGGCACCGTGTTCGATGGCATAGCTGAGCTCGTCCACCGCAGCGGAATCGTTCCAGAAGTCGGTGGGGGTGGTTGAGATCGTTTCATGCAATGGACTCTTGTATTTGGCAGTCATCCTGTTCACCTACCTCCTCTCAGCGGCGCCCACCCCTAATTCTCGCGCTCGCCGGTGATCAAGGCGGCGATATCGTCCTGCGAGAGCTCGCCCCTCTGGTACGTGCCGACGATCTTCCCATGGCGAAGGATGGTGTAGGCGTCGGACACCTCATAGCAATGGTTGACGTTGTGGGTGATGAACACCACCGAAAGGCCGCGGTCTTTGGCGTTGCGGATGTAGGAGAGCACCTTGCGGGTCTCCGCCACCGACAGAGCCGAGGTCGGCTCGTCCAGGATCAGCAGCTTGGCTCCGAAGTGCATGGCGCGACCGATGGCGATGGACTGCCGCTCGCCTCCCGAGAGGCTGCCGACCGGTTCGCTGGGCGATCGGATATCGATTCCGACCTCGACCAGCGAGCTGTGCGTGAGCCGATTCATCTCAGCCAGCTGAAGCCAGCGAATCGGACCCAGTTCCCGCACCAACTCACGCCCAAGGAAGAAGTTGCGGGTGATGCTCATCAGATTCACCAGCGCCAGGTCCTGGTAGACCGTCTCGATCCCAAGATCGCGAGCCACTCGCGGGGAATCGATCTCCACCTGGCGGTTTTCGAAGTAGATCTCGCCTCGGGTCGGCCGGTGCACGCCGGTCAGGATCTTGATCAGGGTGGATTTGCCCGCCCCGTTGTCGCCCAGCAGCGCCATGACCTGTTGCCGCGGCACCTGGAAGTCGACGCCTTCCAGGGCCGTGATGGTTCCAAACCGCTTGGAGATGGCCTTCATCTCGACCACGAAGCCGTCCTGGGGGTGCTCCGCCTGGTTCAAGAAGACCTCCTCGGCTCAGGCACGCCGGCGCAGCCAGTCATTGAAGACCACCGCACCGATGATGGCCACGCCCACCACCGCCTCGAAATTGTCGGCCGGGATGAACGGGATGTTGAGCAGGATCACGCCGGTCCGCAAGGTGCTGATTAAGAGCACCCCCACCAGGGCTCCCCAGATGCTTCCCGAGCCGCCCCGCAACAACGCTCCGCCGACGACCGCTGCGGCGATGGCGCTCAGCTCGGTTCCCGCCCCGGTCGCCACTCGCACCGTCTTGAACTGGCTGAAGAGCAAGACCCCTGCGAACCCGGCCAGCGTGCCCGTGATGATGAAGTTAACCAGCTTGACCCGCGGGATATTCACGCCCTGAGCAGCGGCAGCCGCCCGGTTTCCACCGGCGGCGAAGACGTGATTGCCGTAGTCGGTTCGGATCAGCAGGTACTGCACCAGCAGGAGCAGCCCGAGCAGCCAGACCACCGAGGTACGGAAGTTGGCGCCTTCGAAGAGCTTATCGACGACCTCCAGCCTCCCGTTGAGCACCTCGTAGATAGGCAGATCTTCGGTCAGCTGCAGCAGTGCGCCTCCGGAGATGATCCAGGCCAAGCCGCGGTAGATCGAGCGGGTTCCCAGAGTCACGATGAACGACGGAATCCGGGTCGCGATCAGGATCAGGCCGTTAAGGGCGCCGAGCACAGCCGGGATCAACAGGGCCAGCAGCAACCCCAGCAGGGGGGTGCCCTTGGCGGCTTGCTGTCCAAACAGGTATCCGCCGATAGCCATCATCGAGCCCACCGAGAGGTCAAACTCGCCCGAGATCATCAGCAGGGTGACCCCGATGGTGACCACACCGGTCAGGGTGGCGGCATTGAGGATGCCGGAAACGGTCCGCAGCGACAGAAAATTGGATGCGACCACGGAGAACAGGACGAAGATCGCCATCCAGGTCGCCAGCGGCCCGATCACGGATGAGCTAAGCAACAGACGTCTCAGGCTGAGCCGCCAGCCCGCGACCACGCTGGTCACGACGGTCACCCGTACACTCCTTGCGATACCAGATTCGAACGGGCAGGGGCAGTGCAGGAGATCCCCTGCCCGTTCGTCAGACCGCCGTGCCTACGGCGGATTAGCGGTACTCTCCGGCCAGTGCCTCGACGATCGCCACATTGCCCAGGTCCACGAAACCGGGGCCGGTGGCCGAGACTGGCAGCGCCGGCGCGATGTTCTGACGCAACAGCAGCGTCAGGTATAGGACCGCCCCATACCCTTGCAGGAAGGGCTGCTGGTCGATCCCGAACAACGTCGTCCCGTTCTTGATGTTCTCCACGATCTCGGGGCTGAGATCGAAGGTTCCATGAACGACCTGGTCGGGGCCGAGCCCGGCCGCCTCCAGAAAGGCGTAAAACGGGTTGGCTCCATTCGGCCCCAGCGTCAGGAAGGCGTCCGTACCCGGATTGGCAGTGTAGTAGTCGTCGATGATGGTCTGGGATTCGGCCGGATCGTCGCTGATCGACAGCACCTCAGCGGACAGCCCGCTTTCGGTAAAGGCATCCGTGAAGCCCTGGCAGCGCTTGTCCAGTCCGGCGTGACCAACCTGCTGGTTGATGCACACGCCCTGGCTCCCGCCGGCCTCGACCATCCGCAGCCCGCCCAGGTAGCCTCCTTGGTATTCGTCCTGCCCCAGGTAGGTGAGGTAATCGATCCCATCCGCCAGCGGTCCGGAGCCGGCGTTGTAGGCCAGCACCGGGATTCCGGCGGCAAGCGCCCGCTCGATCGGCTCCTTGAAGAGCACCGGGTCGGTCACCGTCAGGGCGATTCCGTCCGGTTGGGCGGCAATCGCCTGGTCGATCAGGGCAGCCGTCTGCTCAAGATCGAACTCGTCCGGGCCCAGCACCGTGACGCTGGCGCCCAGTTGTTCTGCGGCGGTCTCGATGCCCTTCTGCACCACGCACCAGAAGGCATCCCAGGCGCACAGCGCGTGCTGGACCATGATCAGCTCCACGGCTCGATCCGGAGCGGGTTCGGCGCCGACATTGCCGGCATCCACAAAGCCCGGCCCGGTGGCCGTCACCGGGAGGGCCGGCGCGATGCCATAGCGATTGACCATGGTGAGCATCAGCACCGCAGCATAACCCTGCAGGTACGGCTGCTGGTCGATCCCGAATAGCGTCACCCCGCTCTCGATGTTGGCCGTGATCTCAGGGCTGAGGTCGAAAGTGCCGTGGACCACATCGCCGGCTCCCATCCCGGCCGACTCCATCCAGGCGTAGAACGGGTTGGCACCGTTCGGACCCAGGGTCAGAAAGGCATCCGCGCCTGGGTTGGCGGTGGTGTAGTCACCGATGATCGTCTCGGATTCGGCCGGATCGTCGCTGATGGCCAGCACTTCGGCCTGCAGGCCGCTCTCGGTGAAGGCGTCCACCAGCCCGTTGCAGCGCTTGTCCAGGCCGGCGTGACCCACCTGCTGATTGATGCACACGCCCTGCGTGCCACCGGCCGCCACCATGCGCAGCCCGCCCAGGTAGCCGCCCTGGTATTCGTCCTGGCCGATATAGGTCAGGTAGTCGATCCCATCTGCGATCGGGCCGTTCCCGGCGTTGTAGCCGACCACCGGAATGCCGGCCGCCAGGGCCCGTTCGATCGGCTCCTTGAAGAGCACCGGGTCAGTGACGGTCAGGCCGATGCCATCCGGCTGGGCCGCCACAGCCTGGTCGATCAGGGAGGCGGTCTGCTCCAGGTCGAACTCGTCCGGTCCGAGCACGGTCACGTTGACTCCCAGGTCATCGGCGGCGTCGGTGATGCCGCGCTCGACCGTGCACCAGAAGGAGTCCCAGGCGCACAGAGCGTGCTGCACCAGGATCAGATCCAGCGAGCGCGTCGGGTCCACTGCCGCGGTCGGTTCTTCTATCGGGGCCGCCGGCTCGGTTGCTGCTCCCTCGGGCGGCGTTTCTTCGGCCGGCGCCACTCCGGGTGGCTCCGCCGTGGCGGGCGCACAGGCCGCCACCAGCATGGCCACCAACGCCAACGCCGCCAACCACTTACTCAGAATCCCCATCGCTCTCTCTCCTTTGCCAATTGCTCACGGTGTTCCTGCGGAGCCAGACGAATTGCCGAGCAATGCCTGCGCGATCACCTCCTTTGGACGGGCGCCGTCGGTCTCACCCCTGAAGGCAGGGCTGGGCGGCCGTGCTAGCCTTCTCCAGTCAAGTAGGTGTTGCTGATCACCGCGATGATCAGAATCAGGCCCGCCACCGCCTGGAAGACTTGAACCGGAATCTGCATCAGCACCAGCCCTTGCTCCAGCATCTGCAGCAGCAGCATGCCCAGACAGGCGCCCAGAATTGAGCCAGAGCCGCCCGTCAGGCGCAGCCCTCCGATCACACAGGCGGCCACCGCGATCAGCTCCAGCCCCTCCCCGCGCAGCGGATCGACGCTGGATCGGTGGGCGAATTGTAAGACACTTGCGACCCCCGCCAGCAAGCCGGCCAACACGAAATTGGCGACCACTACCCGGCGCACGGGCACCCCCAGCGAGAGCGCCGCGCCGCGATTGCCACCGGTGGCAAACACCCAGTTGCCGAAGCGTGTGCGGCGCAGGACCTGCGCCAGCAGAACCGCGATCAGCCCAAACCACAGGATCGATATGCGGAATGTGGCGGCGGGGGAGAACGATTTGTTGAGCGAGTCCAGCGGCGCGTTGAGGATTCGGAATAGCAGCAGCGGCTCGCCGCTGTAGAAGGCGAAATCGCTGCCTCCGATCGCCCGGGCGATTCCGCGGTAGGCCAGCATCGTCCCCAGAGTCGCGATGAAGGAAGGGATGCCGGTGGTCGTGACGATCAGCCCGTTCAGCAACCCCAGGAGTGCGCTCACTACCAGGGCCGCCAGCAAACACAGCAGCGGCGGGACCTCGGCGATCAGGCCAAGGGCGAAGACGTAACTGGCCACCGCGAAGGTCGATCCGACCGAGAGATCAAACTCCCCGGAGATCATCAGGACCGCCACGCCGACCACCACGATCCCGCTGATGCTGGCGAAGGTCAGGATATTGGCGATCGAGAGCGGCGTGAGGAAGTTCTCGGCGGCCAGGGCGAAGAACAGGAAGACCGCACCGAAACTGGCCAGCGCGACCGCGTCCGGAATGGCGGCCAAGCGAAAACGAACTCGACTAAGCAGCGTCGCTTGAGCAGGCATGCTGCGTCCTCATCGGGGTCTCGGCGGGTGTTCCCGGCCCGCGCGGCCCACGAAAGTCACCGTACCGGCGGCCCGGCCTCCATCGCCAGGGTCACGATCGGCACCCGCGGATCCCGCTCGCTCCAGGTGGACTTGATCCAGGAGTAGGCCGG
>MENB01000045.1:6543-7776 GCA_001768125.1 Armatimonadetes bacterium RBG_19FT_COMBO_69_19
GCCGGGCCAGCAGCGTCTGGTCCAGCCGACCATCGGCAGTATACACGCGCTGGATGGCGTAGCCTTCCGGCCGGTCCAGTTGATAGAAATACACTTCCTCCAGGTCGGCCTCCAGCAGCTCGCCCGTTTCGCTCACCCGGTGCTGATCGTGCTTGTGGGGCGGATAGGAACTCCAGTTGCCGGAGGGGGTGTAGACCTCAACGCAGACCAGCCGCTGGCAGGCGAATCCGGGCGGCATGATGCCGTTGATCTGGCGGGTGGCGTTGCCACCGCCGCGGATCTCCACCGGCACCTCTTCCGGCCGGATCAGTCGGGCGGGGTGGTCCTGGTCTGCCCGGCACCAGGCGTAGGCCAAATGCAGGTTGTCCGAGCGGGCTTGCAGCTCCAGCTCGGAGTGCCGCGGCAAATACAGCGCGTAGGGCATCCCGTGGAAAACGTCCCGGCGGTGCCCGATCGAATCCCAGGAACCGCCGGAGCTGCGGGCCGTGCACAGGCCTCCGAGCACCACAATCCCATACTCGTGCTCGCCGGTCTGCAGCTCCCAGGTCTCGCCGTCTTTCATGCGCCGGGCGGCAAAATGCAGATGCTCCCAGCCCGCCTGGCGCGGGGTGACCCGGATGGTCTCGCCGGACGGGGAACTCGGGTGACGGAGAAGTTCGGAAGCCGCCATGGGGTCAGTTCGACATAGCCTGCGCCACGGTTTCGGTGCGGGACAACCGGGTGGTGAAGCCGCGCCGGGTCAATTCATCGAAGAATGGCTCCGGCTCGATTACCTGCTCGGGCGGCCATACCCCGGGCCGGTTAAGTGACCCTGCGCCCAGCCAGCGGGCGGCGATGGCAGGCGGCGCGGCCACCAGCAGCGTCCCTCCGGAGATGCCCCATCCGGCATGTCGACCGCCGACCGTCTCGGCCCGGAGCAGCACCGGCCGGCCGCCGGCCTCCCCCTCCGCCTCGGTGATCACCGCCTTGTACCCCTTGCTGATGGGCTTTTCATGGGCCTGCGGGAGCTGCCGCAGCAGCTGCATGAGCAGCTCCCGCGGCCGGACCGTGGACCCGTTCACCTCCAATGGCTCGGTGCTGGCCATCCCCAGTTCGGCCAGGAACTGCAGTTTTCGCAAGGCCGGCTCAGCGTACCCGAAGAAGGTGATCTTGAAGCTGCATTCCTGGATGCCCTTGTCCGCCAGGCTGAGCGGGATGGTGGCCACCTCCGAATGCAGGCTGAGGTGCACTTTG
>MENB01000045.1:8054-8457 GCA_001768125.1 Armatimonadetes bacterium RBG_19FT_COMBO_69_19
TGCAGCTCAAGCTGCTTGCGGGTGGTATGGAACAACCCCCCCAGATCGAGGTAGGGGACCTCGGCCTCCAGACAGGCGCGCATGACTGGCAGGTTGAAGTAGTAGTTGACGCTGTTGACACAGGCACCAGCCCCGCGCAGCAGAGTCACCAGCTCCTGCTGCTGGGTGACATCCACCCGCGCCGGCGAACCGCCGCCGAGGGCGGCGGCGGTCGTCTGGGCCGCCTGCAGGTCCAGGTCGGCGATCACCACTTCGTCCACATCTTGTATCAGGTCGCGGGCGATCACCTTGCCGATGATGCCCGCTCCCCCCAGAATCACGATGCGCATCGGCGCGCTCCTCAGCTATAGGCCCAGTTCGTCTGCCACCCAGGCGAGCTGCAGCTCTTCCAGTTTCGCTCGGG
>MENB01000045.1:8591-8837 GCA_001768125.1 Armatimonadetes bacterium RBG_19FT_COMBO_69_19
CCCTTCCCGGGCGTTGTAGGCCCGCAGCAGGTTGAGCCGCCGCTCCCCCGCCCGCTGCAGCTCCTCCACGCTGACCTCCCAGCCGGTGATCAGTCGGACCGCATCGGCCAGTTGCTGCATGCCGTACAGCTGCCAGGCGGGGCCGAATACGAACTGGCACACGTTGACCGAATCCATGCACGAGTAGGAGTACTGGGTGGCCAGGGCAAAGCGCACTTTTTCGTCATTGAGCACTTTGTTCGGCTG
>MENB01000046.1:0-1956 GCA_001768125.1 Armatimonadetes bacterium RBG_19FT_COMBO_69_19
TGCTGCGCGTCGAGCCGGCGTCCTTAGAGCAACTACTGCATCCGCGCCTGGATCCCCAGGCGCGGAAACATGTCATCGCCAAGGGTCTGGCGGCGAGCCCGGGCGCGGCCTCCGGCATCGCCATCCTCGATGCCGACCGCGCGGCGGAGCTCGGCAAGTCCCAGAAGGTCATCCTGGTGCGGCCGGAGACCAACCCCGATGACATCCACGGCCTGGTGGCCGCGCAGGGCGTGCTCACCACGCGCGGCGGCATGACCAGTCACGCCGCGATCGTCGCCCGCGGCATGGGCAAGCCCGCGGTCGTCGGCGCGGAGTCGATCCGTGTGGACGAAGCCGGCCGCAGCTTCACGGTCGGCGGCGTCACCATCCGCGAAGGTGACACGATCACCCTGGACGGCTCGACCGGTGAGGTGATCAAGGGCCAGGTCCCTGTCATCGAGCCCAAGCTGACCGGCGAGATCGAGGACCTGCTGCGCTGGGCCGATCAGTTCCGTTCCCTGGGGGTGCGCGCCAACGCGGACTACCCCCGCGATGCCCGGAAGGCGCGCGAGTTCGGCGCCGAGGGCATCGGGTTGTGCCGCACCGAGCACATGTTCATGGAAGAAGAGCGCCTGCCGATCATGCAACAGATGATCATGGCCGGCACCGAGGCGGACCGGCGCAAGGCGCTGGCCTCGCTCCTCCAGTTCCAGAAGGACGATTTCAAGGGCCTCTTCCGGGAGATGGGCAGCCTGCCCGTGATCATCCGCCTGCTCGACCCGCCGCTGCACGAGTTCCTCCCCCGGCTGGAGGAGTTGCTGGTCGAGGTGACCGAGCTGCGCCTGCAGGGCGAAACCGAGAAGCTGCGCGAGCGTGAGGCGGTGCTCCGTCGCGTGCAGGCGCTCCACGAGTTCAACCCGATGCTCGGGCTGCGCGGCTGCCGGCTCGGCATCCTCTATCCCGAGATCAACGAGATGCAGGTGCGGGCCATCCTCCAGGCCGCGGTCGAGCTCAAGAAGGAAGAGCGCATCGACGTCGTGCCGGAGATCATGATCCCGCTGATCGGCATCGTGAACGAGCTGAAGGTGGTCCACCAGCAGCTGCAGTCGGTGGCGCAGGAGGTCATCCGGGAGGCCGGCATCACGGTCCGCTACATGTTCGGGACGATGATCGAGATCCCGCGCGCCTGCGTGGTCGCGGACGAGATCGCCGAGATCGCGGAGTTCTTCTCCTACGGGACAAACGACCTGACCCAGACCATCTTCGGCTTCAGCCGCGACGACGCACAGGGCAAGTTCCTGCACGTGTACCTCGAGAAGGGCATCCTCAAGGACGACCCGTTCCAGGTCCTGGACCGGGAGGGTGTCGGGGCGCTGATGCGGATGGGGACCGAGCGCGGGAAGAAGACGCGCAAGGACCTCGAGGTCGGCATCTGCGGGGAGCACGGGGGCGAGCCGTCCTCGGTGGAGTTCTGCCACGAGCTCGGCCTGGACTACGTCTCCTGCTCGCCGTACCGCGTCCCGGTAGCGCGGCTCGCCGCGGCCCAGGCCGCCTTGAAGGAGAAGACGCAGGTCAGCAAGGACGTGTGAGCACGCCGCGCGAGGTCACGGAGCAGTGGGAGCGTGAGCGCCTCAGCCCTCACGCCGCGCTGGCCGCGGCCTCGCGCGGGCGAGACGTCTCCGAGCCCGACGACGATCTGCGCACGGCGTTCCAGCGCGATCGCGACCGGGTCATCCACAGCAAGGCCTTCCGGCGCCTGAAGCACAAGACGCAGGTCTTTCTCGCTCCCGAGGGCGATCACTACCGCACGCGGCTGACGCACACCATCGAGGTGGCCCAGGTGGCCCGGACCGCGGCGCGCGCCCTGCGGCTTAACGAGGATCTCACCGAGGCGATCGCCCTCGCCCACGATCTCGGCCATCCGCCCTTCGGCCACGCGGGAGAAGCCGCCCTGGACGACGCGATGCGCCCGATCGG
>MENB01000046.1:2045-2109 GCA_001768125.1 Armatimonadetes bacterium RBG_19FT_COMBO_69_19
ACCTCACCTGGGAGGTTCGCGACGGGATCGGCGGCCATTCCAAGGGGCTGCGCGATCTCGAGGC
>MENB01000046.1:2141-13570 GCA_001768125.1 Armatimonadetes bacterium RBG_19FT_COMBO_69_19
CGCGGGAAGGGCAGGTGGTGCGCCTGGCCGATCGTATCGCGTACGTCCACCACGACACGGACGACGCGGTCCGGGCCGGGCTCGTCGCGGAGGAGGACGTGCCGCGCGATGTGCGCGCCGTGCTCGGGCGCACGCGCGGGCAGTGGCTGGACGTCATGGTGCACGACCTCGTGCGGAGCAGCGCGGGCGGCGGGACGGTCGCCCTGAGCGACGCCGTGCGCGAGGCCCTCAACCGGCTCAAGGATTTCTTGAGCGACCGCGTGTACAAAGGTCCGACCACCGCGCCGGAGGTGGCCAAAGCCCAGCGCCTGATCCTCGCCCTCTACACGCATTACCTCGACCATCCCGACGAACTGTCGCCCGAGTACCGCGAGTTGATCGCCTCCGGCGAGACGGTGGTCCGCGTCGTCGGCGACTTCCTGGCGGGGATGACCGATCGCTACGCCATCCGCCTTGCCGAGACCCTCTTCGTCCCCCGCACCTGGGCGTTCTGAAGCAAGAGGACCGTATCAAGCGGGAGCGAACAAACCGCCTGAGCCACGGTGGCGGCAGTAGACGCGCCCCGCAGCGACGAAAGAGGTCAGGTGGGAGGGATCGCCTCGTGGCCCAAAAGCGCCCGCTGCACGTCATCGTTCAGGGGAAGCACATCGCCGTCACACCGGCCCTCCGTGAATACGCGGAGGAGAAGCTCGGCCGCATCACACGCTATTTCGACCACGTGCAGGAGGCGCAGGTCGTCCTGAGCGTGGAGCGCCGCCGGGGGAACGTGGGCCGCGCGCAGGTCGTCGAGGTCACCGTGCGGGGGGACGGCGTGCTGCTCCGCGGGGAGGAAGCCTCCCCCGACATGTACGCCTCGATCGATGTCGTCGTGGAGAAGCTGAAGAAGCAGATTGAGCGGTACCGCAGCAAGTTCATCGACCGCCGGCGGCTGGCGGAGAGCCGGAAGAAGACCCAGGCGCTGGTGCGGGCCGACCGGGCCCTGCGCGCGGGGCCGCGCGAGCTCCAGATCGTGCGGGTGAAACGGTTTGCGATGAAGCCGATGACGCCGGAGGACGCCGCCCTGCAGATGGAGCTCCTCGGCCACGACTTCTTCGCCTTCCGGAACGCGAGCTCACTCGAGGTGAACGTCGTCTACAAACGGGCCGACGGCAACTACGGTGTGATCGAGCCGGAATCGTAGCAGGTCATGGCGGCGGGGGGACGTATGGGGCGGGGTGAGCGCGATGGACAGACGCTGGCGGAAGCGGCGGAGGGGGTCGTCCGCCTGCTGCGCGGGGTGAAGGCCGTGCGGGTGGAGAGCGACGATGCGGGGGGCATCCGCATCGTGCACGTGCTGGGGGGGCCGGATCGCAGCGCGAAGGTGATTGCCGTCGACGTCGTCTCCGCGCTTGCCGCCGAGCTCGGCGTGGAGCTCGAACCCCGCCAGGTGCGGGTCGCCGCGCAGCAGCGCGCCGACCGGGTCGCCCCCGCCGACCAACTGCGGTTGAAGTTCGTCGGGCTGTCCGTCTCCGTGCTGCGCACGGCCGCCGAGGTGAAGGTTCACCTCGAGGACCAGGGCCTCGTCTACGAAGGGATCGCCTCCGGCCCGTACGGCCGCGGCAACCGGTTGGAGCTGGTCGCCCAGGCGGCGCTCCGCGCGGTCGAATTGTTTCTGCGCGCGGAAGGGATGTTCGTGCTGGAAGGGGTCAGCACGCTGGCCGTCGGTCCCCACGAGGTCGCGGTCGCCGTGGTGTCGCTCCCCGGACGAGAAGGGGAGATCCTGGTCGGCTCGGCCGTCGTGCGCGACGATCCACGGGAGGCTGTCGTGCGGGGCGTGCTCGACGGCATCAACCGTCCGGTCTCCTGGCTGGTGGGCCGCAAGTCCCCCTGACCCGCAGGGGCATCCGAACCCTCTCTCAGATGGGTCGGCGGCCGATCGCTACGGTCATCGTCCACGTCGTGGCGTAATCGAGCGGGCCGCTTCCGACGCAGTGCTATAATGGAAAAGTTATGGCGAGCCTGCTAACCCGTCTGTTCGGCGACCCCGCCGGTCGCGAGATCCGCCGCCACCAGCCCCTGGTCGACGCCGTCAACGCCCTCGATGCCGAGTACAGCGTGCTGTCCGACGAGGCGGTGCGGGCGAAGACCGCGGAATTCAAGGCGCGCCTGGCCGGCGAGGCGACGCTGGATGACCTTCTGCCCGAGGCGTTCGCCGCGGTGCGCGAGGCGAGCAAGCGCACCACCGGTCTGCGCCCCTTCGACGTCCAGCTCATCGGCGGCATCGTCCTCCACCAGGGGAAGATTGCCGAGATGAAGACCGGCGAAGGCAAGACCCTCGTCGCCACGCTGCCGGTCTACCTCAACGCCCTGACCGGCCGCGGGGTGCACGTGGTCACGGTGAACGACTACCTGTCCCGCCGCGACGCGGGCTGGATGGGTCCCATCTACCACTTCCTCGACCTGTCCGTGGCGACGATCGGCCACGAGTTCAGCGGGATGTACGACCCGGCCTACACCGACCCCCAGCCCCACGCCGACGACCGCCTGAACCACTTCCGTCCGGTAACCCGGCGCGATGCGTACCACGCCGACATCACCTACGGCACGGTGAACGAGTTCGGGTTCGACTACCTCCGAGACAATATGGCCCTGCGCGCGGAGGATCTCGTGCAGGGCGACCTGGCCTACGCCATCGTGGACGAGGTGGACTTCATCCTGATCGACGAGGCCCGCACGCCGCTGATCATCTCGGGCATGCTGGACGCCTCGACGAAGAAGTACTACGACTTCGCCCGCCTCGTGCCGCGGCTCAGTGCGGGCGGCGACTATACGGTGGATGAGAAGATTAAGACCGCGCTGCTCACCGAGGAGGGTACGGCCCGCGTCGAGCACGCGCTCGGGGTCAGCAACCTCGCCGACATCGAGCATGTCGACCTCATGCACCACATCCAGCAGGCCCTGCGCGCGCTCGCCTGCTACAAGAAGGACGTGGACTACGTCGTCAAGGACGGCCAGGTGATCATCGTCGACGAGTTCACGGGGCGCCTCATGTTCGGACGGCGCTACAGCGACGGGCTCCACCAGGCGATCGAGGCCAAGGAGAACGTGCGCATCGAGCGCGAGAGCCAGACCCTGGCCAGCATCACCATCCAGAACTACTTCCGGATGTACGAGAAGCTCGCCGGCATGACCGGCACGGCCAAGACCGAGGAAGAGGAGCTCCAGAAGATTTACAACCTGGCCGTCGCGGTCATCCCGACACACCGGCCGATGGTGCGCGCGGACCACGCCGACCAGATCTACAAGACCGAGCGGGGGAAGTGGAAGGCCGTCGTCGCCGAAATCGAGTCATGGAACAAGCAGGGCCGCCCCGTGCTGGTCGGCACGCGCTCCATCGAGAAGAACGAGCAGCTCAGCGACATGCTGCGCCGGCGCGGCATCCGCCACGAGCTCCTGAACGCGAAGCAGCACGAGCGCGAAGCCGAGATCATCGCCCAGGCCGGTCACAAGGGCGCCGTGACCATCGCGACCAACATGGCCGGCCGCGGCGTCGACATCATCCTGGGGGGCAATCCGCCGGATTCCGCGGAGGCCGAGGCGGTCAAGGTCCTGGGCGGCCTCCACGTCATCGGCACCGAGCGCCACGAGGCCCGGCGCATCGACAACCAGCTGCGCGGCCGCGCCGGCCGCCAGGGCGATTCCGGCTCCTCGCGGTTCTACATCGCGCTCGAGGACGAGCTGATGCGTCTGTTCGCCGGGCAGCGCATCGCGGGGATCATGGACCGCCTGGGGATCGACGAGGACACGCCGATCGAGCACCCGCTCGTCACCCGGCAGATCGAGTCGGCGCAGAAGAAGGTCGAGCAGTACCACTTCGACGTGCGCAAGCACGTGCTCGAGTACGACGACGTGATGAACGTGCAGCGCAAAGTCATCTACGGCGAGCGCCGCAAGGTCCTGTTCGGCGACAACGTCCGGGACAACATCCTCGACATGGTCGAGCGCCAGCTCGACGCCCTCGTCAACGCGTACTGCGCGCCCGACGCGACGGCGGAGGAGTGGGACCTGGCCGGCCTCGCCGAGAGCGCCTCCCAGCTCGCCCCGACCCTGATGGATGTCCCCCTCGACCAGCTGCGCGCGCGCGACGAGCTGCAGGACGTCCTCACCCGGGAGGCGCTCGCCGCCTACGAGCGCAAGGAGCAGGAGATCGGGGAGCCGATGCGGGAGGTCGAGCGCATCGTCCTCCTCCAGACGATCGACCGCAAATGGATCGACCACCTGTACAACATGGACTCGCTGCGCGAGGGGATCGGGCTGCGCGCCTACGCGCAGGTCAGCCCGCTCATCGAGTACCAGCGCGAGGGCTACGACCTCTTCCAGCAGATGCTGACCGACATCCAGGAGGAGACGGTGAAGGTGCTCTTCCGCCTGGAGGTCGAGGGCGCGAAGGTGCCGGCGCCCCGGCGCGTGCTCCGGCCAGCCGGCGTCGCATCGAGACCGACCGTCGCGGGTCCGGCCCCCTCAGCATCCGACGGGATCCCATCCGAGATGCCGATGACAGACGGGCCGAAGCCGGCCCCGGTTACTGCCGGGCGCAAGATCGGCCGCAACGACCCCTGCTGGTGCGGCAGCGGCAAGAAGTATAAGAAGTGTCACGGCAAGGACGAATAGCCCTCGCCGCCGCGAGCGGCATCCTGCTGTACGCCGCTTTCCCGCCGCTCGATCTGGGCTGGTTCGCCTGGATCGCGCTTGTCCCGTTGCTGATCGCGCTGGAGGGTGAGGCCCCGTCTCGCGCGTTCGTGCTCGGGGTGGTCGGCGGTGCGATTGCCTACCTCGGCATCCTGTCATGGATGCGCGTCTTCGGGATCCTGCCCTGGCTGCTGCTCGCCGCCTACCTCAGCCTGTTCACGGGCGTCTTCGCGTGGGGCTGGCGTTGGATCAGCGATGGGCGCCCGGCGTTGCTGGCCGTCTGGACGGTCCCGCTCCTGTGGACCGCCCTGGAGTATCTGCGATCGATCGGCGTGATGGGATTCCCCTGGGCGCTGCTGGGGCTCACCCAGTACCGTGCTCCCGCCGTCATCCACGTCGCGATGCTGACGGGCGTGTTCGGGGTCTCCTTCGTGGTCGCGCTCAGCTCCGCGGTGGTCGCCTCCAGGATCGCCGGACGCCGTATCGGGCCATTGCTCCTCTCCGCGCTGGTCGTGGCCACCATCATCCTGTGGGGGCGGTCACAGGTCCCTCCGCCAGCGTCCGGCGACCTTCCTGTCGCCGCCGTCCAGCCCAATGTGGCGTCGCGGCTGAAGTTCGATCCGCTGTACGCGTCCCGGTATATGGAGGCGCTGCGGCGTCTCGTCGCCGAGGCAGGCCGCCAGGGTGCGGCGCTGATCGTGCTGCCGGAGACGGCCGTTCCGTACAACCTCTTTGGTCCAGCCGGCGTGCTGCGTGAAATCGGCGGGTGGGCGAACCGGGCGCGGGCCACCCTGATCGCCAGCAGCATGGAGAACGGCGTCTCCAACATTGCGGTCGCGGTCGCGCCCTCGGGCGATGCGGTCAGCCGGTACGACAAAGTGCGTCTGGTGGCGTTCGGCGAGTACGGCGTCCGTCCCGGGACGCGCCACGAACCGCTGTGGACGCCGCTCGGCCGGGTCGGCGTGGCCATCTGCTTCGAGTCGATCTTCCCCGACGTGGGTCGCGCGCTGGTCCGCGGCGGCGCCGACGTCCTCGCGGTGATCACCAACGATGGCTGGTTCGACGGCACCTCCGGCGGCGCGCAGCACGCGGCGCAGGCGAGCCTCCGGGCGGTGGAGACCGGGCGCTGGGTGATCCGCGCCGCCAACACCGGTCTGACGGTCGTGATCGACCCCGCCGGCCGCATCCGCGGGGGCGTTCCCGCCCGCACCGAGGCCGTCCTCGTAAGCGGCGTGTCGCTCGCGCAGGGCGAAACGTTCTACGCGCGGTTCGGCGATCTCTTCGCGCTGGTTGCCCTCTTCGGGCTCGCGGCCACGGGCATCCCCCGCATGTGGACGGCCCTCGTCGCCGACGCCCGCACCGGTGCGGTCCAGCAGAGCGCGGCGGCGGCCGGGTTGCCCTTGATCGCGGTGTGGCTGCTGATCGGCCGTGCGCCCGGAGGGATCTGGCCGGGCGTGCTCCTCGCGTTCGTCGTGGTGTTCTCTGCGCTGCGACCGCGGCGGGAATGGGGCTTCGCCGCGCAGGGTTTCGGGGCGACGCTCGTTGCCGGTCTCGCGGTGGCCGGAACGCTGTTCGCGGCGCTGGCGCTGGCCTTCCGCGCATACGGGATCCCCGTCGCGGTGCCCGTGCCGCCGGGGGGCTGGATCCCCGGCGCCGTGCGCCAGCTAGTCATCGCGCTCGCGATCGAAGGGTGGCTGCGGGGCGTCGCCTTCACCCCGCTCGAGGAATGGAAGGGCAGGGTGGTGGCCGTGGCGGTGGGGACAGCGGCCGGGATGCTGCTGCAGCGCGGCCTCGGCGCGGAGGCGATCGCCTGGGCGATGGTCACCGGGGCCGCGTTCGGCGCGATCCGCGCGCGGACGGGTAATGCGCTGGGGCTGGTGGTGCCGCACGCTGTGGGGAACCTCCTGTTCTCAATTGTGACACTCGTGCGCTGAAGACGGAGCGTCACGCGCCTCTCGCGGGCTTGCCCTTGGAATCACCACGGTGGAGTCTGTCGCGGTTCCTGAGCAGGGGTCGGGCAGGGATGCCAGGCCTCATCTGGTATGATTAGCACTGCCATGACGATTGAAGAGATCCGCGGTCTCATCGAGCAAGACCGCGTGCGCCTCCAGGACATCGGGAGGCATCTTTGACCTTCCCGCCAAGCAGGCCCGCATCGCCGCGCTTGAAGCGGAGATGCAGCGGCCGGACCTCTGGTCCAATCCCGAGCAAGCCCGCAAGACCGGCCAGGAGCTGAGCGCCCTGCGGGCGCAGGTCGAGACCTATGCGGGGTTGACCCGCGAGGTCAACGATCTTGCCGAGCTCACGGGACTCGCCGTCCAGGATCCCTCGGGGCTCAGCACGTCGGAGCTGGCTGCGGAAGCGGCGTCCGCGCACGAGCGTCTGCAGCGCCTCGAGCTCGTCACGCTCCTCTGGGGCGAGCATGACGGCAGCAACGCGATCCTCTCCATCCACGCCGGGGCGGGGGGCACCGACTCGCAGGACTGGGCCCAGCTCCTCATGCGGATGTACGTGCGCTGGTCCGAGCGGCGGGGTTTCACCACCGAAGTGGCCGATCTCTCGCCGGGAGAGGAAGCGGGCATCAAGAGCGCGACCATCATCGCCGGCGGCCCCTATGCGTACGGGTACCTGAAAGGCGAGCGGGGGGTGCACCGCCTGGTGCGCCTCTCCCCGTTCGACGCGGCGCACCGCCGCCACACCTCGTTCGCCCTCGTAGACGTCATCCCTGAGGTGGAAGAGGTCGAGGTCAGCGTGCGCGAAGACGAGCTGAAGGTCGACACGTATCGGGCCGGGGGCGCCGGCGGGCAGAACGTCAACAAGGTGGAAACCGCGGTCCGGATCACGCATGTCCCCACCGGGATCGTCGTGCAGTGCCAGAATGAGCGCTCACAGCACGCGAACAAACTCACGGCGATGCGGCTGCTGCGGGCGAAGCTGGCGGAGGCGCAGCAGGAGCAGCAGGCCCAGCGTCTCGCCGAGCTGCGCGGAGAGTTCAAGGAGGCGGCCTGGGGGAACCAGATCCGCTCCTACGTGCTGCATCCCTACACGCTGGTGAAGGACCACCGCACCGGAGCAGAGACCGGAGACGCGGCCTCCGTGCTCGATGGGGATCTCGACCGATTCATCGACGCCACGCTGCGGGCTGGCGCCGTGCCGGAGAGGTAGCCTCTTCTGACCCCACGAAGTAGGGAAGGCATGTCACGACTGCTCGCGCTGCTGCTCGCGGTCGCGATCGTCCTCATGGCGCCTGCGGCGATGCTGTCGTGGCACCTCTCGAATGGCCTCCGGCGCGATTTCCGCGCGGAGCGGGCCGCCGTTCGCGTGTTCGCCGGCCCCGTCGGCATCCTCACCGGACGCATCTGGCGGCTGCAGTTCCGCGTGCGCGGCGCCGCCTTCGAGGGCGCCACGGTGCGGGAGATGCGCGGCACCCTGCGGGACGTCACCCTCAACCTGCCGCGGGTGGTGGGCGGGCATCTCGCCGTCCGCCGGATCAGCGGCGGCAGCGCAGTGGTTGTCGTCGATGAGACCGACGTGCAGCGCTACCTGGCGGATGCCCGGGACATCCGGGGCGCGCGGGTGCGGCTCGACGACGGCCTGGTCACGATCACCGGGACCGTGGCCGTGCTCAACTCCTCGTTTCCGGTCGAGGTGGTGGCGCGCCTCGCGATCGACGGCGGCGCGCTCGTCCTGCGCGTGGAGACCCTGAACATCAGCGGCGTGGCCATCCCCCCGAACCTCGGCAACGTCTTGATGACCGCCGTGAATCCGCTCCTGGTCGCGCCGGACGAGCCCGTCCCGATCCGCTTCAGCGACGTCCGGGTGGATGACGGCCGCGCCGTGATCACCGGAGTGCCGGTCCCGTGAGAGGGCGCCGGCGCCGGCCGCTGCTGCTGGCGATCGGGCTCGGCGTCCTCGCCGCCCTCGCCGTGCTCTGGATGCGGTGGGGCGTGGAGTCCCGGTACCGCACCGTCGAGATCGTGCTCGACGGTCCCGACTGGGAGGCCCTCGCGCTTCGCGAAGGGCGTGATCCCCTCGAGGTCCTGACCGAGGCGGCCCGGCGAGGGGCGACCTCGATCGCCCTGTACGAGCGCACGCTCGAGCGCATGGCGGAGCAGGGTGAGGTCAGCTACCTGAGCGCCGATGAGGCACGCGCCGCGCTGCGCGCCGGCACGCTGTCGCCCGCCTTCGCGGGGATCGCGGCCCCGGGGGAGCCGATCCGCCCCGGGTCCGTCTACGTGGCGGGTTCGCCCGACATGCTCGCCTTTCTCGAGGCCACCATCTCCGGCATCCTCGGCCCCGCGCGCGTGCGCGGGGTCAGGGGGGTGCTCGAGATCCGCGGGCTGCGCGAGGACCTCGAGCAGATGGGGCTGGGCTTTCGTCCGGAGGACCTCGAGCGCTACCGGTCCGCCGGCCTCGCACCGGTGCTGCGCTTCCGCAACTATCCTGGACTGACCGCCGCGGGGCTCGCCGCGAAGGGCGAGGCGTTCCGGGCGCTGGGCGAAGGGATACCGATCGTCTTCGAGCTGACGGATGTGCTCGGGTACGATCGGCTGCTCCCGGACGCGGCACCGCTGCTCCGTGCGGCGGGGGCGCGCTACGGGCGCATCGAGGTGTTCAATGTGCGCCGCAGGCAGCGGGGGGATGAGCGCCTGGCGCGCGAGATGCACCGGGAGGTCATCCGGCTATTCAGCCTCACCCCGGACGAACTGCTCGTACTGTCGCCGGCCGACGCTCGAGACAAGTTCGTGCGCAGCGCGCGCGAGCGGAACATCCGGCTCCTATACATCCGCCCCTTCATCCCCACGGCCGGCGTCGTGGGGACCGCATCGAACCTGACGCTCGTCGAGCAGCTGGCGCGGGACCTCCGGCGCTTCGGGCTGCGGACGGGTCGCGCCGTCCCGCTGCCGGAGGTAGTGGCGCCTCTGGCGCTGCGGGGCCTGATCGCCGTCGGCGCGCTGGCGGCGATGGCCCTGGCCTTCGCCATGCTCGTCGAGGCGGTGGGGGCGCCGGTCCCCGCCCGACTGGTCTGGGTGTTGATCGGTCTGGGAGTGCTCATCACCGTGGCCCTGTTTGCGCGCGGGCCGCTGGTCCCGTGGCTCAAGCTGCTCGCCCTGGGGACCGCGGCGTCATTCCCAGCCGCGGTGATCGCCATGGCGATCCCGCGGCGTCCCGGCGCTCCGCCCGTGCTGGCCGGCGTGCGCACGTTGTGGCTGGCCTCCTTCGGGTCGGTGGCGGCAGGGCTCCTCGTCGCGGCGCTGCTCACGCGCTGGGAGTTCATGATGGCCGCGGACGTCTTCCTCGGCGTCAAGATCGCGCAGCTGCTGCCGGTGCTGCTCGTCGTGCTGCTGCTGTGGCGCCACGACCGGCCCGTCCGCTCCTGGCGCGAGACCGCGACGGAACTGTGGGAGTGGTCGGGTCATCCGCTGCTGATGCGCTACGCGATCGCCGTGGTCGTCGTGGGCCTGGCCGGCGTCATCCTCCTCGCCCGCAGCGGCAACTTCGGCCTGCCGCTGCTTGGGGTGGAAGAGCGATTGCGGAACCTGATGGAAGATCTCCTCGTCGCCCGGCCGCGCACCAAGGAGTACCTGATCGGGCACCCCGCGCTCGTGCTCGCCGGCGCCGCGGCCGCCGCGGGATGGCACCGGTGGGTGATGCCGCTCGCGGCGGCGGGGGCGATCGGTCAGGCCGGCGTCGTGAACAGCTTCTCGCACCTCCACACGCCCCTGCTGTACACTGGGTGGCGCACCGTGAACGCCCTCTGGCTGGGGACGCTGCTCGGCGCCGCCGCCACGCTCCTGCTCCTCTGGATCGCCTCACGGTTCGCCCCGTCTCCACCCGTGCGCCCCCGGCGCTGATGCGCATCGTCGTCTCCGGCTACTACGGCTTCGGCAACGCAGGCGATGAGGCGGTGCTGGCCGCCACTCTGTCCGCGCTGCGCGCGCGGCTGCCGGCCTCACGGATGACCGTCCTCTCCGCCAACCCCACGCAGACCCGCCGGCTCCACAATGTGCACAGTATCTCGCGTACCGGTGTCGGCGCGCTGCGGGCGCTGGCTGGCGCCGATCTGTTTCTTAGTGGTGGAGGCAGTCTCTTCCAGGATGTAACAAGCGCCCGCAGCGCCGCCTATTACCTTGGTCTGCTGGGGCTGGCTGAGATTCTCTCCCGCCGGGCCATGGTCTTCGCGCAGGGGATTGGGCCGCTGCGGCGGACTTGGGTGCGGCGGCTCGCCGCGCTCGTGCTCAACCGCGCGCATCTCATCACCGTGCGCGACGAGGACTCCCTGCGGACGCTGCGCGAGCTGGGCGTGCGACGCACGGCGCATCTCGTCGCCGATCCGGTCTTCGCACTCGAGCCCGCGCCGGAGGATCACGTGCGGGAGCTGGTCGGCGCCCGCGGCCATGGTCCCCGGATCGGACTGGCCGTGCGCCCGTGGCGTGGCGACGGATATGCGGCGGTCGTGGTCGAGGCACTGCAGGCGGTGCGCGCCGCCATCGCCGCGACCGTCATCGTCTTCGCCTTTCATCCGGAGCGCGATCTGCCCCTGGCGCGGTCCATCGCCGAAGCGCTGGGGGCGCAGGTCGTCAGCGATCTCCCCCCGCGCGAGATGATGGCCGCGATCGGGACCATGGACGTGCTCGTCGGCGCGCGCCTGCATGCGCTCATCTGCGCGATCGTTACCGGGGTGCCGCCGGTGGGGCTTTCCTACGATCCCAAGGTGGATGCGCTGTTCCGGCGCATCGGGGTGGGACACCTCCTGCCGC
>MENB01000046.1:13686-17643 GCA_001768125.1 Armatimonadetes bacterium RBG_19FT_COMBO_69_19
TCTCGCCGAAGCGCTGCTGTCCACACCGGCCGGATAGCGGGTATGTCAAGGGCAGGAATTCGTATTCAGGCCACGGAATAGGGTGGCGCCAATGGAAGGACCCACAGTCCCAGCAGCGGGCGTACCTCGGCACATGCCGGAGGTGCTCAAGGTCTCCGCCGACTCCAAACCCAAGGCGGTGGCCGGTGCGCTGGCCGCCGTCCTCCGCGTGAAGGGTATGGTCGAGCTCCAGGCCGTCGGCGCCGGGGCCGTTAACCAGGCCGTGAAGGCCATCGCCATCTCGCGCGGCTTCGTCGCCCCGAACGGGATCGACCTGGTTGCGATCCCCGCGTTCACGAAGGTGATCATCGAAGGCGAGGAACGCACCGCCATCAAGTTCCTCGTCGAAGCCCGCTGAGTGCCCGCGTTCCCCCGTCCCGTCCTCGTTTCGATTCGTGGTAACGTGGAGAGCGGCGATGGATAGCGTTTCCGGCGAGCTCAAGGTGTTCTGCGGCACGTCGAACCGGTCGCTCGGCGAGGAGATCGCGAGCTACCTGAGCGTCGAGCTGGGGCGGGTGAACATCACGCGCTTCGCCGACGGGGAGATCTACGTCCGCTTCGAGGAGAACGCCCGGGGCGTGGACGCCTTCGTCATCCAGCCGGTTAGCCACCCCGTGAACGAGCACCTCATGGAGCTGCTGATCATGCTCGACGCGCTGCGCCGCGCCTCCGCCGGCCGGATCACCGCGGTCGTGCCATATTACGGCTACGCGCGGAAGGACAAGAAGGACGCGCCGCGCGAGCCGATCACGGGCCGCCTCGTGGCCGATCTCCTCACGACCTCGGGGGCGAACCGGGTGCTCACCGTCGACCTCCACGCCGGGCAGATCGAGGGCTTCTTCAACATCCCCGTGGACCATCTGCGCGCCATGCCGCTGTTCGCGGACTACCTCCGGGAGAAGGACCTGGGCAGCGCGGTCGTCGTCGCGGCCGATGACGGCGCGGTGAAGCGGAGCAAGCAGCTCGCCGACCGGCTCGACCTGCCGCTGGCCATCATCTTCCAACGGCGCGTCGGGAAGGACGTCAAAGAACCGGTGCAGATCGTCGGCGACGTGGAGGGCCGCATCCCGATCATGATCGAGGACGTCATCGACACCGCGGGCACCCTGTCCGGCGCCGTGGACGTCCTGGTGGCGAAAGGGGCGCGCCCCGAGGTGTACATCTGCGCCACGCACGCCGTCCTCGCGTCGCCCGCGGTGCAACGCCTGAGCCGGGATGAGATCCGCGAGGTCATCGTCACCAACACCGTCCCGATCCCCCCGGAGAAGCGGGTGCCGAAGCTCACCGTGCTGTCGGCCGCGCCGCTGCTGGCCGAGGCGATCCGCCGCATCCACCTGAACCAGTCCGTCAGCATCCTGTTTACATGACGATCCGCACCCGCTACGCGCCCAGCCCGACCGGGTACCTGCACATCGGCGGCGCGTGGATGGCCTTCTTCAACTGGCTGTTCGCGAGGAGCCATGCCGGCGCGTTCGTGCTCCGGGTGGAGGATACCGACCGAAGCCGGTCCAGCGAAGAGTACGAACGCGCCATCTTTGAGGATTTTCGGTGGCTCAGCATCGACTGGGAGGAGGGGCCGGACGTCGGCGGGGACTACGGTCCGTACCGGCAGACCGAGCGGATGGCGCTGTACCGCGCCTCCGCGGACGAGCTCCTGACTCGCGGAGCGGCGTATCGCTGCTTCTGTACGCCGCAGGAGCTCGAGGCCGAGCGCATCCGCGCGCAGGCGGAGAAGCGGCCCTACCGGTACTCCGGCCGCTGCCGTCACCTCACGGCCGACCAGCGCGCGGCGTTCGAGCGTGAGGGGCGCCGTCCGACGATCCGGCTGCGCCTGCACGACCACGGCGAAACGATCGTCGTGAACGACCTGGTGCGGGGGCGGGTCGAGTTCGATCCCGAGCACCTGGACGACTACATCATCGTCCGCTCCGACGGCAGCCCGCTGTACAACTTCGCCAATGTCGTGGACGATCACGCGATGGCGATCACGCACGTCATCCGTGGGATCGAGCACCTCAGCAACACCCCCAAGCAGTGGGTGATGTACCGGGCGCTCGGCTGGACGCCGCCGGAGGTCGCCCACCTCTCGAACATCCTGGGCACGGACAAGAAGAAGCTCAGCAAGCGGACCGGGGACACGGCGGTGCGGGATTACCGGCGCGAAGGGTTCCTGCCGGAGGCGTTGCTGAACTTCTTCGCCTTGATGGCCTGGTACCCTGAGGAGAACCGCGAGATCTACTCGGTGCCGGAGCTCGTGGCCCGCTTCCGCGTCGAGGACCTGGGCAAGGCCTCGCCGGTGTTCGACATGGACAAGCTGACCTGGATGAATGGCGTCTACATGCGGACGCTGCTCGAGCGCGATCCCGGTCGCGTGGTGGAGGTCTGCCTGCCGGCGCTGCGCGAGGCCGGATTGCTCGACGGCGCGCCGACCGAGGCGCAGCGCGCGTACATCCGGCGCGTGATCGACGTCCTCGGCGAGCGGCTCAAGGTCGGCCGCGACATCGTCGCCTATGGGGATTTCTTCTTCAAGGACACCGTGGAGTACGAGCTCGAGGCCGCCCGCCGCTACCTGAGCGAGCCGGGCATCGTCGAGGTTCTGTCCGCGCTGCGGGAGCGGGTGGCCGGCGCAGCCACGCTCGATCCCGCCGGGGCGGAATCCCTGGTGCGCACGCTCGCCGAGGAGCGGGGGCTCCAGGCGCGCGAGATCGTGCATCCCACCCGCGTCGCCCTCACAGGCAAGACCGCCGGTCCGGGCCTCTTCGAGCTGATGGCGCTGCTCGGCAAGGATCAGGTGACTCGCCGGCTGGCCGCGGCGGTGGAGTACATTCACCGCACCGTCGGCTCCTGACGGCACGGCCCACGACTCCCGTCACGCCCTGGAAATCGCCCCTCAGATCGGCTCTGTTGCCTGTTGGCCTGCGGATGCGGACGCGGCCGTCTGCAATGCCTACCCTCTGAGCCAGACCCGCCGCGCCGCGCGCGGGCGCAAAGCTGGCGGGATCCTCGAAGGGGGTAGGCGAGATGATCCGGAAGGTAGGGTTTGTCCTGGCGATCGTCGCGCTGGTCGTGAACTTTTTCCAGCCGGTGGTGACCTCGCTGCCGCACCGTGGGGGCGCGTGGACGGCGCCGTGGCCCATGCAGGTCGTCCAGGCCGGGATGCAGACGGCCTATATCACCAACGATGATCTCGAGGCTTGGCTCTTTGGGGCGATGCTGGGGTTTCTCTTCTACCGTTTCGTGGACAATCTCGATCGCTTGCTCGACTTCATCGATGACGTGACCAAGCCGAACGCCGACCCATGACCAACCAACGCCTCGGTGTTCTCGCGGCCGGTGTCGCGGGCGGGCTGCTGCTGGCGCGGATCCTCCCTAAGACCTGGTGGGTGACCGTACTGGTGGTCGTCCTGCTCGTCGCCGCCTGGAGTCTCGTGCGCAGCCGCGGCCAGCGCTCATAGGGTGGGGCCCACGCGGGGAACACCCTCGCGATGGGCCCCTTCAACAACGATGCGCAGGGGGCCGCGATCGAAGACGCGAGGTTTCTGCGCGAACTGGTATAATGAGGTGGTCTTCCGCTGGGGGATCGTCTAGTGGTAGGACGACGGGCTCTGGACCCGTTAGCGGGGGTTCGAATCCTCCTCCCCCAGCCAACTATTCGAACCTCGCCGGTCTTTTGCCGCGACCAGTGCAAACACGCGCCCCAAGTGGCCACGTACACCTTCCCCAGCCCGCGGCCGCCAGCAGCTCATCGGGGGCCCGCGGTGGCCGCGCGCACCGCCGGGGTGACCTGCAGCACGTTGATGCCACCTCAGCGGCGCGGGCGACCATTGCGGGAGTATTCTTTGTTGTCAGGATGAATGATGTTCGGACGGGGGAGTTCCCCACGCGAGACCTTGCCTTGGAGCGCGGCGAGCCGCGTCT
>MENB01000046.1:17679-24139 GCA_001768125.1 Armatimonadetes bacterium RBG_19FT_COMBO_69_19
GATCGCTGGCTCGAATCAATTCTCGGGTGATGCCGGCGTTGTCGGGAGAGTGCCCCGCGTCCTCGACGACCACAAGCTCGGCGCGTGGCCACGCTCGCTTGAGTTCCCATGCATTACCGATGGGCGCCTGGAAGTCGAAGCGCCCGTTGATCAAGATCCCAGGAATCTCGGCCAGCGCCTCGGCGTCGCGGAGCAGGCGCCCGTCTTCGAGCCACGCATTGTGCCGGACGTAGTGAGTCACGAGGCGTGCAAACGCCAGGGCAAATATGGGGTCGGAGAACCTCCGGGCTAACCCATGAGTCGGTGGCCACGCGGGTGTCGCGGACTCCCACATGCACCATTCAAAGGCAGCTCGCCGGCGAATCGCAGGGTCGGGATCGTGGAGCAATCGGTGGTATGCTTCGACGGTATCGACATGCCGGTCGTCGACCGGCAAGTTTGTGCGCAAACGCTCCCACTGCTCCGGGAAGAAGACCGCCACGCCTCCGCGGAATAACCAGTCGAATTCCTTGCGCCGCCCGGTCGTCACACCGAACAGAATCATCTCCGTGACGCGACCCGGGTACTTCTCGGCGTAGGCGAGCGCCAGGGTGCTGCCCCAAGATCCGCCGAACACTAACCATCGGTTGACGCCCAGGCGTTGGCGCAGCAACTCGATGTCCGCGATAAGGTTGGAAGTGGTGTTGCTTGCCAGGTCCGCATCAGGTGTGCTCGCGTGCGGCGTGCTCCTCCCACAGTTCCGCTGATCGAACAACACGACACGGTAGACGCTCGGATCGAAGAGCCTGCGGTGCCACGGGACACATCCCGAACCGGGCCCGCCGTGCAAGACGATCGCCGGCTTGCCTCGCGGATTACCGCACGTCTCCCAGTACACGAGGTTGCCGTCGCCGACCTCCAACATGCCATGCTCAAACGGTTCGATCTCCGGATTGAGACCTGTCATGACAATTCTTTGCCTCCTGTGGGGACCGCACTGACAAAGTCTGCGGTTCTCATGCGGTCAGATGGACTTGAACGCTGACGGTGTGTACTCGTGAGGAATCGTCCTCCCCCAACCATGAACCACTCGCTTCCCTCGGGATTCCTTGCAGCCTATTCGCTGACCCACCCGAGCTTGGCGCGCCCGATCACGCGGTGCCATCGCTGGCCGAGCGATCCGTTTTGTTCGGCGAGGTCGATGCAGCCTTCTCCGCGGCCTTGGCCCATGAATCGCGGAGGGTGATGATGCGGTTGAAGACGAGGTGATCAGGACGGGAGTCCTCCGGGTCTTGCCAGAAGTACCCGAGACGCTCGAACTGATATCGGGTATCCGCGGGGTCCGCAAGCACGCTTGGCTCGACGTATCCCCTCGCGACGACGAGCGAATCAGGCCTGAGATGGGCGGCGAAGTCGCCCCCAGTGGCCTCGGGGTCGGGGGCCGTGAAGAGGTGGTTGTACAGCCGGACCTCCGCCGGCATGGCGTGTGCCGCGGACACCCAATGGAGCGTGCCTTTGACGCGGCCGTCGCTGGGCTGAGCGCGTAGCGTGGTGGGGTCATAGCTGCAGCGCAGCTCCACTACGTCCCCTGTGGCGTCCTTCACAACCTCGTCGCACCGGATCACGTAGGCGTGCCGGAGGCGTACGCGGCCACCCGGGGAGAGGCGGTGGAAGCCCTTGGGCGGTTGCTCCATGAAGTCGTCGTGCTCGATGTACAGCTCGCGTGAGAAGGGCAGCGTCCGCGAGCCTTCCCTGGGCACGTCGTGCGGCCAGTACGGGGCCTCGAGGTGCTCGATCGTGCCCTCGGGCTGGTTGGTCAGCACGATCCGGAGCGGGCGGAGCACCGCCAGCACACGTGGAGCGCGGACGTTGAGGTCGTCACGCACGGTCGCTTCGAAGGACGAGACGTCCACGCGGCTGTTCGATTTGGCCACGCCGATGCGGAAGCAGAACTGGCGGATGGCCTCAGGCGTCACCCCGCGACGCCGGAGTCCGGATAGGGTGGGCATCCGGGGGTCATCCCAGCCACGCACGTGGCTGCCCTCGACCAGCTTGATGAGCTTTCGCTTGGATAGCACGGTATAGTCGAGGTTCAGCCTGGCGAACTCGTACTGGTACGGGCGGGGCGACGGCGGGAGCCCGCACGTGCCCCGCAGGTGTTCCAGCAGCCAGTCGTAGATGGCCCGGTTGTTCTCGAACTCCAGGGTGCAGATGCTGTGTGAGATGCCCTCGATGGCGTCGGAGAGCGGGTGGGCGAAATCGTAGAGCGGGTAGATGCACCAGGCATCGCCCGTGTGATAGTGGGGGGCGTGGACGATGCGGTACAGGACCGGGTCGCGCAGCTTCATGTTGCGGCTGGCCAGGTCGATCCTGGCCCGCAGGACGTGGGCGCCATCTGGAAACTCGCCGGCCCGCATCCGGCGGAACAGATCAAGGTTCTCCTCCACGCTGCGGTCGCGGTAGGGGCTCGGCTTCCCGGGCTCGGTGATGGTGCCTCGGTGTGCGCTCATCTCCGCGTCGGAGAGGCTGTCCACATACGCCTTCCCGTGCTGGATGAGCTGCTCCGCACACTCGTACAGCCGGCCGAAGTAGTCTGATGCGTAGCGCTCCCTCGCCCACTGGAAGCCCAGCCACTGCACATCGCGCTTCGCAGCCTCGACGTATTCGATGGACTCGGTCTCGGGGTTGGTGTCGTCAAAGCGCAGGTTGCACTCCCCGCTGTAGTCGAGCGCCAGGCCGAAGTTCAGGCAGATCGACTTGGCATGCCCGATGTGGAGGTAGCCGTTGGGCTCGGGGGGGGAGCGGGTCGTGATCTTCGCGTAGCGGTCCTGCTTGAGATCTTCGTCGATGATCTCAGTGATGAAGTTCGGATTGACCCGACGCTCTCTTGTGGACGCTCCAGCCTCGTCGCTCATGGCCACTCTGTACCCAAGGATACACTGGCCAGGCAGTCTCCCGCACGGGGGTACACGCAGGCCATCCTGCGTAGTATCTCCCGCTGGGGATGAGGGGCTTTCCACCGAATAATGCGAAGACCGTTGATAGGTAGCCGGCCATGAAGATTCTGGTGTTCACTGAGGGGACGATCCTCATCGACGGAGCGTGGGCCGGTCTTCCCCGGGAAGAGATGATCCGCCGGAGTCGACTGGGTCAGGGTTTGGGCAACTTCGGCTCGTCGGTGCCGGCAGGGCAGGCGGCGGCCAAGCTGCAGGGCTGGCTTCGCCAAGGCGCGGAGATCCACTATCTGACCTCTCGCACGAAGCCCGACGAGGTCGAAGCCATCCGGCAGGTGCTGAGACGGCACACGTTTCCCGAGGGACGGATATGGTATCGTCTGGCGGGCGAGCGCTACGCAGATGTCGCGGCATGCGTGACACCGGACGTGCTGATCGAGGACGATTGCGAAAGCATTGGCGGAGAAGCCGAGATGACGTATCCACATCTTCGAGCTGATCTCAAGGCGCGGATCGTTTCGATCGTCGTCACCGAGTTCGGCGGGATCGACCACCTCCCTGACGACGTCCAGAGTCTGGTCTCGTCCGGGTAGGCTGGGCCACAAGGAGGATGATCTGTGAAATGGGA
Organism: Armatimonadetes bacterium RBG_19FT_COMBO_69_19; assembly: GCA_001768125.1. GTDB lineage: Bacteria > Sysuimicrobiota > Sysuimicrobiia > Sysuimicrobiales > Kaftiobacteriaceae > Kaftiobacterium. The sequence goes on from MENB01000046.1 coordinate 21,241, forward strand.
CCTGTTCACCCAGACCTGTCCGGAGATCGCCGACCTCGCGCGGACTCGGTTCGTCAGAGACCAGCTCGTGCTCGTTGGGACGATCCGCAAGGACGGCTCGCCGCGCATCAGTCCCTGTGAGGTCGACCTCGCCGCCGGTCACCTTTTCCTAGGGATGATGTGGAAGTCGAAGAAGGTGCTCGATCTCCGGCGCGATGCGCGCGTCGTGGTCCACAGCGTGACCTGTGACCGAGACGGGACCGAGGGCGACGTGAAGCTCTACGGGCGAGCGGTGGAGATCAGTGATGCGCATCTGCGGCAGGTGTTCCGCGACGCGATCAAGGCCCGGATCGACTGGGCGCCCGAGGAGCCGGAGTACCACTTGTTCTCCGTCGACATCGAGTCCGCCGCCTTCGTCAAGTTCGGCGGCGGCCAGCAGACGCTGGTGTGGGACCCTGAGCGGGGGTTCCGGAAGTCGCTGCAAGACCACTGAAGGGTGGTGCGGAGATGCCCACGGTCAAAGACCTGCTGCTCGAGCACCTCGAGTACACGTTCACAAAGGAAGGCTGGCAGCCGCCGCTGGCGCACGCGGTGGGAGGACTCACCGCGGAGCAGGTCGCCTGGAAGCCGGATCCCGAACGGCACTCGATCTGGCAGATCGTCCGCCACGTGCTCCACTGGAAGCGCGGGGTGCTCCAGGCCTGGGATGGCGACCCGCCGGACTACGAGGCGATGAGTGTGGCCGATTGGGGGGAGGCGGACGGGGATCAGGCCGCCTGGGAGGCCGACACGGCGGCTCTCCATGACGTCTACGCGAACTTCCGGCGCCGCCTCCAGACGGCGAGCGACGCCGACCTTGCGGCCGAGCGCGCCTGGTACCGGGGCGCACCGCCGCGCCCCATCGCCAACCGCATCCTGCACGCCTTCACACACGACATCTACCATGCCGGCCAGATCCAGTACCTGCGCGCCCTGCAGCGCATCGCGGCCGACCGGCTGTTCTTCGCGGCGTACGACGGCAACATCCGCGTCATGGCCGAGGTCCTGCGTGAGCATCCCGAGCTCGTCAACGCGTACAATCCCTCCGGTTGGACCGCGCTACAGATGGCCTCGTACACCGGCAAGACGGACGCGGTGCGCTTCCTGCTCGATCAAGGGGCGGACGTCAATGCCGTGTCGCAGAATGAGCTCCGAACGACCGCACTCAAAGGCGCGCAGGAAGCCGGTCACGGCGAGGTGGCCGAGCTCCTTCGCCGGCGTGGGGCGCGCTGAGCGGTTGGATGTCTTAGGTGCGTTATCCACATGGGATTCCCGAACATTCGCGGTTTGCGCTGAACGAACAGCCTCGGCGCGCGCAGGCTTGCGACCTCCCCACGCACAGGTTTGCACCTCACTGAAGGGGCGGGCGCGGCATCTGAGGAAAGGAAGCGAACAAATCAACGAACCGGGGGTGATATCTTGGCGAAAGCCGTAGCCACGCAGCGTGGTGGAGGTATCCCGGGCTGGTTCCGGTTCTCCGAGCGCGCGACGACCCTCTCCACGGAAGTGCGAGCGGGCATCACCACCTTCATGGTGATGGCCTACATCATCTTCGTGAACCCGCAGATCCTCAGCTACGCCGGTATCCAGGGCCTGGAGGGGAAGGGCCTGCTGTTCCCCGCCACCCTGACCGTGACGTGTCTGACCGCGGGATTGCTCTCCATCGCGATGGGGCTGTGGTCCAACTACCCCTTCGCCCTCGCCCCGGGCATGGGACTCAACGCGGTCGTCGCGTTTGAGCTCGTCGCCAGCCGGGGGCTGACCTGGCCGCAGGCCATGACCGTCATCTTCCTCGAGGGCGTCGTCATCGCGCTCCTCGTCCTCACGCGCTTCCGCGAAGCGGTCATGGACGCCATCCCGATGAGCCTGAAACGGGCGATCGGGGTCGGCATCGGGTTGTTCATCGCCTTCATCGGGTTCTTCAACTCCGGGTTCGTGGTCAAGCCCACGGCGAACGCCCTGCCGGTCGGGCTCGGCACACTCAGCGGCATCCCGATCCTGACCTTCGCCATCGGCTTCGTGCTCAGCGTGTGGCTGATGGCCCGCCGCACGCGCGGCGCGCTGCTGTGGGGCATCCTGCTCACGACGGTCGTGGCGATCGTCCTCAACGCGTTCACCGGGTGGAAGGCCTTCGCCATCCCGGGCGTGGCCCGCATTCCCACCCAGATCTTCGAGACGCCGAACTTCTCCACGTTTGGCCGCATCGACTTCGGCTTCTTCGCCTCGCTCGGCGCCGTGACGGCCGTGCTTGTCACGTTCTCGATCATGCTGAGCGACTTCTTCGACACCATGGGCACAGTCATCGGGATCGGCGGGGAGGGCAAGTTCCTCGACGAGAAGGGCAAGCTGCCGCGGATCAACCGCGTCCTGCTCGTGGACTCACTGGGCGCGGTCTTCGGGGGCTTCGCGAACAGCAGCTCCAACACGACCTACATCGAGAGCGCCGCGGGCGTGGCCGAGGGCGGCAAGACCGGCTTCACCTCGGTGGTCGTCGGCGTGCTCTTCCTGCTGGCGATGTTCCTGGCGCCGATCGCGGGCGTGATCCCACCGCAGGCCACGGCGCCGGCGCTGATCATCGTCGGCTTCTACATGATGACCATCGTCAAAGACCTCCCGTGGGGCGACTATGAGGAAGCGATCCCAGCCTTCGTCACGATGCTGGCCATGCCGTTCACCTGGTCGATTACGAACGGGATCGGCGCGGGCTTCGTGACCTATACCGCGGTGAAGCTGCTCCGCGGGAAGGGTGGCCAGGTGCACTGGATGATGTACCTTGCCTCGCTGGCCTTCGTCGTGTACTTCCTCCTGCCGGTGATCGAGCGCGCGCTGAAGTAAGCGTCGCGCAGGAATCAACAAGGGCGGTGGGCCGCGGGCGCACGCG
>MENB01000046.1:24250-29093 GCA_001768125.1 Armatimonadetes bacterium RBG_19FT_COMBO_69_19
GCGACGCAGTGGTGGAAGATTTTCCACCCTGCGTCGTGGCGTGCCTGAGCATAAACCACACGCGGCTGATGGGGGAGGGGTACGGCCGGATGTATCGGCCCAGGGTTGGGGAACGCGTGATAGTGGAGATCCTGCCCGCCGGAGAGGCGTACGCCGGCGAGATCAAGGAGATTGCGGAGAGCCATCTCGTCACCCTCGCGGTGCCGCTCGAGGACGACGGGTCGATCGAGCGCGAGACGGGCGTCCGCGTGACCTTCGTCCGCAAGGACGGGCTCTATGAAGAAGAGGGCACGGTGCGCGACATCGCCGGCGTCCCCGAGGGCCTGGTCACGATCCACATGAGCGGCGAGCCGATGCGCACGCAGCGCCGCGACTTTGTCCGCCGGGACGCCAGCCTCAACGCCGAGGTGGAGTGGAACGGCTCCTGCACCCGCTGCGTGACCAAAGACGTGAGCGGCGGCGGGGTGAGCCTGCTCTTCGGCGATCTCCCGCCGCTCGACGAGGGCGTCCAGTTCGGCCTGTCCCTCAACATCCCGGACGGACGGCTGCCGATCAAGGCGCAGTGCGAGACGAAGTACGTGCGGGAAGTGCTGCGCGGATCGCGATGGCTCGCCGGCAGCCAGTTTCTGACCATCGCCGAGGAGGACCGCCAGCGCATCGTGCGGTTCGTCTTCCGCCTGGAGCTCGCCCAGAAACGCCCGCGCTAGGTTACGTCGCGGCCACGACCTCTGGCTTGAGCACCCCGATGTAGGGCAGGTTGCGGTACAGCTGCCGGTAGTCCAGCCCGTACCCCACGACGAACATGTCGGGCACCTCGAAGCCGCGGTAGCTGATCGGCAGGGTGTCCACGATCCGCCGGGCCGTTTTGTCCAGCAGGGTGCAGATACGCAGGCTGGCCGGATCGCGGGCGCGCAGCGTGCGCAGCAGGTAGGCCGCCGTGAGCCCCGTGTCGATGATGTCCTCCACGAGCAGGACGTGCCGCCCGCTGATCTCCTCGTCCAGGTCCTTGATCAGCCGTACCGCCCCCGAGGTGGCCTGGGCCGAGCCGTACGACGTGATGGCCATGAAGTCGAGCGCGACGGGGATCGAGACCGCGCGGGTGAGATCGGCGACGAAGTACAGGGCGCCCTTGAGCACGCTGACCAGCAGCGGCGTCGTCTGCGCGTAATCCGCCGAGATCGCCGCGGCGAGCTCTTCCAGGCGGGCGTGGATCTGCGCCTCGGAGAACAGCACGCGCTCGATGTGGTCGTGCAGCATCAATGGGCGAGGCCGTACTTGAAGAGCAGGCTGCGGTAGTCGCGGCCGTAGAAGATCTTCAGCCGGACGTCGGGGTACAGCTCGCGGAGGCGGCGCACCTTGCGATTCTTACGGGTGACCAGGCTCTGCTTCAGCGTGGTCAGCTCGATGTACAGGTCGAAGTCCGGCAGGTAGAAGTCGGGACTGAAGCTCTCCGTAACGCGTCCGGCGGCGTCTTGTTCCAGCGGGAAACTGCGCGGTTCGTACTCCCAGCGGATACCGTAGAAGTCCAGCAGACGGGCGAATTCTTCTTCGGATTCGTGGGCGAAACGAGGTCTGGTGGATGCGGCGTCGCCCGGGCCGGCGCGGTCAGGCACGTGGGTGGACGTTCACCTCCATTCCGGCCTAGTATAGCCCTGCCCCCGCGAACATTCAAGCAGAGGATACCTTCCGGGCCTGCGAGAAGTCGTCTAAGATAGTCAGCAGGAGGACATCCCCTCATGCCCGATGCCACCCAGGACACCGATCTCGAACGGTGGATCGCGCGTCTGCGCAGCCCTGACGTCACCGTCCGCAGCGACGCCGCGCACCAGCTCGGCAAGATGGGGGACGAGCGCGCGGTCGCGGCCCTGGCCGAGGCCGTCCAGGACTCGGACGAGTACGTCCGCAAGAGCGCGGTCATGGCCCTCCGCCGCATCGGGGGCCCGGTGGCGATGGAGGCCCTGCGCGTCGCCCTGGCCGACCGCTCCGAGCAGGTGGTCCTGCAGGCGGTGAACGGCCTGCGCGACATGCGCGACCGGGGCGCCGTGGAACCCCTCATCCGGGTCCTCGCCCGGCGCGAGCGCTCGCTGCAGCTCGCCGCCACCGACGCCCTCGTGCGGATCGGCGCGGACGCGGTGGGGCCGCTCCTGGAGGCGTTCAAGGACCGCAACCTCCGCCGCCGGATCGGGAACCAGGTCTGGAAGATCCTCGTGGACATGGGCACCCGGTCCATCGATCCGCTGCTGGAGATGATGGCGGACGACAATCAGTACGTCCGGCTGACCGCCATCTCCGTCCTCGGGCGGATCGGGGACAAGCGCGTCGCCGCGCCGCTCGTGTACCTCTTCCTGGACGACCCGCGCATGCAGGAGGGTGTGGTGACGACGATCGCCCGCCTGGAGGAACGCGGGGTGCTCGAGGTGCCGCAGACCGCGGACCGCGAGATCTCGCTCCCGCGCGAGGTCATTGAGGGGCTTCAGGCCCGCCCGCACGCAGACGTCACCAAGGCGCTGCAGGAGGCGCTCGAGAATCCGGGCGCCAAGGTCCGCCGGTTCGCCTTGAAGGCGCTCTTCGCCCTCCACGGCGAAGGGGCCCTCGATCATCTCGTCAAGGCCCTCGCCGACGAGGACGTGGACGTGAAGCGCCTGGCCATCCGCATCATGGCGCGCCTGCGCGACAAGCGCGTCGTCGATCCACTCGTCCAACTGATCCTGCACGACGGGGAACAGGTGGAAGAGGCGGCCTGGAACACCCTCAAGGTGCTGACCGGGTTGCGGGAGTACGAGGAGCTGCGCGCCCGGGTGGCCAAGGAGCGCGCCGGGACACGGCCGCAGGTCCGGAAGTTCACCCGCGGGAAGGACATCTCTCCCGACTGGTGGCGAGAGCAGGACTGAGCGCTCGCTCGGTCATGGAACGCCGCTTCGGTCAGACCACCGTCTCCCTGCACCAGGGCGACATCACCCGGCTCGCCGTCGACGCCATCGTGAACGCCGCGAACACCCATCTGTGGATGGGTGGCGGCGTGGCCGGCGCGATCAAGCGCGTGGGTGGGGCCGCCATCGAGCAGGAAGCGGTGGCCCGCGGGCCCATCGCGGTGGGAGAGGCGGTGGCGACCAAGGCCGGAGCGCTGAGCTGCCGTCACGTCATCCACGCGGCGACCATGGCGCAGGATCTCTCCACCAGCGGCCCGGCGATCCGCGCGGCGACCCGCGCGAGCCTGCGGGTCGCGGACGAGCTCGGCCTCGGGTCGATCGCCCTGCCGGCGCTCGGCACCGGGGTGGGCGGATTCCCCCTGGACGAGGCCGCGGCGCTGATGCTGGAGGAGATCACCGGCTACGTGCGGGGCCCGACCGGATTGGTCCGCATCGTCCTCGTGGCATTCAACGCGGAAGCCGCGGAGGTATTCAGCCGGGTGCTGGAGGAGGCCTAATGGGCTACCTCGTCGTGCTGGTCACGGCGTCCTCGGCCGACGAAGCGGGGCGGATCGGACAGGCGGTCGTGCACGAACGCCTCGCCGCCTGCGCGAACCTCGTACCGTCCATCGCCTCGACCTACTGGTGGCAGGGGAAGGTGGAGCAGGCCGGCGAAGCGCTGCTCATCCTGAAGACCCGCGAGGATCTCCTCGAGGCTCTGCAGGATCGCGTGCGGGTCCTGCACTCCTACTCCGTGCCCGAAGTCATCGCGCTCCGGTTGGTCGGCGGCTATCCAGACTACCTGCGCTGGATTGACGAATCTGTCCGTGCGCCGGAGCGCCCGTGAGGCCCCCGTGCGCGTCCTGATCACCAACGACGACGGTATCTCCTCGCCCGGCCTCGCCGCGCTCGTCCATGCCTTCGAGCCGGTCGCCGAGGTGATCGTGGTGGCGCCCGAGCACGAGCGCAGCGCGACGGGGCACGCCATCACGCTGCACAAGCCGCTGCGGGCCGCCGCGGCCGGCATCCCCGGCTCGGCCGTCCGCGCCTGGGCGACGAACGGGACCCCGGCGGACTGCGTCGCGCTCGGCATGCTGGATCTGCTGGAGGAGCGGCCGGACGTCGTCATCTCCGGCATCAACGTCGGCCCCAATATGGGCCGCGACCTCACGTACTCCGGGACGGTCTCGGGGGCGATGGAGGGCGCCATCTTCCGCGTGCCGAGCATCGCGGTGAGCATCGGCGCGTTCCGCAACCCGATCTTCACGGTCGCCGCGGGGTTCGCGGTGCAGCTCGCCCAGGCCATCCTGAGGGAGGGGTTGCCTGAGGACACCCTGCTCAACGTCAACGTCCCGAACCTCCCCCGCGCCGAGATTCGCGGCGTCGCGATCACCCGGCAGGGCACGAAGCGCTACATCAGCCGGCTGGAGAAGCGCAGCGATCCGCGCGGCCGGACGTACTACTGGCTCACCGGCGAGCCGGCCCCCCAGCAAGACGAGGAGGGCACCGATTCCTGGGCGCTCGCCCAGGGGCAGATCTCGGTGACGCCGATCGGCCTCGATCTCACCAGCGAGCGGCTCCGCGAGACGCTCAGCCGCTGGGTCCTGCGCGTGCCCGGAGGAGGAGAAGGCGTCGTGCCGTAGAACCAGAATCGCGGCGTTCTGAAAGGCATCGTCGCACACGTCGTACCCTCTCGTCGGAGCAGCAGATGGTCCGGTTTCAGGACGTCAGCAAGTTCCACTCGAACGGCGTCGTGGCCCTTCGCGACGTCTCGCTGTCGGTCGAGCCCGGGGAGTTCGTTTTCATCGTCGGTCCCACCGGCACCGGCAAGTCCACCCTGCTCAAGCTCGTTTATCGTGAGGAAACGCCTTCCGCGGGCACGGTCTACGTCACCGGCCGCGACGTCGGCCGCCTGCGACACCCTGGGATTGCCG
>MENB01000046.1:29108-33024 GCA_001768125.1 Armatimonadetes bacterium RBG_19FT_COMBO_69_19
GGATTTCAAGCTGCTCCCCGCCCGGACGGTGTTCGAGAACGTAGCCTTTGCGCTGCGCGTCACCGGCGCCCCGCGGGAGGAGATCCGCTCGCGGGTGACGCGGGCCCTCGACCTGGTCGGCCTGGCCGACCGGGCCGCGGCCATGCCCGCGGAACTCTCGGGGGGCGAGCAGCAGCGCGTCAGCATCGCCCGCGCCATCGTCAACGATCCGCCGCTGCTCCTCGCGGATGAGCCCACCGGCAACCTCGACCCGAACTCGTCCTGGGAGATCATGCAGGTGCTCTCCCGTGTCAACCTGCGGGGGACCACCGTGATCATGACCACGCACAACAAGATGATCGTCGACATCCTCCGGCGGCGCGTGGTGCAGCTGGCCGCGGGGTCGATCGTCCGCGACGAGGCCCGGGGTCTGTATGCGCTGGATGCCTGACGCCGCCCTCGCCGGCACCGCGGCGTCGTTCGTCGCCGATGCCTGGGCGAGCTTCCGACGCAACGGCCTGATGACGGCCGCGGCCGTGACGACGATCACCGTGGCCCTCCTGGTCGTCGGCGCCGCCGTGCTGATCGGGCTCAACCTCGGCAAGGTGGCGCAGGTGATCGAGGACCAGGTCCAGGTGGTGGCATTCCTGCGGGACGGCCTGGTCCCATCGGAGACGGACCGCGTGAGAGAAGCAGTGGCCGCGCTTCCCGGCGTGCAGGCCGTCCGTTTCGTCGGACGGGACGAGGCGCTCGAGCGGCTGCAGGAACGCCTGGGGGAGGGCCCCGCGTTCGCGGACCTCACGGCCACGAACCCGCTGCCCGATTCGCTCGAGCTGCGCCTCACCGATCCCAAGCACGCGCCGGCCGTCGCCGCCGAGGTGGCGCGGCAGCCCGGCGTCGGCGACGTCAGCTACGGGGGCCAGGTGATCGCCCGGCTGCTCGTCCTCACCCGCGGGGTCCGCCTTCTGGCCTCGTTCCTCACGGTGTTCCTCGCCGCCGTGGCGCTGGTGGTCGTCGTCAACACGATCCGCCTGACGGTCATCGCGCGGCGTCAGGAGATCGAGATCATGCAACTGGTGGGAGCCACGCGCTGGTTCGTGCGCTGGCCGTTTGTGATCGAGGGGCTGTTCGAGGGGGCCGCCGCGGGCGTGCTGGCGTTCCTCGTGTTGGGCGGGGCCTACGGCGCCGGCGTCCTGCGCCTGCAATCCACCATGCCGTTCCTGCCGGTCGCCGGCCCCGGCGAGGCCGTGCTCCCGCTGCTGGCGTGGGTGCTCGTCGCCGGGCTGGGTGTGGGGACCGCGGGGAGCCTGATCGCCGTCCGCCGCTTCCTGACGGCATGAGACGGATGCTGCTCGCGGCGCTTCTGATCCTCATCGTGGCGACGCCGCCCGCCGCGGCATCCACGGCCGGGACGTCGTCGGCCGCGGTACTCCGCGACCAACGCACCCGGCTCCAGCGCCTGCTGGACAGGCTGACCCGGTCGAAAGTCCGCCTGCGCGAGGTACGCCGCGAGGAGCGCCGGGTGCTGTCGGAGCTCGAGGACATCGACCGCTCTCAGGAGGCCACGGAGCAGCGGCTCCAGGAATTGGCGCGCGAGATGGCGGGCTCGCGCACCGCCGCCCAGGCCATCGCCACCCGGCTGGCCGTCACCGAGCGCCGTCTGGCCGAGCACCGGGCGCGGCTGCGCGGACGCCTGCGCACGGTCTACATGTACGGGCGGACCGGCTACGTCGACGTCTTGCTCGGGGCCGAAGACGTCCGTGAGTTCGTGACCCGCTGGCACTTCGTGTCCACCATCGTGCGCGCCGACGGCCGCATCATCCGAGAGTACGCTGAGGATGTCGAGGAGCACCGGGCGCTCATCGAGACCCTCCGCCAAGAGCAGGCTCGCCTGGCGGCGGTCAGCGCGGAGACGGCCGCGAGGCAGCGTGAGGTCGAGGCCCGGGAGCAGGCCAAGCGCAGCGCCCTGGCCCGCCTGCGGCAGGAGCGGAGGGCGTTTGAGCGGATGGTGCGGGAATTAGAGGAAGATTCCCGCCAGCTGGAGGTCCTGATCCGGCGCAGCCAGCGCTCTACGTCTCGCGGCGTGGCCCTCGCGCGAAGCCTGTCCGGATTCATCTGGCCGGCGCGGGGGGTCTTCACCTCAGGATACGGCATCCGGCGCCATCCCATCTTCCGCATCCGGCGGATGCACACGGGGCAGGACATCGCTGCGCCCTACGGCACGCCCGTCCAGGCCGCCTCGGACGGCCGGGTCATCTACACCGGCTGGTTCGGCGGGTACGGCAAGATCGTCGTTGTCGATCACGGCGACGGCGTCTCCACGCTCTACGCGCACCTCTCGAAGATCCTCACGCGGAGCGGTGCTCGCCTGCGCCGCGGCGAGGTCGTCGGCCGCATAGGCAGCACCGGGTACAGCACGGGGCCGCACGTGCACTTCGAGGTGCGCGTGAACGGCCGGCCCATCGACCCGGCGCGGAGGTAGCGCTCGGTCATTCTTAATCGGGTACAATGAGGAACATGGAAACGCGCATGCACATGTCACGCCGTCTCATCGTCCCGGCGATCGTGTTCCTGCTGCTCGCCGGGGCGACCATCGGGTGGTCCACGCTGGGATCGCGGAGCCAGGCGGCGTCCGTGCCGAGCGCGCAGGGCCGCCAGCTCCTGGACGCCGTGGTCAAGCAGGTCAGGACCACGTACATCAAGCGGGACGTCTCAGAGGAGCGGCTTTTCGCCGGAGGGACGAAAGCCCTCCTGGAAGAGGCCGGTCAGAGCTGCGCCAAGCTCGTCACCGATGCGCCGCCTTCGGGAGGCGACGTCAGGTCGCGCTTCTATGCGATGCTCACCCGGGTTGAGGAGCGGTGCCCCGCGCCCGGGCGGACCGCGGACGAGCTCTTTCTGGCCGCGGCCAAGGGCATGTTCGACTCCCTGGGTGACCAGTACACACGCCTGATGGAGCCCGGCGCCTACAAGATGTTCCTCCAGGACACGCAGGGCTTCTTCTCCGGCATCGGGATCTACATCGACGTACGGGATGACTATCCGCTCGTCGTGCAGCCGATCAACAACACCCCCGCGTCGAAGGCGGGCCTGCGCGCGGGCGACCGGATCGTCGTCGTGGACGGGGTGGCGACGAAGGGCATGTCCCTGCAGGAGGCGGTGACCCGCATCCGGGGCCCGCAGGGGACGACCGTGCGCCTGCGGCTGCGCCGCGCGGACGAGGATTTCGACGTCAGCATCGTCCGCGCCCGGATCCAGATCGTGGCCGCGGAAGGGCCGGAGGGCCTCGAGGCCGCGACCCGGGCGGAGCTCACGCGCGAACGGATCGGGTACGTGAAGCTCGTCACCTTCAACCACGAGCACGCGGATGAAGAGTTCGACCGCTTCGTGACCCAGGCGCGGCGGGCCGGCGCGAAGGCGCTGATCTTCGACCTGCGCACGAACGGCGGCGGCCTGCTGGACCAGTCCATCCGGATCGCCAGCCGCTTCCTGCCCACCGGGCAGCCGATCCTGCACGTCTACGACCGCAACGGGCGGCGTGACACCGAACGGGCCAGACGCGTCGCCAAGATCAACCTGCCGACGGTCGTCCTGGTGAACGAGTTCTCGGCCAGCGCTTCGGAGATCGTGGCCGGCGCCTTGCAGGACAGCGGGACCGCCACGATCGTCGGCGTGCGCACGTTCGGGAAGAACCTCATCCAATCCATTATCGACCTGCCCATGAACGCCGGGGCGGCAATCACCTCCGCGAAGTGGCTCACGCCCAAAGGCCAGGACATCAGCGGGAAGGGGCTCATCCCCAACATCGTGGTCGGCGAACGCGAAGAGGCCCTGCGCCAGCGGCTGAAGGGCCGCCCGGACGCCGAGGTCGAGCGGCGCATCGAGCAGATGCGCGCCGACCAGCTCAAGAAGGCGATCGAGATCCTCAAGAAGAAGCTGC
>MENB01000046.1:33228-35748 GCA_001768125.1 Armatimonadetes bacterium RBG_19FT_COMBO_69_19
CGGGCGACACCCGTCCCGGCCATCCCCGCGCCCGAGCGTCCATCGCGTCCCGAGCCTGCCGGCCGCGTCGCGATCATCTTCGACGACGCGGGAGGGAGCCTCGAGGATCTGGAAGTGATCATCGCCTTGAGGCGCCCCGTCACCGTCGCCATCCTGCCGGGGCTGCGCCATTCAAAGGAAGTCGCCGCGCGCGCCCGTGCCGCGGGCCTCGAGGTGTTCCTGCACCTCCCGCTCGAGCCGGAAGACCCCACCAAGGCGATGGGCCCCGGGGGCATCGCCGTGTCGATGTCGGACGCCGAGATCGAGGCGAGCCTCCGCGAGAGCCTGGCGGGGGTGCCCGGGGTCGTGGGCGTGAACAACCACATGGGCTCCCGGGGGACCGCCGATCCCCGCGTCATGCGCGCGGTGCTGCGGGTGGTGAAGGAGCAGAACCTGCTCTTCGTCGACAGCGTGACCTCGCCGCGGAGTATCGCGGGAGCGCTGGCCTCTGAGATGCGCATCCCCAGCGCCTCCCGTGAGGTGTTCCTCGATAACGAGGACAATGCGGAGGCGATCCGGGCGCAGCTGCGGCGGGCGCTGACCCTCGCGCGCCGCAAGGGACGGGCGGTCGCCATCGGCCACGCCAGCCGGCTGACGGCGCAGGTCCTGGCGGAGATGCTGGGCGAATTCGATAGGGCGGGCATCGCGTTCGTGCCCGCGTCCGCGCTGGCGCGCTGAGGAGGCGAACCGATGGGGGCTCAGGCGGTGGCCATCACGCCGAAGGAAGATACCTGGGCGATGGCCCTCCGGCAATTCAACGTGGCCGCGGACTTCCTCCCGCTCAAGCGCGGGATCCGTGAGGTCCTGGCCTATCCCAAGCGCGAACTCACCGTCAACTTCCCCGTCAAGATGGACGACGGCTCGGTCCGGATCTTCACCGGCTACCGGGTTCACCACAACACCGTGCTCGGCCCGACCAAGGGCGGCATCCGCTACCATCCTGGTGTCACCCTGAACGACGTGCGGGCGCTGGCGATGTGGATGACCTGGAAGTGTTCCGTCGTGGGGCTGCCCTTCGGCGGGGCGAAAGGCGCCGTTGTCGTCAACCCGAAGGAACTGTCCCGCGACGAACTCGAGCACCTCACCCGCCGCTACGCAACGGAGATCAGTATCCTGATGAGCCCCGAGGGTGACATCCCGGCCCCGGACCTGGGCACGGACGCTCAGGTCATGGCGTGGATCATGGACACCTACAGCATGCACGCCGGTCACTCCACCCCGTCCGTCGTCACCGGGAAGCCGCTGGCGATCGGCGGCTCCCAGGGACGGAGCGAAGCGCCCGGCCGTGGGGTGTGGCTCGTCGCGCGCGAGGCCAGCCGGCAGGTGGGGATCCCGCTCGACGGGGCGAAGGTGGCCGTCCAGGGTTTCGGCGCCGTGGGATCGACCGTCTCCTTCCTCCTGCACGACCACGGCTGCAGCATCGTGGCCGTTTCCGACAGCGCGGGCGGCATCCACAACGAGAAGGGCATCGACCCCCGGGCGCTCCGCCGCTTCAAGGACGAGCACGGCACAGTCGCCGGTTTCCCAGGGGCAGAGCGCATCACCAACCCCGAGCTCCTGGAGTTATCCTGCGACATCCTGGTCCCGAGCGCCGTCCAGGGCCAGATCACGAGCGAGAACGCCCCGCGCCTGCGGGCCCGGATCGTCGTCGAGGGCGCGAACGGCCCCGTGACCCCGGATGCCGACCGCATCCTCGCCGACCGCAAGATCCTCGTCGTGCCCGACGCCATCTCGAACTCGGGGGGCGTCATCGTTTCGTACTTCGAGTGGGTGCAGGGGCTGCAGCAGTTCTTCTGGACGGAGGACGAGATCAACCACAACCTCGAGCGCATCATGCTCCGCAGCTTCGGCCAGGTGGTCCGGACGGCAGAGGAGAAGCGCACCACGCTGCGCACCGCCGCCCTCATCCGCGCGATCGACCGCGTCGCCGAAGCCCTTATGACGCGCGGCATCTACCCCTAGGCAGCTCCCCCGCCCGCCTCAGGAGGAGGAAGGGAGAGGGGGGCGGCGAAAGCGTCTAACCAATCCAAGCCAGGCATGGTCTGCCATCATCCCTGCGGGGCGCCTCACCCGCGCGCCGCCGTCTATCAGGGCACTCGGAGTGATCAGGAGGGATCTCGACCGGGGTCTCCGCCGCGCCGGCGGTGGAGCGGGAGAAGGGGGTGAGGGGCGGCTCGGCTGGAGGCAGGGATACGATCCATTCCATCTCGTGAGGAGGTCGATAGGCGAATGAAGCGTCTCCAGATTCCCATAGCGTTGGCGGTGGCGCTGCTGCTGGCCGCCGGCCCATATTTCGTGCCGGCAGCGCCCGCGGCCACCGTCGGACCCGTCACGGACTCGATCGGGGTCGTCCGGGTCGCCAAGGGGCAGCCGATCACGATCGCCTACTGGCTGGTCGTGGCCGGGCCCGACGCGAGCCTCGGCGTCGACAGCCGCCGGGGCATCGAGCTCGCGATCGCGGACAAGCGTACGGTCGCCGGA
>MENB01000047.1:0-214 GCA_001768125.1 Armatimonadetes bacterium RBG_19FT_COMBO_69_19
GCGCCACGGCGGCGCGACATTGCTGACGTCGTTCCTGCTCCACGGCAGCATCTTCCATCTGATCTCGAACATGTACTTCCTGCTGGTGTTCGGGGACAACGTGGAGGATGCGTTGGGAAAAGGGGCTTACCTCGCGATGCTCGTCGCCGCCGCGCTGGTGGGCGACCTCATGCACATCGCGTTCGATCCCCGCCCGGATGTCCCGGTCATCGGC
>MENB01000047.1:351-747 GCA_001768125.1 Armatimonadetes bacterium RBG_19FT_COMBO_69_19
CTTCTTCCAGGTCATCGGGGCCGCCCAGCAGCTGGCAGGCGTGACGAACGTCTCCGCCCTGGCGCACCTCGGCGGCGCCTCGGTCGGCCTCGCCGCCTGGATCCTCACCCGGTCGCGGTAGCGCGCCGTCAGCGTTTCTCGCCGTTCTCCGCCCCCGCGACCGGCTGCGGGAGCCCCGCCGGCACCGTTCGCCGGCGCCGTGACCGCGCCACCAGATCGTCGAGCAGCGTGTACACGACCGGGATGACGAACAGCGTGAGGAACGTGGACGTCGTCAGTCCCCCGAGCACCGCGATGCCGAGCGGCTTCCGCCATTCCGCGCCGCTGCTGCCGATGCCCAGCGCAACGGGCAGGCCGCCCATGATCGAGACCAGGGCGGTCATGAGGAGCGGCCGG
>MENB01000047.1:758-6766 GCA_001768125.1 Armatimonadetes bacterium RBG_19FT_COMBO_69_19
CCCCGCCTGCAGGATGGCCTCGCGCCGCGCCAGACCCCGCTCCCGCAGCTGAGTGACGAACTCGATGAGCAGGATGGCGTTGTTCACGACGATCCCGGCGAGCATCATGATCCCCAGCAGCGACATGATGCTTACCGTGGTGCGGGTGACGAGCAGCATGACGAAGACGCCGATGCCGGCGAGCGGCAGGCTGAACATGATCGCGAACGGGTTCAGCAGCGACTCGAACTGCGCCGCGATCGTCATGTAGACGAGCAGCGCGCCGAGGGCCAGCGCGAACAGCATGTCCGAGAACGTCTCGCGCTGGAACTCCGCCTCGCCGCCGAAGGTCACCGCGTAGCCCGAGGGCACGGCCACCGACTTCAGCTTGCCCTGGATCTCCGAGACCACCGCGCCGAGCGGCCGGCCCACGAGACCCGCCTCGACCGTGACCAGGCGCTGCCGGTTCAAGCGGTCGATCGTGATCGGACCCCGCCGCAGCTCGAGGGTGGCGATGTCGCTCAGGCGCACCGGGGTGCCATTCGCCGTCCCCACGCGCAGGTCCCCGAGCTCGAGCACGGAATCTCGGTCGTCCTCGCGCGCCTGGACCGTGATGTCGTACTCGGAGCCACTCACGCGGTACTTCGTGACCGCGCTGCCCGCGATGTTCGTGCGGAGTTGGAGACCGACGTCCGCGGTCGTCAGGCCGAGTTCGGCCATGCGTGAACGGCTGAGCATGACCGCGACTTCCGTCTTGCCGGCGCGCAGGTTCGTGTCCACGTTGGTGGTGCCGGGGGTCCCTTCGACAATCCCATTCACCTGCTCGCCGAGCTGCCTCAAGACGCGCTCGTCGGACCCGGTAATCTCGATCTGCACCGGCGCGGTGCCGCCGGCCACGCCCTGGGAACCGATCTTGACGGTCGCTGCCGGAACGTCGCGCACCCGCTGCCGCAGGTCCGCCATGACCTGATCCACTGAACGCCGGCGGCGGTTCTTGTCCACCAGGTTGACGAAGATCTGCGACCGCTGGCTGCCCCCTTCCGAAAACCCAAACCCGGTGTCCGCGGCGCCCACGAGCGTGAAGAACGTCGAGACCTCCGGCGCCGCCCGGAGCACCCCTTCCACGGCCTTGGTGGCTCGGTCGGTCTGTGCGAGCGAGCTGCCCGGCGGCATCGTCAGGTCGATCTGGAACTGGCCGTAGTCGCCCATCGGCATGAACTCCTTGCCGATCAGCGGCGAGGCGACCAGGGCGATGCTGGCCGCGAAGAGCAGCCCGGTGGCAAGCAGCACGCGGCCACGGTGTAGCAACGACCACATCAGCCCCGCGCGGTAGCGTTCGGCGAGCCACTCGTAGGCGCGATCCCACCTCGCAAACAGGGCGGCGGCCCGCCCCCGGCCCGGCTGGGGCGGGCGCAGCCAGCGCGCCGAGAGCATCGGGGTGAGCATGAAGCCGATGAGGATGCTGAAGATGTTGGCGAAGGCCACGGTCAGGCCGAACTGGCGGAAGAACTGCCCGACCAGCCCGCTCATGAAGGCGATCGGGAGGAACACCGCGATGTTGGCGAGGTTCGATGCCATCACCGCCAGCTCGATCTCCTTGGCGCCGCGCAGCGCGGCCTCCCGGGGGTCGGGGATGTCCTCGAGGTGGCGGCTGATGTTCTCGTTGACGACGATGGCGTTGTCGATCATCAGGCCGATGGCGATGGCCAGACCGAGCAGGGAGAGGATGTTCAGCGAGAAGCCAAAGAAGAACATCGGGATGTAGGTGGCGACGATCGCCGCCGGCAGGGCCAGGGCGATGATGAGCGTGTTGCGCACGTTGTGCAGAAAGAGGAACACCACCACCGTGGCCAAGATCGAGCCAAGGATGAGGTTGCCCTGGACATCGGCGACGGAGTCTCTGATGAAGAGCGACGTGTCGACGGCGACCTCCAGGGTGACGCCCTCGGGGAGCGCGGTGAGGTCGGCGATCGCCGCGCGCACGCCGTCGGCCACGGCCACGGTATTCGCATCGGCCTGCTTCTGGATGGTGAGGCCCACGCTGTCGCGGCCGTTCAGACGGGTGAGACGGTCCGGCTCCTTCAGCGTGTCGTAGATCCGCGCGATGTCCGCCAGGCGCACCGGCGGGGCGTCGAACCGTGGGATGCGCAAATCGGCGACCTCGTCCACGGAGGTGAACTGGCCGAGCACGCGCACCAGGTACTCTTCCTCCCCCTGGCGGATCCGGCCGCTGGGGATGTTCAGGTTCTCGCGCCGCAGCATGTCCTCGACCTGCAGGACGGACAGCCCGAGCGCGCGGAGACGGTCCTGGTCGACCTCCACGCGGATCTCGCGCGTTCGGCCGCCGGAGACGTTGACCGCGGCCACGCCATCCACGCGCTCCAATCGCGGCTTGATGACGGTCTCCGCGAGCTCGCGCAGCTCGTAGCCGCTGAGCCGCCCGCCCATCCCCAAGAACATGATGGGCTGGCTCGCGAAGTCGAACTTCTGCACCGTCGGGTCCTCCGCGTCGCGGGGCAGCCCGCCCTTCACGAGGTCCACGCGCTGGCGCACGTCCGCCGTGGCGGCATCGAGACCGGTGCCGAGGTTGTACTCGATGCCGACGATCGAGGCGCCTTCCTGGCTCGTGCTGAAAACCCGGCGCACGTTGGTCAGCGAGCTGAGCTGCTCCTCCAGCGGCTTGGTGACGAGGGTCTCGACCTCTTCCGGACCCGCGCCCGGATAGGCGGTGATCACCGTGACGAACGGGAACTGCACGTTGGGCATCAGCTCTACCGGCATCCGCCCGTAGGAGATGAAGCCCAGCACGAGCAGGGCCATGATCACCATCAGGACGAAGACCGGTCGGCGGATCGAGAGCGCGGACAGCGACATCAGCGATTCACCACCTTGACCGGCTGGCCGTCGCTCAGCGTCTCCGGGCCGAGCGTCACGACCAACTCGCCCTCCGCCACGCCGTAGATGATCTGCGCGATGTGGTGGTGGCGGAGGCCGACCAGCACCTTGCGCACGCTGGCCTTGCCGTCCTTCACCACGACGACCTCGGTCTGCCCGTTCTGCCGCAGGGCGCTACTGCTGACGACGACGACATTCTCCCGCCGCTCCACAAGCAGTTCGGCCCGCACCGAGGTCCCGGGCGAGAGCGACGCCGACGCGCCGACCAGGCGGATGCGGACCTTTGCCGCGCGCGAGAGCGGATCGGCGGCGGGCTGGATCCGGTTCACCGTCCCCGCGAGCGTGACCGTGGGGGCCGCCTCCGGACGAACGGTGACGGACCGGCCCACCTGCACCCGGCCCAGGTCGCGCTCGCCAACTGTCACCTCGACCTCGAGGTTCCGATCGTCATAGAGCACGGCGACTTTCACGCCCGGGGACACAAACTCCCCCGTCGTCGCCGGCAGCTCCGCGATGCGTCCGGCGAAGGGCGCCCGGATCGTCGCGTTCGCGAGCTGCACCCGCGCCAGCTGCAGTGACGCCTGGGCGCCGCCGTAGCCGGCCTCGGCCTGCTCCACCTGCGCGCGCGCCATGCGCAGGTCTTCCTCGCGCGGCCCGACCTGGACGAGGCTCATCTGCTGACGCGCCGAATCGCGCTGCGCCCTGGCCACGTCCCGCTGCAGGATGGCCGCATCCAGCTGCTGCCGGCTTACCGCACCCGATTCGAACAACTGCTGTGTCCGCACCACGTCGGACTCGGCATTGCGGAGGCTGGCCTCGGCCTGCGCCACCGCGCTCTCGGCCTGGGCCCGCTCCTGGGAACGGGCGCCCGCGAGCAGTGCGGCCAGCCTCGCCCGCGCCACTTCACGCGACGCGGCGGCCTGGCGCACGCCCTGCTCGGCCTGGCGGACCTGCGCCGAGAGCTCCGCGGTCTCCAGCGCGGCGATCGCCGTCCCCGCCGCGACGCGACTCCCCTCCTGCACGAAGACGGCGGCGATCCGTCCCGGCATCTTCGCGGTCAACTCCACGCGCCGGGCCGACACGACGGTCCCGGTGAGGTCGAGCGTCTGCTCGATGGTCCCGCGGGTGGCGCGCGCAGCTTCCACGGCCACCGCCTCGGAAGCCGGCGTGGCCTGCGGCGCGGGCGGGGCCGCGGCCCGCATGCGCTGCTGCGCGACCACACCTCCGGCTACGACGAGCACGACGATCACTGCGACGATGATCCACTTCCGCATCAGCGAACTCCTCCACTCGCAGATCCCTGCGTGAACATGCCCTGGCCGATCGCGACGCGAAGCGTCTGAACGATCAGCCGCCAGTCGATCCTGGCTTTCGTGATGGCTTCCTGCAGACTCAACCCATCGAACGCAGACACGAGGATGGCCGCAAGCGCATCGGCGTCGACGTCGGCCCGCATCTGCCCCTGGTCCTGCGCCTGCCTGAGCAGCCCGGCGAGGAACGCGCGCCACTGCGCGTACCCGCGCGCACAGAGTACGCTCAGGCGGTCGTCTTTGCTCGCCTCGGCCCAGACCTCGAGGAACAACTGCGACGAATGTCCCGGAGCGATCTCTCCGGAGACGAGTCCTTCGGTCAGTGCGACGGCGATCCGGTCCAGCTTCTCCAGCGGGGTCGAAGCGGTGTCCGCCGCGGTCATCGCCCGCTGCAGGGAAACCTTCAGGCTCTGCTCCATCACGGCCACGAGGATCTCGTCCTTAGCCTTGAAGTAGGTGTACAGTCCGCCCTTGCTCAGGCCGGCCTCGTCGCAGATGTCCTGGATGGTGGTGCGGCGCACCCCGGCGCGGAAAAAGCAGGTCGCGGCGGCGCTGAGGATGCGCGCCCGCTGCTCGTGCTCGTGCTCCGTGGTCACTTTCGGACACATGTTCGCTTTGCTCCGATCATGTTGCCGTGGCTATGAGGTTCAGGACGAGACGGAGAAGGAAACCGGATGGTCGGTTTTGCCTCGCCTACTGCACGCTACTACTCGCGCGCACACCTGTCAAGTCCTCGGGCGGATCGGCCCGGTCTACCCGGGTGGTTGTGGCGAGGCCGAGGCCGCCGGGATGCTTGTCCCACGGACCCGCCGGAGGATAAGGAGCAGGACACCGCCGATCCCCCACGTCACGGCGAGGAGGATGGCGAACCAGCCGAGGGCTGGGATGAACGCTAGCACACCGAGGAGAGCTGCGCCGACAACCGCCTCGAGGGCAGTGTGGTGCTGCTGCTGGAAGCCGCCGAGCACCCGGTCACCGATGAGCTGGGACGCGCCGGCAAGACCGGCGAGACCGAGCACCATGACTCCGAACGGCAGGAAGAACACGACGGGCAGGCCGACGATCGACAGGGCGAGCACGACGGCCAGCGGCGGAAGCACGATCCACAGCACGAAGCCGGCAAGGATCGATTCGCCGGGCGAGTGGTGGAGAGCGTCGGCGATCCGGCGGACCTGCAGCGGGAAGAGGGCGCTGGCGATCGCCGCCAGCGCCACGAAACTGACGAACGTCCAGGTCGCCATCGCGCGCATCATCCCCGGCCACCCCCATGCCCACCGGCCGTCCCAGCGGCGAGAGGTCATCGGCGGAAGCGATCCCGGCGGCCCCACCGGTGAGCTCTGGACTTCGCCGCGGACCTGCGCGCCGGGCTGGCGATCGATGCGGCCGTTGGCCGACCACACGTCGCCGCCGACGACGGCGGTGCTCGCGAGGGTGACGTCTCCGTTGAACGCCCGCACGGAGCCCCGGACGGTGCCGGACACGGCGACATCCCCGTTCATCGTCATCGCGTCGCCGTTCAGGGTGCCGTCCACCTGGATGCGGCCGTTCATTGTGATCGCCGCGCCATCGTGCACCGTGCCCGCCGGTACGACGATGTCCCCGGAGAACCGCAGGGTGAAGCCTTGCGCCGCCGCGGGGGCCGCGGCCAGCAGGACGAGGGCAGCGATCAGCGCGATCCTCATGCTCATTGCCTACGCCCCGGCGCGGCAGTCTCCTCCAGCAGGCGAAGCTCGCGGCCCAGCATCGGCACCGCCGCGGCGCAGTCCCGCTCGGCGCAATACGCCACGTCGGGTCCGAGGCCGAGGCGGATCACGTTCTGTCCCG
>MENB01000047.1:6808-16977 GCA_001768125.1 Armatimonadetes bacterium RBG_19FT_COMBO_69_19
GGTAGAGGCTCAGCGCCGCCTCCGTCCCATCGGTGAGAGCGAACCGGTCCCGCTCGAGGAGGCGCGAGGCGAGGTGACCGGCGCAGTGCGCGTCATCGAGTCCAAAGCCGCCCTCCCGGCCTGCGCAGACGATGGTCACGTCCGTCGGCGACCGCCGGATGGCCTCCCACACCTGGGCGACGAGGGCTTCGCCGTTGCGCATCGCGCCGATGAACACCGGACCCAGACGGTGCACGGCCCGGATGGCCGCGGTCCCGTTCGTCGTCACGAAGATCACCGGCAGGCCGCGGACGTCTGCGGTCGAGAGCTCGACCGGTGAGTTGCCGAAGTCGAACCCCTCGGGAGCCAGCCCACCGGCCTCGCCAGCGAGGATCACCCCAGGAACGGCGGGAGCGGCGGCGCGGGCTTCCTCAATGCCGCCGGCGATAAAGATAGGCCCCGCGCCGCGCTCGACTAAGGTCACGAGCGACGTGCTCGCCCGCAGCACATCGATGACGACGAAGACCTGCGGCCGGTCCACCGGCACCGCGGTGACAGCGCCCGTCGGAAGCAGCGCGGGGTGGAAGGCCACGTGGAGGCGCATGGTCCCTACCCGTTGAACTGGCGCCGGCGGCGGTCCTGCTCGATCACCCACCGCAGCCGCGACTGGATCCCCGCGGAGACTTCGGAGAGGGGCGCGCGGAAGAACGCGGCATCGGGGGGGCCCAGGGTCAGCAGCGTCAGGCTTCCACCGACGACTTCATAGGTGTCCCGGATCCGGATGACGCCGACCTGTGCGGGGTCCGGATCCCGATCAAAGAACCGGTCCAGCGCCGACGCGATCGACACGATCCGCCCCGGTTCGGGAAGCCGCAGGATCAGGGTGCCGTTGACGTACAGCTCGGCGATCTGGCGGTCGTCCTCGGCCAGGGTGCGCGTGCTCACCTGAAGGAAATTCGCCGCGGCGCGACGCACGATCGGGATGCCCCGGCGCCGCAGCTCGGCCTCGAGATACGCCACGCGCTCTTCCGTCCGGGGATGGTCGCGCAGGTCGCCCGCGTCGACCTGAGGGCGGTATCGCTCCTCGCGCGCCAGCCGCTCCATCAGCGTGAGGATGGCTACGGGTGTGTACGGCGTCTTGACCAGGTAGGCCAGGCCGATGAGATCCGCGTCGCGCTCCAGATCACGCGTGTATCCACTGAGCAGTCCGTAGCTGATCAGCTGCACCCCGGAGGCGATCCGCGGGTCCCGGGTGAGCACGGCGATGAGGATGGTCCAGAACGTCGCCTGATTGCTGCGGCGGATCATCTCCATCTGATGCCGCCGCGCGGTGTGCGCGATCTCGTGGGCCAGGACAGCGGCCAGTTCGTGATCGGACCGCGCAAACGACAGCATGGGCTTGGTCACGTAGACGAATCCACCGGGCAGCGCGACCGCGTTGGGCTCCTCGAAGTCGATGACCTTGAACGTCCAGGGCAGCTCCGGCCGTTCCGAGACGTCGGCGATGAGCCGGCCGATGCGCCCGACCCGCTCCGAGACATTCGCCTCCGCCACGACCTTGTACCGCGCCTCGAGCCGCCGCGCGTAATCGCGGCCGATACGGATCTCCGCGTCATCACCCGCCGCCGCGTCGAGCCGGGGCACGGGGATGAGCAGGGTGATGAGGAGGATGCCGAGGATGAGCCGCATGCTACGTCTGACCAACGCGGAAGACCCTCCTGGTATTCGCCGTCGTGGCGGAGGCGAGGGCGTCCACGGACATGCTACGGACGGCCGCGATCCGGGCTGCGATGTATGGCAGGTACGATGGTTCATTGCGGCGGCCGCGATGCGGCTCGGGGGTCAGCACCGGCGAATCCGTCTCGAGCAACAAGAGGTCGAGCGGGGCTTCGCGGGCAACGTCCAGCACGGCACGAGCCGTTGTGAAGGTGACGGGACCGCCGAGGGAGATCGCGTACCCCCGATCGGTGCAGCGCCCGGCGGTCTCGACCGAGCCGGAGAAGGCATGCATGACCACGCGCTCCGCTCCCTCCTCTTCCAGGATCTCCAGCACCTGCGGATAGGCCTCCCGGCAGTGGATGACGACCGGCAGGTCGCGCTCCCGGGCCAGGCGGATGTGGGCGCGGAATACCGTGACCTGCGTCTCGCGCGGGGACGCCGCGCGCACGAGATCGAGCCCCGTCTCGCCGATGGCCACCACCCGCGGATGGGCGGCCATCCGGCGAATCGCGTCCATCGCCGGCTCGCTCGCCCGCGCCGCCTCATGGGGATGGATCGCGACCGAGGCAAAGACCCCCTCGTGCTGCCCGGTGAGACTGAGCACGCGTGCGCACGATTCGAGATCGGTGCCCACCGTGACCATCGCGACCACGCCCGCCGCCCGGGCTCGATCGAGGACGGCGCCACGGTCCGGGTCGAACGCGGGATCGTCGAGGTGCAGGTGGGAGTCGAACAACTCCACAGCAAAGAAAGTCTAGCACATACGTAGACCGGATCCGTGTACTCACGTGATCCTGGCACCCTTCGGCGCGTTCTTCTCCACCGTGAGCAGCGCCACCTGACCCTCCCACTCGGCCGCGAGCAGCATCCCGTGTGAATCTACTCCCCGGACGCGGCGCGGCTCGAGGTTGGCGAGCACGATGATGCGCTTGCCGACCAGCTCCTCGGGCTGGTACTGCGGGACGAGCCCGGTGATGATCGTCCGGACCTCGCCGCCGAGGTCGATCTTCGCCTCGATCAGCTTGTCGGTGTTGGGCACCCGAGCGGCCTCGAGCACCTCCGCCACGCGGATGTCGAGCTTGCGGAACTCGTCGATGCTGATGCTGTTGTCCACCCGTGTCCCCTCCGGCTCCTCCGTCTTGGACCGCTGTGCTACATCCGCGGCTACCTTCACGGCGCCGGGGCTGCGCGCCCCGTCCTTGGCCTTTTCGATGCGTGGGAAGATCGGCGGTCCCGGCCGGACGCGCGTTCCTGGCGCGAGCCCGCCCCAGCGGCGCGCGTCATCGAGCCGCTGCGAGCTCAGCGGTGACCCGATCCCGAGCTGCCCCCATACCCGTGTTGTCGCCGTGGGCAACCACGGCGACAGGAGGACGGTCGCGATGCGCACTGCCTCGAGCGTATTGTAGAGTGCCGTTCCGGCCCGCTCGGGGTCCGTCTTGATCGAGCGCCAGGGCGCCTCCTCATCCAGGTACTTGTTCGCGACGCCGAGCAGGCGCCAGATCTCGCCGAGTGCCCGGGAGAAGTCCAGCCGCGTGATGAGCGCGTCGAGCTCCTCGGCCACGGACGCGGCGGTCTCCCGGAGCAGCCCGTCGTTCCCCCGGCTCGGGCCGGGCGCGGGCACGGCCCCGCCGAAGTGCCGCTCCACCTGCGGGATGGTGCGATTCAGGAGGTTCCCGTAATCGTTGGCCAGGTCTGCGTTGAAGCGGTGCACGAGGGCGACCTTGTTGAAGTCGCCGTCGGCCCCGAAGGGGATCTCCCGCAGCAGGAAGTAGCGCAGGGCGTCCACGGCGATGGGCACGTCCACGCCGGCCTCGGCGGCGATCTCGCGGGCCAGCGCCGCGGGATCGATGACGATCCCAAGCGACTTGCTGAAGCGCTGTCCCCCGAAGGTGAGCCAGCCGTGGGCGAAGGTCTGCTCCGGTACGGCGATCCCAGCCGCATGGAGCATGATCGGCCAGTAGACGGCGTGGAAGCGCACGATCTCTTTGCCCACCAGGTGGACGGAGGCCGGCCAGAAGCGCGCGAACCGCTCGCCGTCCGGATAGCCGAGCGCCGAGATGTAGTTCGTCAGCGCATCGATCCAGACGTAGATGACGTGCCGCCGGTCGAAGGGCACCGGCACGCCCCAGGTGAAGGTCGAGCGGCTGACCGAGAGGTCTTTCAAACCCGACCGTACGAACGAGGTCACCTCGTTGCGCCGCGCCTCGGGTTCGATCGAGCCCGGGTGCTCCGCAACGTAACGGAGCCACCAGTCCTGGTACTTTGAGAGACGGAACAGGTAGGACTCCTCCGCGGTCCACTCCGTCTTCCGCCCTGTGTGCACGGGACAAGTCTTGTCCGGACCGAGCTCCGACTCCAGGTAGAATGACTCGCACGAAGCGCAGTACCAGCCCTCGTACTTCCCCAGGTAGATATCACCCTTGTCGTAGAGCGTCTGGAAGAGACCGGCGGCGACACGCTCATGCCGGGGTTCCGTCGTCCGGATGAAGTCGTCGTGGCTGATGTTCAGGACCTCCCACAGCGTCCGGAACTCCGCGGCGACGCGGTCTGTCCAGGCCTGGGGGGTGACGCCGTTCCGCTGCGCGACGCGCTCCACGTTGATGCCGTGCTCATCCGTCCCGGTCAGAAAGAACGTGTCATAGCCGGCCAGACGCTTGAAGCGCGCCGCGACGTCGGCCGCGATGGTCGTGTAGGCGTGCCCGATGTGCGGCACGTCGTTCACGTAGTAGATCGGCGTGGTGATGTAGTACGTCCTGTCCGGCATGATCGTCACCTCAACGCAAAATGCCTCCCGTCCCGTGGGACGAGAGGCATCTCTCGTGGTACCACCCAGTTTCGCGCGTAGCGCGCCTTTGGTCAGGTACGGGGCGACCTCGCCCGATACCCTGGCCCCTTCACGGAGGCCATCCGGCGGATCCTACTCGGCGCAGATCGTTCGGATCCGCAGCTTGGGAGCCATGTTCACCGCCGCCCTCCCGCCGGCTTGCACCGGACCCGGCTCGCTTCAGGGATCGGACTGCGGTTACTCCCGCTCCGTCACCGCTTGTGCGCTCATTCTATGAACGTCGGACAGCAGTTGTCAATGCTTAGGCCCTGAGCATCTTCGCGAGTTCTATGTCAGAGGCCCCGAGCGCCAGGAGAGACCGCACAATGAGATCGAGGGACACGGACGGATCGCCTGCCTCCATCTTTGCCACACGAGACTGGCTTGATCTGACGCGACGCGCCACCTCCGATTGAGTCAGGCGCCGCCGACGCCGATGCCTCCGGAGACCTTCGGCGAGCTTCAGCTTGACCTCAATGTAGGCGGCTTCGTCTGGCGACAGGCCCAGGAACTCCTTGACGCTGCCAACATGCCACCCCTTCTTTTCGATTCGCTTCCGCTTGTCTTCACGCATCATCGTACTCCTTGAGTCTTCGCTGACATGTCTCGATGGCCCCCTTCGGGGTCGTCACCGTGCGTTTGCGGAAGACCTCGATGATCACGATCGCATCCTGATCGATCCGATAGATGATTCTCCAAGCTGCCCCCGCATCATTGATCCGCAACTCATGGCACCGCGAACCGATCGCAGGCATCGGCCGTGAATGGGGCATGCTCAGGCGTTCCCCCCGTTGCGCCCTCCTGAGAAGAAAACCAACCTCGATCCTTGCGTCGCGCGAGAGCGGCGGCGTCTTGATCTCTCCGCCTAGCCACACGAGCGGCTTGTCCGGAGGGGTCATCACTTATCAGGATACAGGACAAGGCCTGATATGTCAAATGTGACATAATCAGCCTGTGCGTTCCCGGCCGTCCTCGAACCGTTCGACGATCTCGAAGAGGTCGGCCGGGGCGACGGGCTCCGAGATCGGGGCCGCGCTGTTCACCTGGCCACGCAGCGGGCTGTTCACCCAGACCTCATAATCTGCCGCGCTGTCCCAGGTCGCGATCACCACGTACGGATCCCCAGCCCGCAGGGGGCGCAGCAGCTCGCCCGTCCGCAGCCGCGCCACCTCTTTGGCCAGGGCGAGGACGCCGCGGGCGCGAAAGGCCTCCTCGAACTCGCGCTCCCGCCCGGGCGTCACCTTTAGCGTGATGATCGTCCGGATCATCGCCGCCCGGCCTAAAGCAGCCCCGCGGAGGCCAGCAGGCCGCGGAGTCTGGCCCGGTGCTCATCGCTCAGCGCGGGCGAGGGCGCCCGCACCGCCGCATGCGGGATGCGCCCGAGCATCGCCATCGCTTCCTTGATCACGACGAACAGTGGGGCATCCAGCTGGTACAGCATGGCGAGCTCCAGCCGCGCGCGCATCACCGCGGCCGCTTCGTCCAGCCGCCCCGCGCGCCAGTGCTCGTAGATCGCTACGGGGGGCTCTGGGGCGAAATTCGCCACCGCCGGGATCGCGCCGTCGCCACCGCTCAACAGGGTGTTCAGGAGGTGGAACTCGTAGCCGCACAGCACGCTGAACGCCGGCTTGGCCGGCTTCACGCGGGCGATGACCTCGTGGATGTGGCTGATGCTGTCGACGGTCTCCTTGATCCCAAGTACGCTGTCGTAGGCTGATGCAAGTCGGGCCACCAACGGTGCGGGTATGCTTCGGCCTACGACTGCGGGAAAGTTGTAAATGAGCACGGGCAGGCGCACCGCGGCGGCCACGGCGCCGATGTGCGTCTCAATCGCCCGGTCGTTGGGCGTCCAGTAGTACGGTGGGATGACGAGCACCCCGTCTGCGCCGGTCTCCTCGGCATGGCGGGCGAGGGCCACGGCCTCGTCCGTCGACGTACTAAGACACCCTACGAGCACCGGCACGCGTCCGTCGACGTGCTGCACGACCAGCCGGGCGAACGCGCGCCGCTCATCGCCGCTGAGATGCATCGCCTCACCCGTGCTGCCGAGCGGGAACACGGCGTGGACCCCGCCCGCGATGATGAAGTCGAGGTGCGCCAGGTTGGCCTCCTCATCGATCCGGCCCTGCCGGTCGAACAGCGTCACAAGGGGCGGGATGATGCCCCCGAATCGACTCACGCGTCCTGCCTCCCTCATCTGGCGCAGATAGTCGGCGATGTAGCGCCGGGCGGCATCTTCGTAGGCGAGCGGGACCAGCACGTCCCCCCAGATCCCGCTGGCGCCGCGGATGACCTCGGCGTATCCGGGTACCTGCCGGCTGCGGACCAGCACCGGGACTCCGGCCTCTTCGAGGATGCGCTGGACCAGCGCCGCCTCGGACTCGCTCCCAGCTTGGAACACCCGGGCGTGGTCGCGGGGCTTCGGCAGCCACTCGCCCATCACCGCTTCCCCCGCGCGCGCAGCATCAGGTCGTAGGCCTGGCGCCGCGTGAGCCCCGCGGTGCGCATCACGTCCTGCACTGCTTCGGCCGGCGGGAGACCCGCATCGAGCAGCGCCCGCATACGCTCCCCGGCGTCCGCCTCTCCCTCCTTCTGCTTCCCGGTTTCCCCTGTTCCTTCCACGACGATGGTGAACTCCCCCCGGGGGGCATGCGCGCGGAGATGCCCGAGCGCATCGGCTACGGTGCCGCGGAACACCTCCTCGAACTTCTTCGTGAGCTCCCGGGCGAGCGCCACCCGCCGGTCACCGAGCACGGCCTCGATGTCTTCGAGCACCGCGGTGATCCGGTGCGGGGCCTCGAAGAACACGAGCGTCCAGGGCAGCGCGGCGGCGGCCTCAAGGGCCCGGCGGCGCTCTCCTAACCGCCGGGGCAAGAATCCCAGGAAGACGAACCGGTCCGGGGGCAGCCCCGATACCGTGAGCGCGGCCATCACCGCGCTCGGCCCGGGGACCGAAACGACGGAAATCCCCGCGGCCGCGGCCTCGCGCACGAGGGGATAGCCGGGATCTGAGACCGCCGGAGTCCCGGCATCCGAAACCAGGGCGACGTCCTCGCCCCGCTGGAGACGCTGGAGCAATTCAGAGGTGCGCGCCGCCTCGTTGTGCTCGTGGAAGCTCACGGTCGGGGTGGTGATGCCGTAGTGAGTCAACAGATGGCGGGTGTGGCGCGTATCCTCGCAGGCGATGAGATCCACCTCGGCGAGGATGCGCCGCGCGCGGGACGTCATGTCCTCCAGGTTGCCGATCGGCGTGGCGACGAGATACAGCGTGCCGGGGCTCATCGGGAGGCCGCTCGCAGCGCCGCGCGGACGGCGTCCTCGGCGGTCTCGACGACCGTGATGGGAGCGCGGTCCCCGCCGCGCGCCGCCTCCCAGGTGCGCAGGCCCACGACGGGCTTCCCGTGCCGCAGCGCGTGGCCGATCTCGGCGAGCGTGCCGTAGCCGCCCCCGATGGCGATGTCGATGTGCGGGTTCGCCTCCGCGCGCGTCGGGCCGGGGAGCACGCCGATCGTGACGCCGCCCGCCTCACGTGCCCCACGCGCGGCGGCCTCCATCACCCCGCCCAACCCTCCGCAGATGAGCGCGCAGCCCGAGGCGGCAATGCGGCGGCCGACCTCCTCGGCGAGGGCGTCATGCGCTGGATCGGAGAACGCGCTCTCACCGATGACGCCGATGACGCCGCGCACGCCGCCCTCCTGAGACAGGCTGAGCATCGCTGATAGCCGGCGGCGGCCCACCGTTCGGGGACAATCCCTTTCCCTGCGCGGACGGCACCTGCCCCTCCGGATGGGCGAGCAGGCCGCGGAGGATGACGACCGCGGCGGCCTTGTCGAGCGGCTCGTTCAGGTTGCCGCACTTCGGGGACTGGATGCACGACGGACACCCGGCCTCGCACGGGCAGCCCTCGATGGTCCGCAGCGTGGCGGCCATCAGCTCGTCGAGCATTGCATAGCCCTTCTCGGTGATCCCCACGCCTCCGGGATGGCCTTCATGGATGAAGATCGCCGGGCCGCCGAGCTCCGGGTAGACCGGGTAGGAGACGCCGCCGAGGTCCCAGCGGTCGCACATCGCGTACAGCGGCAGCAGCCCGATCGCCGCGTGCTCGACGGCGTGGATACCGCCCGCGAGATCGAGCCCCCGCCGGCGGACGTCTTCCACGAGCTCCGCCGGGATGCCGAACCACAGCGCGGCCGTCTGCAGCCGCTCTTCAGGGAGCTCGAGGGCCTCCTCGCCCAGCATGTCGTCGGAGAAGAGGCGTTTGCGCACGAAGCCGGTGACCTGCGTGCGGACCTCGACGTCCCCGAAACAAGCGGTCGTAGGCCCCCAGGGCCGGCGGTGCGTGACGCCGAGGATGTCCAGATCGGTATCCGAGCGCGGCTGCGTGTAGTAGTCGCCTTCCGAGGGCACCACCGTGGCGGTGCGCTGCTCGAGATCGAGCCGTCCGACCAGGTAGGGCTCACCCTGATGGAGATAGATGGCGCCCGGATGGACCTGCTCGAAAGCCCGGGACCCGTCGACGGTCCCGATGAGCCGCCCCCGCTGGGCGTCGACGATGCGGAAGGTCTGGCCGGAGGCGGAACGCACCTCCACGTCGCCCGCGGGGTACCCGGGCCCCGCCCAGTACCACCGATCCCGGCGATTCGTCAGGTCGCCGTGGTCGGTCAGGATCCGCGCCACGCCGGCCATCCCCTCGCCGAAGAGCTCGGCGTCCGCCTGCCACAACGGCAGCTCCGCCGCCGCGCACCGGAGGTGGGCGGCGAGGATGTACGGGTTCTCGGGATCGATGACCGCGTGCTCCGTGGGACGTTCGAACAGGTAGTCCGGAGTCTGCATCAGGTACTGGTCGAGCGCGTCCTCCAGGGCGATGAGGACGACGAGGGCCTCATCCACCCCGCGCCCCGCGCGCCCCGCGCGCTGCCACGTGCTCGCGATCGTCCCGGGATAGCCTACGAGCACGGCGGCATCCAGCCCGCCGACGTCGATGCCGAGCTCCAGGGCGCTCGTCGAGACCACCCCGAGCAGGTCCCCGTGGAAGAGGCGGCGCTCGATCCCCCGGCGCTCCTCCGGCAGATAGCCCGCACGGTAGGGACTGATCCGTCCGGCCAGGGCGGGCGCGTGTTCCTGGAGCGCGGCGCGGGCGTACCGGTACACGAGCTCGGTGATCTTGCGCGCCCGCGTGAAGGCGATGGTCCGCACCTCACGGCGCACGAGCTCGGTGAGCAGCGCACTCGCTTCGGAGTACGCACTGCGGCGCCGCGAGCGCGCCTGATCGATGAGCGGCGGGTTCCAGAGGATGAACCAGCGCGGCCCGGCGGGCGAGCCGTCGTCGTCGATCACGCGCACCGGGAGCCCCAGGAGGGCCCCCGCGAACTCTTCCGGGTTGCCGATCGTGGCCGACGTGCAGATGAAGACCGGGTCGGAGCCATGCAGCCGGCACACCCGGCGCAGGCGGCGGATGATGTTGGCGACGTTGCTCCCGAACACGCCCCGGTAGATGTGCGCGTCATCGATGACGACGTAGCGCAGGTGCCGGAATGCGCCGGCCCAGCGGAAGTGCTGGGGGAGGATGCCGACGTGCAGCATGTCAGGGTTGGTCAGGATGATCTGCGCCTCCTCCCGCAGCGCTCGGCGCTGCGGCGGCGGCGTG
>MENB01000047.1:16983-17394 GCA_001768125.1 Armatimonadetes bacterium RBG_19FT_COMBO_69_19
TCATACGTGCCGATCCGCAGCCCCAATCCGAACTCGGCGAGGGCATCGGCCTGATCCTGGGCCAGCGCCTTCGTCGGGAACACGTACAGCGCGCGGGCGGAAGGATCGGCGAGCAGCGCCTCGAGCACGGGGAGGTTGTAGCACAGGGTCTTGCCGCTCGCCGTCGAGGTCACCACGGCGATGTGCTCGCCCCGCCGTGCCGCTGCGACGGCCTGCGCCTGGTGCCGGTAGAGGCGGGTGATGCCCTGCTGCTCCAATGACTGCGCCAGCGCCTCCGGCAGCGGCGGGGTGAGGGTCGCGTAGCGGGCCCGGCGCGGCGGGATGAACCGCTCGTGCACGATCTGCCCCGCGTACTCGGGGAGACGCTTGAGGTCGTCGAGGAAGGCGCGTGCGTCCATGAGTAGGGCCGTA
>MENB01000048.1 GCA_001768125.1 Armatimonadetes bacterium RBG_19FT_COMBO_69_19
CAGGATGTCGCCGATGCGCTTGCGTGGATTCCTCACATCACGCCCATCTTAGGCACCCCCGCGGGGCAGCCACAATGGGCGGTTCGGCCTACATCTGCGGCACGACCTCGACCCCGGACGCGGCGGCCTGGACCAGCACGGCGGCCAGGACCCGGACATGGACCGCCGGAAAGGCCGGCCCCTCTCCCGCAAGCAGGGCGGTGACCAGCCCGCCGAGACCGGCGGGGCGCAGTCCCCCGACGCGGCCGCAGGTCATGGCCTCAACGTAGTCCGCGAGCGCGACCAGTTGGGAAGCCGGGGCGGCGGTGGAGGGGCCTTCCACGATGACGCGATGGTGTTCCATGGCTGCGATCATGGGCAGGCTGCTCCGCCCGTCCAGGTGGCGGAGGAGGAGGCCCGCTTCGACGGCGTGCCGGGGGAGTGCGCTTCGTACGGTGCGCGTGCGCTCGGCCAGGCGGTCCTGCCAGGGCAGCCGCGCCATCCCAATGTCGTGGAGGAAGGCGGCGACACCGAGATCGATCCGCTCCGGCCGGGCGAGACCGAGCCCGCGCGCGAGCTGCATCGCGAGGAAGGCGACGTTCACCGCATGCGGCGGGTCGAGCTCATCGTGTCCCCGCAGCACGACCTGCGTCCACAGCGCGCGCGCAGCCCCGCCGGAAGGGTCCAGGGTCTCCACGACGAGCTGCACCCGGCCCACGTCGAGCCGGTCCCCCCGTTCCACCGAGGCCGACAGTGCCGCGGCCGCGGAGAGAGCGGCGAGGTATTCGTCGGTCTCCGCTGGCAGCGCCCGCGTCTGCTCCGGGCCTTCGACCTCGATCCCGACCACGCCCGCCCTGCGCAGCGCGTCGGAGGCCCCACCGGAGGCGATGACCTCTTCCGGCTCGCGCGAGAGGAGTCGGATCACCTCACGCAGGGCCCGCGGGTCCGCCTCCGCGGTGATGGTCAAGTGGGCCACACCGCGCGAGGTGAGATGATCGCGCAGCGGAAGCCCGTGCCGGTCGTCCGCGGGAAGCAGTGCCCCCTGCACGATGAGCCAGTCCGCGGAGACGTCCCAGCGCACCGCGGGAGCCTGTGCGAGCGCGCTGCGCACGGCCGATTCGAAGACGCGGATGCTCTCCTCAGCCGCGGGATGCTGCGGGCCGTAGTGACGGACCTGCCGGAGAGCGGCATAGAGCGCGCGCGTCAGGGTTTCGGGAAGGGTTGTCATGCCGGGCCCTCCTGCAACCGCGCCAGCGCGGCGGCGGCCTCCTGCCGCAGCTCCCCACCCGCCCGCGACGCCACCTTGCGCAGCGCGTCCGCACTCTCCGGCGCGCGCAGCCGGCCGAGCGCGCGGATCACCTCCCGCTTGAGGTCGACCTGTTCGGAGATGGGGCTGCCCTCGAGGACGGCGACGAGGACCCCTGCGGCGGCCGGCCGCCCCAGCACGCCGAGCCAGTACGCGGCGGCGGCCTGCGTCTCCCCATCGGGACGGAGCAGCACCTCCGCGAGCGCCTCCATCGCATCGGACGTACCGAGCTGGGAGGCGACCTGCATCGCCTCGCGCCGCACGTGCCCCTCAGGGTGGCTCATCGCCGCGCGCAGCACCGGCATCATCTCCTGGCCACCGATCCGGCCCAGCACGGTCACGGCGTTCCGCGCGACATGCCACCGCGGATCGAGCGCGTACGGAACGAGGAGATCCCCCCGGCCGGCGGCGAGATGCGCCAGCAGGTCGACGGCCCTGCGGCGGACCTGCAGGCGGTCGTCATCACCGGCGAGCTCGAGCAGGACGCGCACGGTCTCCTGGGGAGCCACCTGCATCGCCTGCACGAAAGGATGGTCGGGGTCTGGCGGGCGGGTCAGTGTCCGTTCGAACACCTCCCCGGCGCCGAGGGAGAGCATGCGCTGCACCATCGCCCGCACGGCATCGGCTCGGGCGTCGGTGAGGGAGACGGCCGCACCGGTCAGACCGTTCATCGCCGCAAGCAGACCCGGGAGATCACCCTCCTGCACCATCACGACGACCGCAGCCTCGAGCTGGGCCAGCGCACCCGTCAACTCCGCGGCACCGATCACGGGCAGCAACTCTCCCAACCGCCGCACCGCCTGCGTGCGAAGCCGCCGCTCGTCCCACGCCGCGACGGCGGTCCTGGCCTCCTGCAGGTCTGCGGGCGATGGAGGCTCGACCACGGGCAGCGGCGTGGAAGGTGCCGTGCGATGGAAGGTCCGGAGGACCTCGGCCACACGCCGGCCCTGTGCCTGCGCGGTCCCTCCGGCCTGCGACACGAGGCTCGCCGCCAGCACGGGCGGCCACTGCGAGGCGAGCGAAGCCGCCCACGGTTCATCCACGGAGCGGACGATCATCGCGCACACGGCGGCCTGCCATGGGGTCCGCAGCCCGGCGAGGCTCTGGCCGATCGCTTTCCATGCGTCGAGCTGAGCCTGGCGGGGTCGCGTCACGATGCGGCGGTCGAAGGTCCGGAAGAGCTCGCGCATCGTCGCTTCGTCGCCGCCCGCCTGCCGCAGATAGGCGGTGATGCGGTCTGCGGCGCCGGCGCTCACCGCCTCGAGCAGAGGCTCGAGTAGGTCCGCTCCGCGCGGGAGTGTGCCCCCGACGGTCTCGATGAGCACGCTCCGCACGCCCCCGGCCCCGAGGAGCGCCCCCAACCCCCCGGCCCGCTGGATCTGGACCGGGGAGAGATGGAGCGCGCTGACGAACTCGCCGAGCTCAGCGGACGACACGCCGCGGAGGAACTGGACCGTGGGCGCGGCGCGGGCACGCATGGCGCGGGCGAGATCGCCGACGACGTCGTCCGCGTACGGCTCCGTGCGGAAATCGAAGACGAGTCCCTGCCCCGTTGCGGTGACGGCGAGCGAGCCATGGCCGGCCGTATAGGCATCGAGCGCGGCGCGGGCCGCCTGAAGCGCCTCGGCCGTTCGGGCGTGGTGCAGCGGGTACAGCCGGAGTGTCCGAAATGCGGAGGCGACCCCGCGCACGGCACGCCGGGCCGCCTCGAATCGTGCTACCTCCGCGCGTTCGGCCTCCCGGTCGCCACTCATCCGCCAGCCGCCCGCTGGACTGGATTCGCTATCGGACCGGCCCATCCCCCAGGGCCGCGGCGATCTCGTGCAGGCGCTGCCTCCGGACGCGCAGATCCTCAGCTCGTCCCTGCTCGCGTTCCACGACGTCCACCGGCGCCCGCTGCACGAAGTCCGGGTTGTCGAGCCGGCGCTGCAGCGAGAGGAGCTCGGCATCGAGGTCGCGCAGGGCGCGGGCGAGCCGGTCCCGCTCTTTCGCGAGATCGACCAGCCCGCCGAGCGGGATCGAGACCTCCACCCCGGACAGGACGGCCGTCACGCTCTCCCGGGGCCGCGGCGAGGACAGCGGCTCAATCGAAACCGGATCCGTCCGGGCGAGCGCAGCGATATGTCGGCCGACGGGCGCCAGCAGGCGCTCGGAGGCCCCGTCTGCACGCACGTGGACGCTGATGCGCTGTGACGGTGGGAGACCGAGCTCCGCACGGAGGCTGCGAAGGGCACGTACCACCGACATCAGGGTGTCCATCATGCGATCGAGATCCGCGTCCACAGCATCCGGATCCGGCGCCGGCCACGGCGCGATCATGAGGCTGTCGCCATTGTGCGGAAGCTGCTGCCAGACCTCCTCCGTGAGGAAGGGCATGATCGGGTGAAGCAGCGCCATCGTGCCTGACAGTACGGACCACAGGGTGTGTTGGATAGCCGCGCGGCGGGCTGATCCCGAGGGCGCATCCTGGAGGTCCACCTTCGCCATCTCCAGGTACCAGTCGCAGTACTCGGCCCAGATGAACTCGTAGAGCGCCCGTGCCGCCTTGTCGAACTCGAACGCCTCGAGATGGACCGTCACCGCCCGGCTCAGCTGGGCATGCCGGCTGCGGATCCAGCGGTCGGCGAGCCCCAGGTCTCCTGAGGCCGGGACGCGGCGGTGGTCGAAGCCGTCGAGGTTCATCAGCACGAAGCGCGTCGCGTTCCAGATCTTCGTGTTGAAGTTCCGCACGTCCGCGATCATCTTCTCATTGAAGCGCAGATCCTGCTGCGCCTGCGAGCAGCGCGAGATCAGGGCGAAGCGCACGGCGTCGGCGCCGTACCCCCGCCCGTCGACCATCTCCAGCGGGTCGATCCCCGTCCCGAGCGACCTGCTCATGCGGCGTCCCTCGAGCGTCATCACGGTCGGCGCCACGTACACATCGGTGAACGGGACGTCGTCCAGGAAGTGCAGGCCCATCATGATCATCCGGGCCACCCAGAGGAACAGGATCTCGTTGGCCGTGACGAGCACGTCGCCCGGGTAGAAGTACCGCAGGTCGGGGGTATCCTTCGGCCAGCCGAGCGTGGCAAAGGGCCAGATCCCCGAACTGAACCAGGTGTCCAGCACGTCCGGGTCCTGCTTCAAGGGGCCGCCGCCGCACTTCGGGCATCGCTCCACCGGCACTTTCGCGGCCGTGCGTTCCCCGCAGGCGTCGCACTGCCACACGGGGATGCGGTGGCCCCACCAGAGCTGGCGCGAGATGGTCCAGGGACGGATGTGGTCGAGGAAGTGCAGGACGATCTTCGCCCAGCGCTCGTGGTGGAAGCGCACGCGGCCGCTCCGGATCGCCTCGGCCGCCCGCGCGGCCATCGACGTCATGTCGGCAAACCACTGGTCGCTGATGTAGGGTTCGATCACCGCGTGGCAGCGGTCGCACGTGCCCACGTTCGTGCGGTAGGGTTCCACCCGCTCCAGCAGGCCCAACGCCTGCAGATCCGCGCCCACCGCCTTGCGCGCCTCGAAGCGATCCAGACCGGCGTACTTCCCCGTGTCCGCGGTCATCCGGCCCCCCGGGTCCAGGATGACCAGCGTCGGGAGTTTGTGATCGGTCCCGATCTCGTTGTCCATGGGGTCGTGCCCGGGCGTGATCTTGAGCGCGCCGGTGCCGAACTCGCGATCCACGCGCGTATCGGCGATCACGGGCACGCGCCGGTTCACGATGGGTACCACGACCTCAGTGCCGATCAGCCCGGCATAGCGCGGGTCCGCGGGATGCACGGCCACCGCCACGTCCGCCAGGATCGTCTCCGGCCGCTGGGTGGCGATGGTGATGCCCGGGCCCCCGTCCGCGCCGGGGTAGCGCACGTGCCAGAGGTGAGTGTCGACCTCAACGTACTCCACCTCGAGATCGGAGATGGCGCTCTGGTCTCGCGGGCACCAGTTCACCATGCGCTTGCCGCGGTAGATGAGGCCCTGATTGAACAGCCGCACGAACGCCTCGAGTACCGCGTCGTAATACGGCGGGTCCAGCGTGAAGATGTAGCGGTCCCAGTCGCAGGAGAAGCCCATGCGCTTCAGCTGCTCGACGATGATGTTGCCGTACTTCTCTTTCCACTGCCAGACGCGCTGCACGAAGCGCTCGCGTCCGAGCGCCTCCAGGGTCAGGCCTTCTCGGGCGATCTCCCGCTCCACAATGTTCTGCGTGGCGATGCCGGCGTGGTCCGTGCCCGGCTGCCACAGGGCGCTCCGCCCCTGCATCCGCCGCCAGCGGATGAGGACGTCCTGGATGGAGAAGGTGGAGGCGGTGCCGATGTGCGACTCGCCCGTCACATTCGGCAGCGGCAGCATGATCACGAACGGGCCCCGGCTCGAGCTCCGCTTCCGGGACGGATCGACCACGGCGCGGAAGGACCCGGCTCGCATCCACTCGGTGTAGCGCAGCATCTCGACTGCGCGGGGATCGTAGGTCGTCGGCAATGTCCTGGTCGCCATGGCTGTCTCCCTCTGCAATACCGAACGGAAATAGATAACGCTCCGTCCACAGGACGGAGCGTTGGCAGCTCCGCGGTACCACCCGCGTTTCGCCCCCCATTGGGGCGACCCTCGTCTGCGCTATCCCGGGCGCATCCCGCGCGACCCTGTCCCAGACAGCCGGTCGGGGTTCAGGCCGCGGCTCGGGGGCGACGTTCGCCCGTGTCCACCCGGGAGGCTCGCACCGTTCGCCTCCCTCGCTTGGAGCGCCCGCGGGGTACTCCTCCCCGTCTTCGCCTTGCCGCCATTATAACAGCCGCCGAGGTCAAGTAAAGCGCGGGAGCGGGCAGGATATCCGATGACCGATGAGCACCGATGTCGACTCTCTGATCGCGGCGATGCTGGAGGCCGAGTGGCCCCAACCGGTCGACCTCGCCCGTCTGCGTACTGTGGCCAGCGAGGCGGTCGTTCGGCTTGTCGACCGGCTGGAACATGAGCCGGGGGCGCTGCGGCGCCGCCGCATCTGTGAGCTGCTCGCCGACGTCGTCGCCGGGGAGCCGGGGCGTCTCGCGCCGTACCTCCACACCCCTTCGTGGTACCTGGCCCGCAACCTGGCCTACGTCCTGGGCGAGATCCGCAGCGCGGGGGCCGTCCCGCACCTGGCGGCGCTGGCGCGCCACCCGGAGTATCGCGTGCGGCGCGAAGTGATCGACGCCCTGCATAAGCTTGGGGGCGGCGCGGCGCGCGCGGCGCTGGCCGTCTTCTTCGAGGATCCGGACGCGCGGATCCGCCGCCATTGCATCGACGGGATGGGCGCCGTCTACGATCCGCACGCGGCGGGCTGGTTGCTCACGATCGTGCAGTCGCGCGATTTCACCCCCGAAGGCACCTCGCTGAAGGAAGCGGCGGTAGCCGCCCTGGCCCGCATGCGGGCCGACGAAGCGCGGCCGGTGCTGGAGCAGGTAGCGCGCAGGCGGTGGGTGTTCGGGCGCGGGCGGAAGCTCTTGCAGGACGCGGCGCGCGGCGCGCTCGCGCAGGCCTACTCTTCCAGGTAGATCACCCGGCGCAGCTCTTCCATGCTCGTCGTCCCGTCGAGCACGCGGGCCGTGGCCGCGTCGCTGATCGCGCTCATGCCGCTACTGATCGCGGCCTCGCGCAGCGCCGTGGCGGGCTTGCGCGCCAGCACGAGCTCCCGGATCACCTCGTTCATCCTGAAGATCTCCATCACCGACAGCCGTCCCTTGTACCCTGTCTGCTCGCATTCCCGGCAGCCCACGGGCCGGTACAGCGTCGGCCGGCTGTCGGCGGGCAGACCGAGCTCGGTGGCGATGTCCCGGGACGCCTCGTAGGGCAGCCGGCAGCCCTGACACAGGCGCCGCACGAGGCGCTGGCCGATCGTGGCGATGAGCGAGCTGGTGATGAAGTACGGCTCGATGCCCATGTCCACCAGCCGGACGACCGAGCCCGAGGCATCGTTCGTGTGCAGCGTGCTGAAGACGAGGTGGCCGGTCAGCGCGGCATGGACGGCGATCTTCGCCGTCTCCGCGTCGCGGATCTCCCCCACCATGATGATGTTGGGATCCTGCCGCAGCATGCTGCGCAGGCCCGTGGCGAACGTCATGCCGGCGCGCGGCCGGACGGGGATCTGCGAGATGCCCTCGATGTAGTACTCCACCGGGTCCTCGATGGTCATGATGTTGCGGCTGGAATCGTTCACGCGCTGCAGGCAGGAGTACAGCGTGGTCGTCTTGCCGCTGCCCGTCGGCCCCGTGACGAGGACCATCCCGTGGGGTTTGCGGATGATCGTGTCGATGATCAGCTCCTGGTCCGGCGGAATGCCGAGGCGCTCCAGGCCGACCAGGACGTTCGACTTGTCCAGCAGCCGCATCACGACCCGTTCCCCGAAGGCTGTGGCGGTGATACCCACGCGCACGTCGTACTCCCGGTCGCGCAGGCGCATGCTGATCCGGCCGTCCTGGGGCTTGACGTGCTCGGCGATGTCGAGCGCGGCCAGGATCTTGATGCGGCTGACCACCGCGGCATACATCAGCCGCGGGATCAACGCCTTGTCGTAGAGCAGCCCGTCGATACGGTAGCGCACGCGGGCCTGCTGGGCGTGGGGCTCGAGGTGGATGTCCGTGGCCCGCGCGGTGATCGCTCCCTGCAAGATGGAGTCGACCATCTGGATGACCGGCGGGGCGGCCTCGTTGCCGAGGACCAGGACCTCTCCGGCGCCGTTCTCCCCGGGGCCCTCGCTGAACTCGATCGCGTCCGCCAGCGCAGCGGCCTGATTGACCTTGCCGCTCACGTCATCGTAGAGCTGGGCCATCGCCCACTCCAGATCCGTCTCGGTCGTGAAGACCGGCAGCACGCGGAGCCCCGTCGCCCGCGAGATCTCGTCGATGGCCAGGATGTCGGAAGGATCGGCCATCGCCACGATCAGCTCGCGGTCCTCCTGGCGGATGGGCAGGGCCATGAGGCGGCGGACGAAGGGCTCGGGGAGGATCTTCGCGATGTGCACGTCGATGGGTTCGGCGGTCAGGCTGACGTACTCGTAGCCCTGCTGCA
>MENB01000049.1:0-384 GCA_001768125.1 Armatimonadetes bacterium RBG_19FT_COMBO_69_19
TTTCATCCTCGAGACGTAGGCCGCCACGAAGGAGGTCGCGATGGCAGACCAGATGACCGTCGAAGAGATCCAGGCCGTGGCGCATCTCGCCGGGGTCCGCATCACCGAGCGCGAACGCGCCAGCATCGCGCAGGTCCTCGCTGGATTCCTGGCCGCGGTGCGCGGGATCCCAGCGGCGCAGACCGTCGAACCCCTGCCGGCGTTCTCTCCGGCCGAGGAGAATCCCCATGGACGCTGATCTCGCCTACGCCGGGATCGCCGAGCTTGCTCGTCGGTACTACAGGGGCGACCTCTCGCCGGTCGAGGTGACGTGCGCCGCCCTCGAGCGCGTCGAGCGGCAGGACAGCCGCTTGAACGCCTACATCCTGGTTACGGCGGATCTCG
>MENB01000049.1:421-1398 GCA_001768125.1 Armatimonadetes bacterium RBG_19FT_COMBO_69_19
CCGCTGTGCGGCATCCCGTACAGCCTGAAGGACATCTTCGACGTCTCCGGGCTTCCCCTGACCTGCGGCAGCAACGTCCTGCGGGGCCACGTCTCCACGACCACGGCGTTCGTCGCGAAACGCCTCGCCGACGCCGGGGCAGTGCTCCTCGGGAAGAACAACCTGCTGGAGTTCGCGTACGGCGAGACGCACCCTGACTTCGGTCCAACGCGCAATCCCTGGAACTTGAATCGCTCGACGGCGGGGAGCAGCACGGGCTCCGCGGCGTCGGTGTGCGCCGGCCAGGCGTATTTCTCCGTGGGCACCGACACAGGAGGCTCGATCAGGCTGCCCGCGTCCTACTGTGGTCTCGCGGGGGTGAAGCCCACGTACGGCCGGGTCAGCCGGAGTGGTCTCAGGGCGCTGTGCTGGTCCTGCGATTTCGTCGGTCCGCTGACACGATCGGCCGCCGATGCCGCGCTCGTCCTGGAGACCATCGCGGGTTTCGACCCGGCCGACCCTACATCGGGCGACCGGCCGGTGCCCGACTACGTGTCCGCCCTCGCCCAGTCTGTGCGGGGCCTGCGGGTCGGCGTGGTCCGCAGAGAGTTCGAGGAGCATCTGCACCCCGAGGTCCGCGACGCGGCCCTCGCCGCGGTGGACGTCCGGCGGGATCTCGGACTCGAGGTCGTCGACGTGGAGCCGCCGCCGTTCGAGCACGCGGTGCTCGCGCTGCTCACCATCCTCTTCGTGGAAGCCGCCTCGATCCACCGTCCCTGGATGGAGGAGCGCCCCGAAGGGTACTCCGCGGCGGTGCTGGAGCGCCTGCGGATGGGTGCGCTGATCCCGGGCGTCGACTACCTCCATGCCCAGCGCGCGCGCCGGATGTTCAGGGACGGGATCGCAAGAGTGTTCGAGCACGTCGACGTCCTCGTCACACCGACCTCTCCTACGGCTGCCCACGACTTCTCCGAGGAAGTGCCCGGCCGCGACTTCAC
>MENB01000049.1:1438-2173 GCA_001768125.1 Armatimonadetes bacterium RBG_19FT_COMBO_69_19
TCCCGTGCGGCTTCAGTACCGACGGACTGCCGCTGGGGCTGCAGATCGTCGCCCGCTACTTTGCCGAAGACGTGATGTTCCGCGTGGCCGATGCCTACCAGCGTGTAACCGATTGGCACCGGCGGCGGCCGCCCGCGGTCAATTAGAGAGGAGGGAGAACGTGAAGGCTTTCGCAACCTGGAGGGACCCGCAGGAATCCGCCATCACCTCGGCGGTCTCGCTCGACGCGCCGTGGGCGCTCGTGGAGAAGTTCAGCACCCTGGTGCGCGACTCCGGAGGGAAGGCGGAGCGCAAGGCGATCGACTACATCATGAAGCAGCTCTCGAAGTGGGGCGTCCCCCACACCCTGCACGAGCCGGAGCTGCTGATCAGCATCCCGAAGAAGGCCAAGCTCGAGGTGATGTCCCCCGAGGCGCGCTTGCTGACCGCGAAGACCCCATCGATGTCACTATCCACCAATGGCAAGTCGCGCCGAGGGGCCGTCGTCTATGTCCCACCGCAGCCCGGTGGTGCGATCATCGGTCTGTTCGAGGGGCAGGGCGACATCAACCAGGACGTGAGCGGCAAGATCATCCTCACGGAGGGCTACCCCTCGCCCGCGAAGGTGATCGAGTTCCAGGAGAAGGGGGGCCTCGGCGCGATCTTCATCAGCCCGGGCGAGCGCATCCACGAGGGCATCTGCACCAGCATCTGGGGCTCGCCGGACCTCGACACGATCCGGCGCAAGCCGCAGAT
>MENB01000049.1:2216-2505 GCA_001768125.1 Armatimonadetes bacterium RBG_19FT_COMBO_69_19
AAGCTCTCCACCAAGCTCGATGAGGGCTGGCGTCCCATCCCGGTGCTCGTCGCCGAGATCCGCGGGACGCAGGAACCGGAGAAGTTCGTGCTGCTGCACGGCCACCTCCACTCCTGGCACGAGGGCATCGGCGACAATACGACCGGTGACGCCACGCTCCTCGAGGTGGCGCGCGTGCTGTGGAAGCACCGCGACGCACTTGCCCGGACGGTGCGCATCGCCTGGTGGTCGGGTCACTCCCACGGCCGGTACGCCGGTTCCTCGTGGTATGCTGATACCCACGCGCTCG
>MENB01000049.1:2604-3469 GCA_001768125.1 Armatimonadetes bacterium RBG_19FT_COMBO_69_19
GCGAAGGCCGTGATCCACGACGTCACCGGCCAGGAGGCCGCGGGCGGCCGGCCGCTGCGCGCGGGCGATAAATCCTTCAGCAACATCGGCGTCTCGACATTCTACATGCTGAGCTCGACGATGCCGCAGCCGCTCGTGAAGGAGAAAGATTATTACCCTGTCGGCGGGTGCGGCGGGAACATCGCCTGGCACACGGAGGATGACACCCTGGAGATCGCCGACCGCGACAACCTCCTGCGCGACATGAAGGTCTACGCGGCCGCGACCTTCCGCGCCGCGAACAGCCCGCTCTACCCGCTGGATTTCCGGGCCACCGCGCGCGAGTTCACGCGGACGCTGGCGCGCTACCAGGAGGCCGCCCAGGGACGCTTTGACTTCGCCCCCGCCCGCGCGGAGGTCGAGGATCTCGAGGACGACCTGGAACGCTTCTACGACACCGTCTCACCGCTCTCCAGCCGGCCGCTGACTGATCCGCAGGTCAAACGCGCCAACGAGATCCAGCGCCGGCTGGCCCGGGTCTTCGTCCCGATCAACTACACGCGCTCGGGACGCTTCCGCCACGACCCGGCCGTGAACGTGCCGGCCCTTCCCGATCT
This sequence comes from Armatimonadetes bacterium RBG_19FT_COMBO_69_19, assembly GCA_001768125.1. Taxonomy (GTDB): domain Bacteria; phylum Sysuimicrobiota; class Sysuimicrobiia; order Sysuimicrobiales; family Kaftiobacteriaceae; genus Kaftiobacterium. The sequence goes on from MENB01000049.1 coordinate 3,201, forward strand.
CGAGCCGGCGTCCCGCCTTGGACGGCTGGAGCCTGGCAGCGACGACTACCGCATCACGCAGATCCACCTGATCCGGGGGCGGAACCGCCTGATCGCGGCGCTGCGGGAGGCCCGGCGGATCCTTCAAGAGGCGCGAATCTAGCGTCCCATGCACCGGTACTACCCGAACGGCCGGACCGCCATCGCCAAGCGCATGAGCGGCGTCCAGTACGACGTCCCGGGGCTGTACGACTTCCAGACGTTCGGCTGGGTGGCCGGTACGTAGTAAC
>MENB01000049.1:3495-3823 GCA_001768125.1 Armatimonadetes bacterium RBG_19FT_COMBO_69_19
AAGGGTGATGCCATGAAGGCCGTCGTCATCCGCGAGCACGGCGGGGTGGACACCCTGCGCCTCGACGAGATCGCCACACCGGAGCCTGGTCCGGTGGAGGCGCTGGTCCGGGTGCGCGCCGTCGCTTTGAACAACATGGACATCTGGGCCCGGAGCGGCCCGCCGGGGGGCCGGCCGGTATTCCCGTGGGGACGATGGAAGCTGCCGATGGTTACGGGTGGAGACGTCGCGGGCGTCGTGGAGCAGGTGGGCCCGGACGTCACGGGGTTCACCCGCGGCGACCGTGTGGTGGTGAACCCCATCCTCTCTTGCGGTCGCTGCGAGCGCT
>MENB01000049.1:4127-4800 GCA_001768125.1 Armatimonadetes bacterium RBG_19FT_COMBO_69_19
GAGCAAAGCACAGGCCCTGGGGGCGATTCCGATCGTGCGCTCAGAGTACCCGAAGTTCAGCGAGCGCGTCCGCGAGATCACGGGTCCCGGCGTGCATGTGGTCTCTGATCCTGTGGGAGCGGCCACCTGGCCGGAGTCGATCCGCAGCCTGCGGCCGGGCGGGCGGATGGTGATCTGCGGCGCGAGCGGCGGCGAGCGCCCCGACTTCGACATCCGGGAACTGTACCAGCGTCACCGTCAGATCCTGGGCGCGCCGATGGGAAACGTCACGGACTTCCGTGCGGTGATGGACCTCATCTTCCGAGGTGCCATCACCCCGGTGATCCACGTGGTCCTGCCGCTATCTCAGGTCCGCGAGGCGCACCACATCTTCGAGTCCCGCGAGCACTTCGGAAAGATCGTCCTCGTGCCCTGAGCGCGGAGCGCTAGCCAAGCCCGAGCCGCTTCCGCGTCCGCGCATCGGGCCACCACAGATACCGCGCCAGATCTACTTGGCCGTCCGGCCCGACACGCACCCCATCGCGCCTCAGGGCCCTTCGGTGCCCCTCGCGACCACCGGTGAAGCCCGCGGCCAATCCTCCGAATCTGTTCACCACACGCTGCCAGGGGATCCCGGCGGCACCGGCGTGTGCGATCCAGCCGACCTCTCGCGCACCATGACGCCTTCCGGCCA
>MENB01000049.1:4818-5060 GCA_001768125.1 Armatimonadetes bacterium RBG_19FT_COMBO_69_19
TTGGGAACGGCGCGGACGACCGCCAGGACATGGGACTGGAAGAGATTGCTTCGCTTCGCTCGCATGACACTACTGCGGCTGGGGGATGCGGACCGGCAGGCGCTCCACAAGCTCCGCCAGGCTTTCTACTCGGGGCCGGTAGTCCGGATGATCGTCGAATCGATCGAGTAAGATACCCTGCAGCCCCACTTTCGCCGCGGCGTCGACGTCGCGCTCGATGTCATCCCCCACGCTTACCGCCT
>MENB01000050.1:0-1236 GCA_001768125.1 Armatimonadetes bacterium RBG_19FT_COMBO_69_19
GGGCAGAACTGGGACTGGTTCCCCGCCGTGCGCGGGGTCGTCCTGCGCCGGGCGGATCCCGACGGGACCTGTCTGGCCGCCTTCACCGAAGCCGGGATCGTGGGCGGGAAGATCGGGATGAACTCGCACGGCTTGGGGCTCGTGATCAACGGGCTGCTCAGCTCCCGCGACGACTGGTCCGCGCTGCGCACGCCCTTCCATGTGCGCACGTGGCGGATCTTGCACGCCAGGACCCTGCGCGACGCCGTCCGGGTGGTGACGGACGAACTGCGCTCCTGCTCGGCGAACTTCCTGATCGGGCAGGCGAACGGCAGATCAGAGGTGGTGGACATCGAGGCGGCGCCGGAGGCCACCTGCGCGCTCGCCCCGGTCGACGGCGTGCTCGCGCACGCCAACCACTTCGTCGATCCGGAGCGTCTCGGCGTGTGGCAACCCCTGGCCGAGGAGAAGACCTCAACCTATCAGCGCGCCGAGCGGATGCACGAGCTGCTCACGCAGGGCGCCCGGCGCCGGTCCCTGCACGCGGAGACGATCATGGCGATCCTGCGCGATCACCACGGCCATCCGGACTCGGTGTGCCGGCATCCCAACCCCGCGCTGCCGGAGGAAGAGCGTGTGGAATCGGTGGTCTCGGTGATCGAGGACCTCACGGCCGGACGCTTCTACGTCGCCGGCGGCACGCCGTGCACGACCCCCTACGTGGAGATCTCCCTGCACTGACGTGGAGCCGGCCCTCGGCCTGAACGCGGCCTTCGCCGCCGTGCTCATCGTGGTGACGTTCGCCGCCGCGGTGAAGAGCGCGCTCGGGTTCGGCTTCCCGCTCATCTCCGTCCCCATCGCCGCCAACCTGATCGGCGCGCGCAGCGCGGTCCTGCTCATCGCTATCCCGGTGATTGCCACGAACTTCGCCATCCTCCTGCGCGGGGGCGGGACCCGGGAGGACCTCCGGCGCTTCGGGGGGCTGCTGCTCGGCGTCATCGCGGGCACGATCGCCGGCGCTCGGCTGCTCGGCACGCTCGATCCGCGGTGGATCGCCCTCGCCGTGGGCGCGACGGGCCTGCTCTTCGCGGTGACCAGCCTGCTCGATCTCGTTCCGACGATCTCCTCCCGCGCGCAGACGTACGCGGGGCCGCTCGTGGGACTCGTCTCGGGCGTGATGGGGGGGACGACGGGCATCTTCGCGCCGCTCATCGCGGCCTACATCCACTCCCTGGGGGTGGAGAAGCGGGTCTTTGT
>MENB01000050.1:1256-11921 GCA_001768125.1 Armatimonadetes bacterium RBG_19FT_COMBO_69_19
TTTTGCTCGGGGGCCTGACGCAGGTGGTCACCTACTACCGGATGGGCCTGTACACGCTGTCGCTCGCGCTGTACGCGGTGGCCGCGTGCGTGCCGGCGCTGGTCGGCACGCGCCTGGGGTTCTGGGTGCAGGACCGGCTCAGCGCCGTGGCGTTCCGCCGCGCGGTCCTGCTGCTCGTCCTGGCGAGCTCGCTGAACCTCCTCCTGCGTGCGCTGCGGTCTTAGGCGCGGGAGGGGAGGTACAACCGGTCGGCCTTCGCCGCCATGATGAAGTCGTTGCGGTGGAGGCCGCGGATCTTGTGGGTCCACCAGGTCACGGCGACCTTACCCCACTCCGTGAGGATGGCCGGATGGTGGCCTTCCTCTTCGGCGATCGTTCCGACGCGGTTCGTGAAGTCCAGCGCCTTCACGAAGTTCTCGAACGTGAAGACGCGCTGCAGGCGCTTGATGCCGTCTCGCTCGACGACCTGCCAGTCCGGCACGTGCGCCTTCATCTGCGCGATCTCCGCGTCTGACATCGGCGGCTCGCCGCCCCTGCAGGCCACGCACTTCTGGTGCGCCAGCTCGGTCATTGCCATCCTCCGCTCGGTGAAGGAGTCATCCCTATATACGAGTGTTCCCTGCCCGGGCTTCCCGTCACCCAACGTCGGCGGGGGCGCCCGTCTGGGCGGCGCGGCGCAGCGCATCCAGGACCCGCATGTTGGCGATCGCTTCCGCCGGCGGGTGGCGCGCCGGTTCGCCCGCGACGACATCGCCGAAGTGGTCGATCATCCGCACGTACTGGTTCGTCCCCGCCACCTCGACGCGCTCGTCCGGCTGCCCGCGCGAGCGGCGGATGATGAGCTCGGCCGGCTCTTCCTCAGGCTGGAAGGGTCGGGTCAGCAGCACGGCGCCGTCCGGACCGACGACCTCGCACATCTGCCGGTACGGCGTGCGCAGCCCGCAGTCCACGAGCGCCATCCGGTTTCCGGAGAAGCGCAGGGCGCCGGCCAGCCGCACGTCCACGTCGCGCTCATAGTCCGCTGAGGCGAACGCGGTGCGGGGCTCCCCCAGGACGAGCCGGCTGATGTTGACGCAGTAACAGCCGACGTCCAGCAGCCCGCCGCCGCCGAGGGCCGCGTCGAGCCGGATGTTGGCGCTCCCCGCGACGGCGAACGTGAAGGCCGCCCGGACCAGCCACGGGTCGCCGATCGCCCCGGCGCGGAGCATCTCCTGCAGGCGCTCGATCTGGGGATGAAAGCGGTACATGAACGCTTCCAGCAGGACGACGCCCGCGCGCGCGCAGGCGTCCACCATCGCCGCCGCGTCTTCGGCGGTGATTCCGAGCGGTTTCTCGCAGAGCACGTGCTTGCCCGCCGCCGCCGCGCGCTCCGTCCAGGGTCGGTGCAGGTTGTTCGGGAGCGGGATGTAGACGGCGTCCACCTCGCGATCGGCGAGGAGCGCCTCGTACGCGCCATAGACGTGGGGGATGCCGAACCGGCCGGCGATCTCCTCCGCGCGGCGCTGGTCCCGGCTCGCCACGGCGTAGAGCATGCCGGCCCGGGAGCGCGCGATCGCGGGCATGACGCGCCGCACGGCGATCGATGCCGCGCCGAGGATGCCCCACCGCAGCCGCCCGGACATCCCCTACAGCCCGAACAGCCGGTTGAATAGTCCGTACAGGGTGCTCAGCCCGAACACGATGATGAGCACGACGGCCGTCGTGAGGAGGAACCCGATGAGCAGGAAGACACTGTCCCGGTTCAACAGGCCGATGCCGAGGAGCAGCACGGCGAGCGCTGGGACGGTGTTCAGGAAGGGCAGGGGGAAGAACAGCACGATGCCAAGCACGAGTACGCCCAGCGCCACGGCGCGCGCCGTGATCCGATCGTCCACGAAGAGCGGCCGGGGCCGCGAGTACCGCTCGATCCTCCGGACGACGGGAACGCCGCGATGCCGCAGGGCCACGATGGCGCGGGGGCTCAGTCGGTAGCGACGCGCCCGCGGGGGCAGCCACGGCTGGTCCAGCCCGATGAGCATCTGGACGGCAAGGATGATGTAGAGGAGGCCGATGACCGCGGCGGATCCCGGCGGCAGGATCGGGATCATCGTCGGCAAGGCGAGGACGATCATGAGCAGGCCGAACCCGCGGCGGGCCATGCGGTCGACGAGCTCGCCGAGCGTCACGATCTCGTCGGCGATCGTCTGTGCGAGGATGGTCGACAGCGGCTCGACCTCGGAGCGGGCGATCATCGTGGATTGGAGAGTTCCACGGGGAACGGGGATGGTCCCTGCGGGAGCGGTCATCCAGGGAGGCCATCTCAGGCCGTCACAGGAGTCTCCCCCCGGCACGGGGAAAGGGTCAGCACGATGCTCTGGGTGGTGCTGCTCCTCGCCGCGGTCGTGCTGGCCGGCACCACGGAGGCTCCGGCGCAGGAGACGCCTCGCCCGGAGGTCATCGCCAAGAACCTGGCCCAGAACGTGCTCGGCGAGGGCACCGTGCGCGCGGTCCGCGTCTCGCGGGACCGGCGCGAGATCGACATCGCCTGGGACGCGGTGCTCTACCGCTCGACCCACACCCCGGCGCACAACCGTGAGCAGCTCCGGGGTGAAGCGGAGCTGGCCACGGGGTCGATCATGGGCGTGATGCGGCCGCAGGTCATCCGCTTCACGATCCTGCTGGATGCGCGGGCCATCGCCCGCGGCGAGCGAACGTGGGAGGGTTTCACGATCACCTATGGGCAAGAGTTCGGCAAGTAACCCGCTGACGCCCGACGACCGCCGCTTCCTGGCCGCGATCGTGCACCAGGTCTGGCGGGCCTGCCAGGCCTTCGTCACCGTGGCGGTCGAGCGTGGTCCGTCCGAGGCGCGCTATACGCTCGATGAGCTCGGGGACTGGGCCGGCGCCCAGCGCCGCCTGCTGGCGCAGCGGCGGACGCGCGACGTGACGGCCGCGGGATTGCGCGTGGGCCGCGATCTCCTCGAGGACGTGGATTCGATCTGCCGCCGGATGGGACACATCCTCGGCGGGCTCGACCGCGCGTCGGTTAGCCCCGAGAAAGCCGAAGAGGTAGCCCTGGCCCTCATCGAAGGGGTCGTGGGCTGGACGAGTCTGATGGCCTCGCAGCTGGGCATCACGCGCCATCTGCGTCCGCAGATGCTCGAGTTTGAGGGTTGAGCGGCACTTCCCCGAGATCGAGCGCATCACGGTCGACGAGGCCAGGCGCCGGGTCGCTTCAGGCTCGGGCCTGTTCGTCGACGTGCGGCGCGCCGATGCGTATGCCGCCGGCCACATCCCCGGCGCCGTCTCCGCTCCCGCACGGCTGCTGATCGCCCGCGCCCGCGTGCTGCCGCTCGGTCGAGATCCCATCCTGTATTGAACCTGACCCGGGGAAACTCTGGCCGCCCGGGTGGTGGCCACGCTGAGACGGCAGAGCTATCCCGGGGCCGTCGCGCTGCTCGGGGGGCTGGCGCGGTGGATCGGCCGGGGATATCCCCTGGAATACGGAGAGGATGTGAGGATGACCCCGGCTGCAGTGGATTTCAACCACGCGCTGTGTGACATCGAGGCGATCGCATTGCGGGGCGATGCGGCCGCGGGGCAGCCGGTCGTCGACTACCTCCACGACCGGTTCCCCGACTACTCCTGGGTCGGCATCTACTGGGTCGAGGGTTCGGACCTCGTGCTGGGCCCCTGGAAGGGCCCCGAAGCCACCGAGCACACCCGCATCCCCATCGGGACCGGCGTCTGCGGCGCTGCCGCCGCGTCCGGCAAGACCGAGGTGGTCGCCGACGTCTCGAAGGATCCGCGCTACCTCGCCTGCTTCCCGTACACGAAGTCGGAGATCGTCGTCCCCATCTTCCGCGGCGGCTCGGTCATCGGCGAGATCGACATCGACGGCAGCCGCCTCAACGCCTTCGGCCCTGAAGACCAGCGGTTCCTCGAGCGCGTCGCGGAGGTGCTCGCCCGCACCCGGCGCTGATGGACATCTACCTGGACACGGCGGCATCCGGGCGGGTCATGGCGCATCTCCTCGAGCCGCCAGGGCTGGGTATGCGATTCGAATCACGCGAGGAGATGGCCCACCGTCTGCCCGGGGCGATCCGTGCCCACCTGGGCTGGCTCGCCTCGCACGGTGAGTCCGTGGCCTCCGACCCCCATCCTACCTATCGCATCGTGGAAGAGGTCGCCATGGCCGGCAACTTCGAGTCCGGCGACGACGTTGGGATCTTCCGGCCTGACTTCATGCCCGTCACCGATCCCGAGATCGAGCGCTATCTGCGTATCGCGGGCTATGCGCACGAGGATCTCCTCGCGCTCGTCGAGTCCCTTGATGATGCGGTCCTCGACTGGGTGCGCGACGAGCGGACGCGGCCGATCCGGAAGGTGATCCGGCACATCGTGGGCGCGGAGCTGTGGTACATGGGCCGGATCATCGACGATCCCGATCGCGTGCCCCTCCCGGAGGTGATCGCCGACGCGGACCGGCGCATCGACGCCACCGACGATCAGATCGAGCGCGTGCGGATCGTGTGGCCGGCGTTCCGGCGATGGGCGCAGAGTCTGACCCCCGACCTGCGCGGCCGGGTCACCGTGCCGATCTGGTGGACCCACCTGCCGGGGGAGCGCTGGACGGCGCGGAAGATGCTGCGGAGGTGCATCGAGCACTGCCGCGAACACACCCGCAGCATCGAGCAGATCCTGGTCGCGTACCGGGAGCGGAGATGAAGGGGGTGAGCGCCGCGGGCATCCTGACCAGACGTGCAGCGGTTCGCGCGCGAGCAGCGGCTGGGATTCGTGGCGACGGTCCGCCCGGACGGCGTACTGGGCCGCCGCCAGGCCGTCTGCCGCCAAGCCGTCTGCGAACCGCTAGCGGAATCTCGGTCGCCCGGGGTCGTCGAGCAAGCGCCACGGCGCCGTCCTTGACGAGTAGCGCCGCGACCCGGCCCAGCGGATGCGTGGGGCTCATCACGGATTCGCGGCGCTCATGAGAGCCGGCGGCAGCGGAAACAGTCGACCAGGTGGTCGTTCACGAGGCCCACGGCCTGCATGAAGGCGTAGCAAATCGTGGGGCCGACGAACCGAAAGCCGCGGCGCCGGAGCTCCTTGCTCATCGCGACCGAGTCATCGGTGTTCGCCGGGATGTCCTGGAGACGCCGGCGGCGTCCCTGTAGCGGCCTGCCGTCCACGAACTGCCAGATGAAGCGATCGAATGAGCCGAATTCGCCCTGGACCTGCAGGCATGCCTTCGCGTTGCCGATCGCCGCGTCGATCTTGGCCCGGTTGCGGATGATCCCCTCATCGCGCATGAGCCGCCGGATGTCGGCGGCCCCGTACCGGGCAACCTTCCGAGGGTCGAAGCCGTCGAAGGCCGCGCGGAAGTTGTCGCGCTTGCGCAGGACGGTGTCCCAGCTCAAGCCAGCCTGCATGCCCTCGAGGATGAGGAATTCGAACAGCGTCCGGTCATCGTGGCAGGGGACCCCCCATTCTTCGTCATGGTAGGTGGTCATCAGCGCACTCCCGAGCGCCCAGGAGCAGCGGATGCGGTCGGCGGTCGCCGCCATGGTCTCCCTCCGAAACGATGGGCCGGGTGCTGAGTTCGCGGAGAGGAAATGGCTCCCTGCCCAGCCAACCTATGCGGACAACGGTCGTGCTCCGCGACCCCGCCCCCGTCGTTCCCCTGAGGTGCACGGTGACAGCAGCCACCGGGGTCATCGAAGCCCGGGACGTCGTCAAGGTGTTTGTCGCCCGATCCGAGCGGCGGCGCCGCCGCGCCTTCCTGGCGCTGCACGACGTGAACCTGGCCATCCAGCAGGGCCGGTTCGTGAGTTTCGTCGGGCCCTCGGGCTGCGGCAAATCCACCCTGCTGAACATGGTCGCGGGGCTGATCCGACCGACCGAGGGCGCGGTGCACTACAAGGGCCGCGCCGTCGACGGCATCAACACCGACGTCGGCTACATCACTCAGGACGACAACCTCCTGCCGTGGCGGACCCTCCTCGAGAACGTCGAAGTCGCCCTCGAGTTCCGCCGCGTCGGGCCCGAGGAGCGCCGCGACCGCGCCCACCGGTACATCGGGCGGGTCGGCCTGGACGGCTTCGAGCACCACTACCCCCACGAGCTCTCCGGAGGGATGCGCAAGCGCGTCGCGCTGATCCGCACGCTGATCTACGAGCCGGACGTCATCCTCATGGACGAGCCCTTCGGCCCGCTCGACGCCCAGACGCGGGTCATCCTCCAGGACGAGCTGCTGCGGCTGTGGGAAGGGACCGGCAAGACCATCGTCTTCGTCACGCACGACCTCGTGGAGGCGATCGCCCTGTCGGATGAGATCGTCCTGTTCAGCCGGGCGCCGGGGACGATCAAGCATGTCTACCCGGTCCCGCTGCCGCGGCCGCGCGACGTCTTCCGCATCCACGCCGATCCGCAGTTCCCCGCCTTCTACGAGCGGCTCTGGCGCGACCTGAAAGAGGAAATCTCGATAGTGGATCTGGAGGGAGCGGTCCATGGCAACAGGTGACGTCGTCCTCAGCCGTCGCGACCCCTCGCGCCCCGCGGGCCGGCAACTGCTGGAGCAGGTGGAGCGTCAGGAGGCGCGCCGCGCGCGGCGCGACCGGCGGACGACGCTGCTCGGCCGGCTGGCATTCGGCGCGGTCTTTTTCCTGGGCTGGGAGCTGAGCAGCGGCCGCATCGTCGACCAGTTCTTCGTGAGCAAACCCTCGGCGATCGCGGCCTCGCTGTGGGCGATGGCGACGAAGGAATTGCTCTTCTACCATCTGCAGTTCACCATCATCGAGGCCACGGTCGGTTACCTCATCGGCGCCGTGGCCGGACTGATTGTCGGCTTCGCCCTGGCCCGGGTCGAGGTCGTGTACCGGATCGTCGAGCCCTTCGTCGTGGGCTTCTACGGCATCCCGCGCATCGCGCTCGCGCCTCTGTTCATCCTGTGGTTCGGGATCGGGATCAGCTCGAAGATCGCGGTGGCGGCGGTGATGGTGTTCTTCATCGTCTTCATCAACACGATCGCCGGCGTGCGCTCCGCGCCCCCGCAGCTGCTCCAGGTGGCGCGCGTCATGGGCGCCTCGGAGTGGGATCTCGTCCGCAAGGTCATCTTCCCGGCGGCGACGCCGTTCATCATCGCCGCCTTGCAGATCACCGTGCCGCAGGCGATGATCGGGGCGATCGTCGGGGAGTTCATCTCGAGCAACCGCGGGGTCGGCCATCTGATCAGCCGGGCGGCCGGCTGGCTGGACACGCCGGGACTGTTCGCGGGGATCTTCACGCTGCTCGTCGTCGTCCTGGTCATGAACCTCGGCATCAATCTGCTGGGCGCGCATCTCATGCGCTGGAATCCCAAGCACGGGAGCATGCGGGACGTCCCGTGATCCTCAGGGGAGGTGGAGACGTGATGAGTCGCAGACGTGTGACAGCGGCCCTTGCCGTCCTGGTGACCCTGGCCGTGGCGGGGTCGTCGGCGATCGCGACGGCGCAGGGGCCGCGGGTGAGACTGCGCGAGGCCCACACCGGGACGCTGTTCATGGCCCCGGTGTACATCGCCGAGGCGGCGGGCTACATGGCGGAGGAAGGCATCGACCTGGAGCTCTTCGAGGTCGACAGCGGCGCGCTCGGCATCGCCGCGCTGGTGTCGGGGCAGGTGCAGCTCTTCGACGCCGACCCCTTCCAGGCGGTGAACCTGCGCAAGCAGGGACGGCAGATCCTCTTCATCTACAATCTGACCCGCCGCGTCACCCTGGACATGGTCATGCACCCCGAGGTTGCCCAGGCCAAGAACATCAGCCGGAGCACGCCGATCGCCCAGCGCTTCGCCGCGCTGCGCGGCCTGCGTCTGGGGATCACCAGTCCAGGCGCGGCCACCGACGTGTACATGCGCTACTATCTTCGGCGCGCCGGGCTCAACCCCGACCGCGACGCGCAGATCATTGGGGCCGGAAGCGGCGCCAACCTGCTGGCCGCGTTGCGCACCCGGCAGATCGATGCCTTCCACCTCTCGGCGCCCACGCCCTACCTGGCCGAGCGCGACGGGTTCGGCACGGTCGTGATCAAATCGTCCGCCGGGGACGTGCCGGAGCTGGACAACTTCATGTACACGGGGATCGCGGTGCACAACGTCTTCGCGAACCAGAACGCCGACCTGCTGCGCCGGTGGGTCCGGGCGGTGAACCGCGCGAACCAGTTGATGCGCCGCGACCAGGCGGCCGCGGTAACCCACCTGCGCAAGCACTTCCCGCGCCAGGATCCTGCCATCCTCGCGCTGGCCCTGCGGGAGATCATCCCCGCGCTCTCCGAGGACGGGCGCATCACCTCGGCGATGCTCGACAAGCATTTGCAGTTCCTCCTCGACGGCGGCCAGATCACGCTCAAGCCGTCGGCCGCGGAGGGCATCCTCTGGACGAACCGGTTCATCGGGCGCTAGCGCGCCGCGCTCGGACTCGCGGCGTTCGCCGGGCCACAGAGAATGAGGGACGCCCGCCCTGCTGGTTCCGGGGCGGGCGCCCTGCGTTTCGAGAGGCGAGGTCAGCGCGGGGCGACGACGCGGTTGCGCAGCACGCCGATCCCTTCGACTTCGGCCTCCATCACGTCGCCGATGCTCATCCACTTCTGCGGGGTGAACCCCATGCCCACGCCTTCGGGGGTGCCGGTGGCGAGCAAGTCGCCGGGCTCGAGCGTCATTCCCGCCGAGAGCACCGAGATCAGCCGCGCCACGGTGAAGATCATGTTCGCTGTGGTCGAGTTCTGCCGCACCTCGCCGTTGAGGCGCATCGACAGGCGCAGCGCATGCGGGTCGGCGATCGCCGAGCGGTGCACGATCCACGGCCCCATGGGCGCGAACGTGTCGAGGGACTTCCCCTTGAACCACTGCAGATGCCGCCGCTGCAGGTCGCGCGCGGTGACGTCGTTCATGATCGTGTAGCCGAAGACGTAGTCCAGCGCTTTCTCCGGCGCGATGTCCCGGCCGCGGCGGCCGATCACCGCAACGAGCTCCACTTCGTAATCGAGCTGCTGCGTCACGGCGTGGTGGGTTACCGGTGCCTCGGGACCGATCACCGCCGTGGGCGGCTTCGTGAAGAACACCGGCACCTCGGGCGGCGCGTTGCCGCTCTCCTTCGCGTGTTCCACGTAGTTGCGGCCCACGCACGCGATGTTCTTGCGCGGGCGCGGGATCGGCGCGAGCAGTGTCGCGCGGGCCAGCGGCAGGGAGGCCTTGCCGGCCTTCGCCCACGCTTCAGCCTCACGCGCGAGCGCCCGCAGCTCGAGGGTGGGGACCTCGGCGATCAACTCGAGCATGTCCTGCGGCACGCCCTGCAGCCGCTTCCGGCGCGCGACCGTCTGCAGATCCACGACCGCCTCGCCGGTGACGATGCCCAGGCGGGCTTCGCCCTTCGTCTGGTAGGTACAGAAGCGCATCGGTGACCTCCAGGGGATGAATGTTCGGCAGGGGACGATTCTGCACGCACCGAACGCTACCCTCCGATCATTCCCCGGAGGCGATGCGATGCCCACGGTGATGGTGCTGGCCGGCACGACGGAAGGGCTGTTTGTGCTCGAGAGCGATGCGAGACGCACGAAGTGGCGCCGCCGCGGTCCCTACCTGAAGGGCGTCTCGGTGAACCACGTCGCCTGGGACGGCAGGGGCAAGACGCTCTATGCGACGACATCGACGGAAGGGATCCTGAGCACGCGCAACTTCGGGCGTTCCTGGACCCCGCTCAACGACGGCCTTCCCATCCGCAAAGTCTGGACGGTGGCCGTGAACCCGAAGGACCCCCGGCAGCTGTGGGCCGGGACGCACTTCAGCTACCTGTTCAAGAGTGACAATCGCGGCAAGACGTGGCAGGCGGCCGCGGGCTACGTGAACGCGCCCGGTAAGGAGGGGCGCTGGGGCGATTGGGGCATGGGGACGATCGGCAACTCGCTCCACGGGATCCACATCGATCCGCAGAACCCGAAGCGCATGATCGTCGTGAGCAGCACCGATCACGGCGCGGTGCGCACCGAGGACGGCGGGGAGACGTGGGAGTACGCGCGCACCGGGGTCTTCGAGTCCTGCCCCGACGCCGACCGCTCGCTGCGCGGAAAGGATTCGACCGCGGAAGAGCGCGTGAAGACCGTCGAGGCTCACCTCGCGCAGGTGCACGCCTGCACCCACCGGATCGGCATCTCGCCGGCCGCGACGAGCACGCTCTACCGGCAGCAGCACTGCGGCGTGTACCGCAGCGATGACTTCGGCCGCTCCTGGGTGGACATCTCCGCGGGCCTACCCGACCGGCACGGTTTCCCGCTGGCGGTCCACGCTACGCAGAAGGAGACCGTCTTCGTCATCCCCGCGTACCAGGGGAAGTGCAAGAAGCACAACTCCTGCATCCAGGGGGGCCTCGACGTGTATCGCAGCCGCACGGGCGGCCATCACTGGGAGAAGTTGACGGAGGGGCTGCCCCGCAAGGTGCACACCGTCGTCCTGCGCCATGGGATGGACGTGGACAGCCTGAAGCCGGGCGGGCTCTACTTCGGGACCACCGCCGGAGAGATCTACGGCAGCGCGGACGAGGGCGACTCCTGGACGCGGCTCGCCAAGGGGCTGCCGCGCGTCCAGGGCATCGTGACCGTCGTCGCCTGATGGCAACCGTCCCGCGGACGGCCGACGAGATCGACGCCCTCTGGGACTAC
>MENB01000050.1:12321-16599 GCA_001768125.1 Armatimonadetes bacterium RBG_19FT_COMBO_69_19
CATGGGGGCACAGCGCAGGGAAGCCAAGAAGAGGAAGCGGCTAATTGTCCGGTTGAAGCGCGCATACGATCCGCCCACCCCGAACGACGGGTCGCGCGTGCTGGTTGACCGGTTGTGGCCGCGAGGAATGACGAAAGAGAAGCTCAAGATCGACGCCTGGATGCGCGACCTGGCGCCGAGTGACGTCTTGCGCAAGTGGTTCGGGCACGATCCGGCGAAGTGGGAGGAATTCCGCCGGCGGTACATGGACGATCTGGCCGGCAAGAAGGAACTCCTCAAAGAACTTGTCGCGCACGCCCGCGGGGGCGGGCTCACGCTTGTCTACAGCGCGCACGATCCCGAGCACAATCAGGCTGTCGTCATCAGTGAAGTTCTTGGCGGAGCGCACCGCCGAGCGCGTCCTGGCCGCCAGGCCCACCTGGGCTGACCTTCAACTCGGTCCGGACCGAGTTGCTTCCCTCACCCGGGTCATCGAACGGCCTGCTCCGGGGCGGAGGGTCTGAGCAGGGCGGGATCACGCGCGAGAACCTCGACCGACTCCCCGGTCGGCAGGGGGACGGTTTCAACGCGGAAGTCCTGGTAGAGCGCGGGCGCCGTCGGCTGCGCCACCTCCTTGAAGATGGTGAGCGCCACCTGGCGCATCTCGGCGTCGACGTGGAGCTCGCCCCGCTTCTCGAAGAACTCCCGCCAGGCCCGATGATTCCCCGTCACCACGATGTGCGTCTCGGTCATGTTGGGCAGCACCCACCGGGCCGCCTCGCGCACGCGCTTGCGGCGGAGCGTCTTGTCGTCCATCGTCACGAGCGTGCGCGTGCCGATCTCCGCGAGCCTCTTGTACGCTTCCTGGGTGCGCGCGTAATGGTCTACGAAGACCTCAGTGGCCTCCGGATTGTCGCGAAAGAGTGGAGGGATGACGACAGGTGCATCATCTTCGTTCACGAAACGCTGGCTGCGCATACTGTATGAGAAGTGGCGGTGGCGAACCATCTCATGGGTGAACGCGCGGGATACGCCGATGATCGCGACGGTGAATCCGGCGTGCTCGATGACACTGAAGTGCTGCGATTCGAGGATATGTCGAATGTAGCCCTCGTTCGTTGCGGTGGCGGGGTTCGGCTTCTGCCAGCTCTGATAGCACAACCTGCCGGCGAACTCCACCAGCCTCCCGGCGTCGTTCTCCGCGTCGGTGGTCCAGGCCGCCCAAGGCTGGCCCGCGAACTCATTCAGGACGAACTTCGTTTCGGCGATCTTGATGACTCGCAGCCGGGCGGTCTTCATCGTCGAACCCCTCTGAGGCCCCTCGAGGAGGAAAATTGACCCCAGGGAGGAGGTACGGGCAGAGGAGGAGTGGTATCCGGATGCTGCTATGTGGGGAGCCTGTCGTGGACGGTCAAGCCCAGACTCGTGGCTCCTCCTCCCTGTAGGTCTCCTAGGCATTCCATGGCGCGAGGGGCGATTCCTGCCGGGAGATCAAGATGTTGTAGGTCGAACACAGAGTGACCCCTATATTCAGGGACGAGCGAGCGTTCGGGAGGTGCCGGGGCCTGATGGCCGCGGCCGAAGAGTAGAAGGCAGCAATGGATGACCTTCCGAGGTTGATCTCGGACCGTCTCGCGGCGCGGCAGCGTCACGTCATCGACGATCCCGCGCCGCGGCGTGCGGCCGTGCTCTTGCCGTTGTATCACGACGGCGGGGAGACGTACGTGCTGTTCACCCGGCGTACGGAGACCGTGGAACATCACAAGGGGCAGATCTCGCTCCCCGGCGGCGCCGAAGATGAGGGCGACGCGGGTCCACTCGAGACCGCGCTGCGCGAGACCGAGGAGGAGCTCGGCATCCCGCGCACGCTCGTCACTATCCTCGGCATCCTCGACGATGTCTACACCTTCGTCAGCGGGTTCGTGATCACGCCGTTCGTGGGTGTCATCCCTCACCCGGTGCCCCTTCGCGTGAATCCGCACGAGATCGCGGAGGTGCTCTCCGTCCGCCTGGCCGCGTTCCGGGATCCCTCGAAGCTGCGGGTCGAGGAGCGGACACGTCCCACGGGGGAGCGCATCGAGGTCTTCTTCTACGACTCCGGGCCGCACGTGATCTGGGGGGCGACCGCCCGGATCATGAAGAGTTTCATCGACGCCGCCTTCGGGGACGACCGCGCATGAGCGAGGCCCAGGCATGATCGCGGTTATCTCGGACATCCACGGTAACCTGGCCGCCCTCGAGGCCGTGCTGGCCGAGCTCGACCGCCTGGGCCCATCCGAGGTGGTGGTGGCGGGGGATCTGGCCCTCGGCGGCCCCAGGCCGGCCGAGTGCGTGAGTCTCATCCGCCGGCGCGGGTACCCGGCGATCCGGGGGAACACCGACGAATGGCTGACGAAGGCGCCCGCCAGGGTCACGGACGCCGTGAGCTGGTGCGCGGCGCGCCTCTCCGAGGAGGACCGGCGGTTCCTGGCCGCGCTGCCGTTCCTCTGGCGGCGGGAGGATGCAGCGGGGGACTTGGTCGTCGTCCACGCTACCCCGTGGAATGTGAGCGACGTCATCCGCCCGAACGCCCCCGCGCATGAGGTCCAGCGCGCGTTCGAGGAGGCGGACGCGGCTGTCCTGGTCTACGGTCACATCCACATCGCCCACGTCAGGGCGCTGGATGGGAAGCTGCTCGTGAACGGCGGCAGCGTGGGCCTCCCGTTCGACGGGGACTGGCGGGCGTCGTTCGCGACCCTCACGTCGGACGGGACGTGGAAGGCCACCCTCCACAGGGTCACCTACGATCGGGATGCCGTGATCGCCGAGAGCCGGCGCAGTGACAACCCGGAGCGTGATAGGTTCTCTAGAAGGCTCGAAACCGCCTCATTCTGACCTGAATCAGGCGAAACGAGCCGAAAATTGGTGCCTAGGCCTCCCAATCGCTTGATTTCATCACCAATGACCTATCTTGGCCCCCTTTCGCCACTCTGTTCGGCTGTTCCAGCGGCACCGTCTCCATTGCTATACTCGAACCAGGATATATAGGAGCCGGAGCCCATGAAGCCGCAGACCCAACCCCTCTACACAGTATCCGTCGCCAGCAGCCTGGTCGGGATCTCTCCCGCTACCCTCCGCCGGTGGGAGGCGCGGGGATTGATCGCCCCGGTCCGGGAAGCCCATTCCCGCCGGAGGCTGTATGCCTGGCGGGACATCGAGCGCGCCCAGCAGATTCGCTACCTGGTGCTCCGCCGCCGGGTCCCGCTGCGCGCCGTGAAGACCCATCTCCGCGTGCTCGCCGCCCGGGAAGCGGTGCGGGGCGCCGAGATCCTCCCCGCCCGGGGCGGCACACCGCTCGCCCCCAGGGTCGCCCTCGCTATCTCCCGTTGATGCGGGTCTACGCCGACCACGGCGCCACCACGCCGGTGGACCCGCGCGTCGCCGCGGCGATGCTGCCGTATTTCTCGCAGACCTTCGGGAACGCCGGGAGCATCCACGCCTGGGGCCAGGAGGCCCGGGAGGCGGTGGACCGCGCCCGGGAGATCGTGGCCGGGGCGGTAGGGGCGGCGCCCCAGGAGACCGTCTTCACGAGCGGCGCCACCGAGTCGGACAACTTCGCGATCCTCGGCGCGGCCTTCGCCCACGAAGCCCGCGGCCGCCACATCGTCACCTCGCAGGTCGAGCACCACGCCGTGCTCGAGCCCTGCCGGTTCCTGGAGTCCCGCGGCTTTGAGGTCACTTACCTGCCCGTGGATCGCTTCGGGCGGCTCGATCCGGACGATGTCCGCGCCGCGCTGCGGCACGACACGATCCTCGTCAGCGTGATGCATGCCAACAACGAGATCGGGACCCTCGAGCCGGTCGCGGCGATCGGCCGGGTGGCCCGCGAGCGGGGCGTGCTCATGCACAGCGACGCCGCACAGACGCTGGGCATCGTCCCCATCGACGTCGACGACCTCTGCGTGGACCTGCTGTCGGTGTCGGCGCACAAGCGCTACGGACCGAAAGGCGTCGGGGCGCTGTACATCCGCAAAGGCGCCGTGGTCGCCCGGATCCAGCACGGCGGCTCGCACGAGCGCAACCGCCGGGCCGGGACGGAGAACGTCCCGGGCATCGTGGGCTTCGGCGAAGCGGTGCGGATCGCGCTGCCGCTGCTGGCGGAGGAAGCCGCCCGTCTGCGCGCTCTGTGCGACGAACTGAGCGCCGGGCTGGCGCGGATCGAGGGTGCGCGGCTGAACGGCCATCGCGAGGAGCGCCTGCCCGGCACGATCAGCGTCTCGCTCGAGGGCGCCGACAGCGAGTCGCTGCTGATGGCCCTCG
>MENB01000050.1:16675-23254 GCA_001768125.1 Armatimonadetes bacterium RBG_19FT_COMBO_69_19
GATCGGGCTTCCGGCCGAGGTCGCGAAGGGGACGGTGCGCTTCTCACTCGGACGCGCGACGACAGAGGCCGAGGTCGACTACCTGCTGGCGGTGGTCCCGGAGATCGTCGCGCAGGTGCGTGTCCGCCCCCCGGCCACGCGGCGTTGACACCCCCAGGCATCTCTGCAATCATCGTGAGGGAACCGTGTTCTCCTACGGGGACGCGTAGTGGCCGATTACCTGCCGATCTTCGTGCATCTCACGTTCGTCGCTGCGCTCGTGGTGCTGCTGCTCACGCTGCATACCCTCCTCGGCGGCAGCCATCCGCTTCCGGGCAAGTCTGAGCCCTACGAATCCGGGGTCTGGCCGATCGGCTCGGCGCGTGAGCGCGTGCCCATCCGCTACTACCTCATCGCGATGCTCTTCCTGCTCTTCGACATCGAGGCGATCTTCATGTACCCGTGGGCCGTCGTGGCGCGCACGCTCGGCGTGTTCGGGCTGGTCGAGATGCTCACGTTCATCGGCGTGCTGGGCATCGGGTTCCTGTACGCCTGGCGGCGGAGGGCCCTCGAATGGCAGTGATCTCCCGGACGCGCCACGCCGCCGAGGCGACCGAGGCCGACGTGCAGGCCCTGGGGCGCAGCATCCTCACCACCACGGTGGACCGGCTGGTCGGCTGGGCGCGCAGCAACTCGATCTGGCCGGTGCAGTTCGGCCTGGCCTGCTGCGCCATCGAGATGATCTCCGCGGCGCAGTCCCGCTATGACATCGCCCGGTTCGGCAGCGAGCTGTTCCGCGCGTCCCCGCGGCAGGCGGACCTGATGATCGTCTCCGGCCGGGTCAGCCAGAAGATGGCGCCCGTCGTGAAGCACATCTACGAGCAGATGCTCGAGCCGAAGTGGGTCATCGCGATGGGCGACTGCGCCTCCTGCGGCGGCGTCTTCAACAACTACGCGCTGGTGCAGGGCGTGGACAAGCTCATCCCCGTGGACGTCTACGTTGCCGGCTGCCCGCCGCGCCCGGAGGCGCTCCTCTACGGGTTCACGAAACTGCAGGAGCTCATCGCCGCCGGTCCCGCGGCCCGGAGCGCGCGGTGATCGAAGCCTTTCTGGGCCTCGCCGATGGTGAGGTGCGGTTCCGCGACGAGCTCACACTGCTCATTCCGCGCGAGCGCATCGAAGAGGCGCTGACCCGCGCGCAGGAGCGGGGTTTCATCCTGCTCACCGATCTCACCGCGGTCGACCGCCATCCGCAGGAGCCGCGCTTCGAAGTGGTCTACCTCCTGACCTCGCTCGCGCCTCCGGCCCGGCTGCGCCTTACGGTGCGCCTCCCGGGCGCGGAGCCGCTGGTGCCGAGCGCCGTGGCCGTCTTCCCCGCCGCGAACTGGCTGGAGCGGGAGGTCTTCGACATGTTCGGGATTCGCTTTCCGGGCCATCCCGACCTGAAGCGGATCCTCATGCCGGATGACTGGGAAGGCCACCCGCTCCGCAAGGACTTCCCGCTGGTGGAGGAGCCGGTGGAGTTCGTCGGGCACGTACCCAAGCCCCCCAGCGCGATCATCCCGAAGACCCCGCCCCGGCAGGCGTAGATGAACGAGCTCACGCGCGAGACCATCGTGCTGAACATGGGTCCGCATCATCCCAGCACGCACGGGGTGCTGCGCCTCATGGTGGAGCTCGAGGGTGAGGTCATCATCCACACCGAGCCGGTGATCGGCTACCTGCACACCGGGTTCGAGAAAGAGATGGAGACCCGCACCTACCACCAGAACATCGTCTTCCCGCCCCGCATCGAATACCTGGCGACGATGATCGAGGAGCACGCCTACGTGCTCGCCGTCGAGAAGCTCCTCGGCATCCGCGCGCCGCGCCGGGCCGAGGTCATCCGCGTCCTCCTGGCCGAGCTCTCGCGGATCGCCAGCCACTTGATCTGGCTCGGCACCTCGGCGGTCGACGTGAACGTGACCAGCCTGCTTATGTACTGCTTCAACGACCGCGAGCGCATCATGGACATCCTGGAGATGGTCTCCGGGCAGCGCATGATGCACGGCTACATGCGTATCGGCGGGCTGCAGTGGGACCTGCCCGACGGGTTCGTGGAGCGCGTGCGAGGCGTGATCGACGACGTACCGCACCAGCTCGACGAATACGAGCGCCTGCTGACGGACAACCTCATCTGGCGCGGGCGCACCGAGGGCGTCGCCGTGTTGACCCGCGAGGACGCCCTCCGCTACGGCTGCACGGGCCCGATCGGCCGGGGCTCGGGGGTCAGCTATGACGTCCGCAAGGCGTTCCCCTACGGGGGCTACGAGGAGTACGACTTCGACGTCCCGCTCGGCGTGGCCGGCGATGCCTACGCCCGGTATCTGGTGCGCCTGGAGGAGATGCGCCAGTCCTGCCGGATCATCCGTCAGGCCCTGGATCGTCTCGAGCCCGGTCCGATCCTGGTCGACGACCGGAAGGTGGCGCTCCCGCCCCGGCGCGAGCTGGTGCGCAGCATGGAGGCCGTCATCCATCAGTTCAAGCTGGTCAGCGAAGGGCTCCATCCTCCGGTGGGGGAGGTCTACTCCGCCGTGGAGTCGCCGCGCGGGGAGAAGGGCTACTTCATCGTCAGCGACGGCAGCAACCGTCCGGCGCGCGTGCGCGTGCGCGCGCCGTCGTTCCACAACTTGCAGGCGCTGCCCGTGATGATCTTCAGGAACACCGTCGCCGACGTCGTCGTCGCCATCGCCTCGATCGACATCGTGCTGGGAGACGTGGACCGCTGATGCCGGACCTGTCCGACGCCGCGAAGACCGAGATCCGCCGCCTCATGGCGCAGTTCCCCCACCGGCAGTCTGCGCTGCTCGGGGCGCTCTTCGTCGCCCAGGAGGAGGCCGGGGTGCTGTTCCCCGAGATCGTGGCGCAGGTCGCGGAGGTGATGCGCCTGCCTGAGAGCGAGGTGACCTCCGTGGCGTCGTTCTACCACCTCTTCCGCTTCAAGCCCGAAGGCCGGCACCTCATCCAGGTCTGCACGAACGTCAGCTGCCTGCTCAATGGTTGTGACCGTGCGCTCGAGCGGCTGAAGCACCGGCTGGGGATCGAGGTGGGGGAGACGACGCCCGACGGGCGCTTCACCCTTCGGACGGCGGAGTGCCTGGCGGCCTGCGAGATCGCGCCGATGATGATGATCGGCCCGGACCGCCACGGCCCCGTGCAGCCGGAGCAGATCGACGAGATCCTGGGGAAGTATGTCTGAATCCTTCCTTCTTAGGTACGTCCATGAGCCCGATCAGGGCGAGCTGGACGCGTACCTGTCGCGGGGCGGATACGAGGGCCTCCGGCGGGCGCTGGCCATGGCGCCCGAGCAGGTCACCGACGAGGTGGAGAAATCCGGCCTGCGGGGTCGCGGCGGGGCGGGCTTCGGTACCGGCCGCAAGTGGAAATTCCTCCCCCGGGACCCGGCGGTGACGAAGTACCTCGTCGTCAACGCCGACGAGGGCGAGCCCGGCACCTTCAAGGACCGCACGCTGCTGGAATGCGACCCGCACCGCCTCATCGAGGGCATCGTCATCGCCGGCTACGCGATCGGCGCGCACCAGGCGTTCATTTATCTCCGGCGGGAGTTCCACCGGGCGCGGGGGCTCCTCGAGCGCGCGATCGCCCAGGCCTACGCGAAGGGGTACCTCGGCGCGGACATCCAAGGCAGTGGCTACCGGCTCGACGTCGTGGTGGCCACGGGGGCCGGCGCCTACATCGCCGGCGAGGAGACCGCGCTGCTCGAGTCGCTCGAGGGCCGCCGCGCGATGCCCCGCCTCAAGCCGCCCTTCTACCCGGCGGTGAAAGGGCTGTACATGCAGCCCACGGCGCTGAACAATGTGGAGACGCTGTGCCACGTCGCGTGGATCCTCGCCCGCGGCCAGGAGTGGTACCGCCAGCAGGGCGCGCCTATCCTGTTCTCCGTGAGCGGGCACGTGCAGCGTCCGGGAGTGTACGAGCTGCCGCTGGGGACCACCATCCGCAAGGTGCTCGAGGCGGCGGGCGGCATGCGGCCCGGGCGGGCGTTCAAGGCCTGCTTTCCGGGGGGGTCGTCGGCGGCGATCCTGCCCGAAGCCTACCTCGACACGCCGATGGACTACGATCTGACGAAGCTCGATGTGTACGGCTCGATGCTCGGGTCGGCGGCGCTCATCGTGATGGACGACTCGACCTGCATGGTCGAGGTCGTGGCGCGCACCGTGGAGTTCTACCGCGATGAGTCCTGCGGGAAGTGCACACCATGCCGTGAAGGCACGGTGTGGATCACCCAGGTCTTCGATCGGATCCTCCATGGCCAGGGACGTACGGAGGATTTGGACCTGCTGAACGGGATCGCCAAGGGTATGACCGGGACTTGCTTCTGCCCGTTGGGGGAGAGCGTGCCGCCCGCGATATACTCGACGCTACGGTTTTTCAGACATGAGTACGAGCACCACATCCGCACGGCGAGCTGCGACGTGAGGGCGGCGGCGCACGCATGAGCGAGCAGCAGCTCACGGTCACGCTCACCATCGACGGCCGCCCGGTCACCGTGCCGAAGGGCACCACCGTCTGGCACGCGGCGACGCAGTCGGGGATCGACGTGCCGATCTTCTGCTATCACGACCGGATGCCGCCGCTCGGGGCCTGCCGGATGTGCCTGGTGGCGGTGGAGAAGTTCCCGAAGCTCGCGACCTCCTGCACGCTCGAAGTCGCCGAGGGGATGGTGGTCCACACCACCACGCCCGAGGTCAAGGCGGGGCAGGAGGCCATCCTGGAGTACCTGCTGATCAACCATCCGCTCGACTGCCCGATCTGCGACAAGGGCGGGGAGTGCCCGCTGCAGGACCAGACGTTCCGCTACGGCCCCGGGCGCAGCCGCTACGTCGAGGTGAAACGCGACTTCGCCAAGCCCGTCTCGCTCGGCCGCGTGCTGGTGCTGGACCGGGAGCGCTGCATCCTGTGCTGGCGATGCGTGCGATTCGGCGAGGTCATCGCGGGCGACGACGCGCTGAAGGGGTTCGAGCGGGGGTTCCAGAGCGAGATCAACACGCCGTTCACGATGCCCGTGCAGTCGAAGTTCATCGGCAACACGATCGCGATCTGCCCGGTCGGCGCCCTCACCGCGAAGACGTACCGCTTCGTGTCGCGCCCTTGGGACAACCGCCGCGTGGCCAGCGTCTGCACGCACTGCGGGGTGGGCTGCGCGGTGTTCTTCGACGTGCGCGGGAACACCATCATGCGCACCCAGGCCCGCGAGTCGCCTGAGGTGAACGATGTCTGGCTGTGCGACATCGGGTTCTTCGGACACGGCTACGTCCAGCACGGCGAGCGCCTGACGGAGCCCCTGATCCGACGGGACGGGGGGCTCGCCCCGGCCTCGTGGGATGAGGCCCTCGAGCTCGTCGCGCGGAAGATCCGCGCCGCGCGGCCCGGACGCGTCGCGCTGCTGGGCGGCGCGCGGATGACCAATGAGGACGCGTACGTCGCGTCCCGCGTCTTCCGCACGGTGGTGGGGACGACGCATCTGGACTGCCGGCTGGACGCGCGGCCGGGCAGCCCGAGCCTGGAGCTGGCATGGGGGATGACGGCACCGATCGCCGACCTCGCCACGCGCGACGCCGTCGTCCTCGTCGGATGCGACCTCACGGAGGAATATCCCGTCCTCTGGCTGCGCCTCAAGCAGGCCGTCGACCGTGGGGCGGCCGTCATCGCCCTGACATCCAAAGCCCTGGAGATCGAGCGGTGGGTCGCGCACCATCTTGTGCACCGCCATGGGGAGGGCAGTGCGCTCCTCGCGGCCCTGGCCCAGGCCATGGCCGGGCGGCGCGGCAGCGGCGCCGCCGCCGGCGTGGCGGAGGGCCGGATCGTCCTCGCCGCGGAGGCGCTGGCCAACGCGGCGCGGCCCCTGGTCATGGTGGGGGCGACCGCGCTCGAGGGCCCCGACGGGGCAGCCGTGCTCGATCAGGTGCGGGCGCTCTGCGCCACGCTCGGCGTGGCGCCCTCCGTGATGCGCGGGCGCGGGAACGTCTTCGGCGCGGCGCTCGGCGGGCTGCTGCCCAATGCGGCCCCCGGCGGCCGTCCGCTGGAGCAGCGGCGTGCCGATCTGGAGCGCGTCTGGGGGGAGCCCCTCCCCGCGGGCCGCGGGTTCTCCGCCCCGGAGATGATCGAGGGGGCCGCCTCGGGGGAGTTGGACGTCCTCTACGTGATGGGCGCCGATCCGGCCACGGACCTGCCGGACCGCTCGCGATGGGCGGCGGCCCGCGCCCGCGCGCCGTTCGTCGTCGTGCAGGATGCCTTCCTCACCGAGACGGCGCAGGCGGCCGACGTCGTGCTGCCCGCCCTGGTCATCCCCGAGAAGCACGGGACGGTGGCGAACGTCGAGGGCCGTGTGCAGCGCATCGAGGCTGCGGTCCTGGGACCGGGGGAGGCGCGCGGGGACTGGCAGATCATGAGCGCGCTGGCCCGGCACCTGGGGAAGGTCGTGGCGTACAGCGGATGGGAGGAGATCTTCGACGAGATGCGCTCGCTGATCCCCGAGCTGAGGGTGGGGGAGCTCGTGCCGCTCGCGCCGTACGGACCGGTTCCCGGCGCGGAGCGGCC
>MENB01000051.1:0-692 GCA_001768125.1 Armatimonadetes bacterium RBG_19FT_COMBO_69_19
GGGACCACGGGAGCCTCATCGCTCCCGCGGTCTCCGGGCGGGCCAGCACTGCCTGAAAGACCTCCGTCCGGCCGGCGGCGAAGCCCTGGGCGGATGCCGCCAGGAAGATCCGCCACACGCGATAGCGCGCCTCACCCACCACCTCGATGGCGCGCGCACGGGTTGCCTCCAGCCGTCCCAGCCACAACCGCAGGGTGCGGGCGTAGTGCTCGCGGAGGTTTTCGACGTCGCGCACCTCGAAGCCGGCGTCCTGCGCAGGAGCCAGCACCTGCGCGATGGGGATCAACTCACCATCGGGGAAGATGTGCGCCTGCATGAAGGTCCCGCGCGGGGCAAAGCGGCGCCAGGGTGTGCGCACCCCCCGGGCGGTGATCCCGTGGTTCAAGAAGAGCCCGCCGGGCTTCAGCAACGTCCACGCCCGCTGGAAGTACTCAGGCAACTTGTTCCGTCCGACGTGTTCGACCATCCCGATGCTGACGATCTTGTCGAACGGCCCGCCGGCCACCTCACGGTAGTCGCACACGCGGATCTCCGCGCGGTCGCCGAGGCCCGCCGAGATGATCCGCGCCTGTCCAATCTGCGCCTGGGGTTCGCTGAGCGTCACGCCGAGCGCGTGGACACCGTACCGCTCGGCCGCGTACGTCACGAGCCCGCCCCAGCCACAGCCGATGTCGAGCAGGCGCTCGCCCGGC
>MENB01000051.1:707-873 GCA_001768125.1 Armatimonadetes bacterium RBG_19FT_COMBO_69_19
CGGCAGATGTGCTCGAGCTTCGCCTCCTGCGCCGCCTCGAGGTCTTCGGTCCCCGTCGGGAAGTATGCACACGAGTACACCATGCGCCGGTCCAGCCACAACGCGTAGAAGTCATTGCCGACGTCGTAGTGATGCCGCACGGCGACGCGGTCGCGCTCAACCGAGT
>MENB01000051.1:916-1184 GCA_001768125.1 Armatimonadetes bacterium RBG_19FT_COMBO_69_19
AGCAGAGGTGCGGGGCAGGCGGAGGGCCGCAAGGCCGGCGCCCAGCCAGTCCGCCGGGGTTCGCCGGAGGGCGGCGTCCACCACGGCTGCGACCGCGGCTTCGAGGTCGCCGTCCACGTCGAAGTCGCCGCGGACGAACGCCTCGCCCATCGCGAGGTCGGTCGGAGGCAGCAGCATGCGCCGCAGTGCGCCGGGATGCGTGAGTACGAGCGTGAACGGTGCGGCTTCGGGGGCGGGAAGCGTGGTGCCATCCCACAGGCGGATGGCG
>MENB01000051.1:1380-3606 GCA_001768125.1 Armatimonadetes bacterium RBG_19FT_COMBO_69_19
GACGCGCCGTCCGATGAATGACCAGCAGACTATCGCGCTCGGGCCCCGCGGTCCGCGCGTCCCCGCCGTCGGCGTCGGCACCTGGCAGTGGGGCGACCGCATGTACTGGGGCTTCGGTAAGGATTTTTCCGAAAAGGATGTCTTTGAGGCCTTCGAGGAGAGCGTCCGTGCGGGGGTGACCTTCTTCGATACCGCAGAAGTGTACGCGGGCGGCCGGTCGGAGAGATTCCTCGGCGAGTTCGTTCGCCGGACGCACGCTCCGGTGCTGGTCGCCACGAAGTTCATGCCCTACCCGACGCGGCTGAACGGCAGGGCGCTGCGAAAGGCGCTCGAGCGGAGCCTCACCCGGTTGGGCCTGCCCGCGGTGGACCTGTACCAGATGCACTGGCAGTTCCCGCCGGTCTCGATCGAGACCTGGATGGAGGCCATGGCCGAAGCGCATCAGGCCGGCCTCATCCGCGCGGTCGGCGTCTCGAACTATTCGGTCGAGCAGATGCGCCGCGCCCACGACGCGCTCGCCAGGCACGGCATCCCCCTGGCCAGCGATCAGGTGAAGTTCAGCCTCATCGATCGCGAGTCGCAGCGGTCGGGTCTGCTCGACGCCTGTCGAGAGCTTGGGGTGACGCTCATCGCCTGGGGGCCGCTGTCGAAGGGCGTGCTCACGGGCAAGTACAGCGCCGGCCATCGCCCGCCCGGCATGCGAGGACGGCGCTTCACGCGCCAGGTCTTCGCGACCCTCGATCCGCTGCTCCGGCTGATGAGAGACATCGCCGCCTCGCGCGGCAAGACGCCGGCGCAGGTCGCGCTCAACTGGTGTATCGCGAAGGGGACGCTGCCGATCCCCGGCGCGAAGACCGGGGCGCAGGCGCGCGAGAATGCGGGCGCGCTCGGATGGTCGCTCACGCCGGAGGAGGTCGCTCTGCTTGACCGCGCCGGATGAGCGCGGGCTGCACGACCTCCGCTCACTGCTCGGTCGGACCGGCACCGCGATCGCCCTCATCGCGTTCGTGGCATTCGCGGGCAACGGCATGCTCTTCCCCGTCCTTCCTCTATATCTCGACCATCTGGGCGCGAGCGGCGCGACGGTCGGCCTGGCGCTGGCATTGCTGGGTCTGGGGGAGGGGCTGTTCGGGTTCCTGTGGGGCGCGGTTACCGACCGCAGCGGCGTGCTCGTCCCCCTGGCGGTGTTCACGTTCGGCAGCGTGGTCGGGTACGTCGCGCTCGCGCTGCTCCCGATGGTCGCAGCCGTCCTCGTCATCCGCCTCGTCCTCGCCGCGCTCGGCGCCGCGATCTGGCCGGCGGGGCGCGGCTACTTCGTGCAGGCCGTGCCGGCCCGCAGCAAAGGGCTCGCCGTGGCCGCGTTCGGGCTGCTCATCGCCGGCGGGATGAGCCTCGGAGGATTCCTGAGCGGGGCGGTTGTCGAGGTGGCCGGGTTCAGTGGTGTCTTCCTGACGCTCGCCCTGGGGACCGGTCTGATCGGGCTGGTGGCCGTGCCGCGGCTACCCCCTCCGCGAGCCGGTCCGCCGCCCGCGGCGCCGCGTGCGCCTTCCATGCGCGCGATCCTCTCGGGCCCGGTGCTGACGGTCGGCGCGATCGTGACATTCGTCGCCGCCGCCTACGGGAGCGTGATCTCCTTCGTCCCGTTGCTCATGGCCTCCGCGGGGTTGCCGCCGGGCCGCGTCGGCGTCGTGTTCGGGGTCGGCACCGCGACGAGTCTGCTCATCCTGCCCTATGCGGGACACCTCGCCGACCGGGCGGGGCGGCGCACGGCGATGGTCGGGGGGCTGCTGGCGTACGTGCTCGCGATCTTCGCACTGGGCTACGCGCGGGGTTTCTGGCCGATCCTGCTCGTGACCACGGCGATGTTCGTCAGCCGCTGGGCGAGCGATCCGGCGATGGTGGCGCTGCTGTCCGACGTCGTGCCCCCGGCGTTCCAGGGTCGCGCGCAGGGGCTGCACGTGATCGCCTTCGACCTGGGGCTGCTCACGGGGCCCACGCTCGCGGGGGTGATCTGGGATCGCTGGGGCGCGGTCGGGACGTTCACCTTCGCCGCGGCCCTCGCCGCGGGCGCGCTCCTCGTCGCCCTCGTCCTGGTTCGGGAGCGCGAATGGCAGGCGCGGTGACTACGCGGCGCGGGGCTCCTCGCGCAGCAGGGCGTCGATCAGATTCTGCTTGGAGAAGTGGCCGCTCGTGATCACGGGCCACCACGTCTCCCCTCCCAGCAGC
>MENB01000051.1:3686-4412 GCA_001768125.1 Armatimonadetes bacterium RBG_19FT_COMBO_69_19
CCTTCTTCACCCATCGGTACCGTGCAGATGCGGCGGCGACCATCTCGGAAAGTGAGGTGTACCGCCCGCCGGGGAAGACGATCTCAGCGCCCGGCGCCAGATATCCCTGCGCGTCCTCCAGGCGGCGGGCCTCGGTCGCCTTTAGATACCGCTGGACGAGCCCGATCGGATTGCTCGACATGCCACGCTCCTTCAGCCGCCGAGATAGGCCTGTTTCACCCGCTCGTCGCCGGAGAGCGCCGCAATGGTCCCCTCGAGGACGATGCGGCCATTCTCGAGGACATAGCCGCGGTGCGCGATCGCGAAGGCGAGGCGGGCATTCTGCTCGACGAGTAGGACGGTCGTGCCCGCTCGGTTCAGCTCGCGGATCGAGCGCGCGACCTCCTGCACGAGCAGCGGGGCGAGTCCCAGCGACGGTTCGTCGAAGAGGATGAGCTTGGGGTCCGACATCAGGGCGCGGGCGATGGCCAGCATCTGCTGCTCCCCGCCCGAGAGGCTTCCCGCGCGCTGCCAGCGGCGCTCGTGGAGAACGGGGAACAGCCCGAACACCCGAGCAAGGCCGGTGGCGATGCCGTTCCGGCGCGTGTAGGCGCCCATCTCTAGATTCTCGAGCACTGTCATCTCGGGGAAGACCTGACGACCCTCCGGGCAGTGGGCCAGTCCCCCACGGACGATGCGATCGGGCGCCCAGCGCGTGATGTCGCGATCCTTGAAGAGGATCCGGCC
>MENB01000051.1:4595-4758 GCA_001768125.1 Armatimonadetes bacterium RBG_19FT_COMBO_69_19
CACGTCGGATGACGTCTGGCACACCCTCCGCCAGCTTCTCCCCATGATGCATCACAACGAGCCGGTGGCAGTGCTTCATCAGTGTGTCCATGTGATGGTCGACGAGCAGCACGGTCACCCCGCGGCCGCGCGTCTTGTGGATCAGCGCCATGCAGCGATCCGC
>MENB01000052.1:0-486 GCA_001768125.1 Armatimonadetes bacterium RBG_19FT_COMBO_69_19
CGGTGAACCCCGAAGTGCTGGAGTCGAGGAGCGCTTGAGGCGGGCAGATTGACGTTTTAACGTTATAGTGCTAAAGTAGTTGTGATGAAGCCCGTCCCGAAGCGTGCAACCATCTATCTCGATCCGCATCTTCACCGGGTCCTGAAGCACAAGGCCGCGGAAACGGAGCGGTCGGTCTCGGATCTAGTGAATGACGCTATTCGCCTAAGCCTGCGTGAGGATGCCGACGACCTCGCGGCATTCGACGAGCGGGCACACGAGCCTAGTGTATCGTTCGAGGTGGCGCTGAAGGACCTGCGGAAGCGTGGACGGCTATAAGGTCGTCATCAAGCCGTCAGCGGTCAAAGAGCTCGAAGCCATCTCCCGAAAGGATCGCGAGCGAATCATCAGACGGATCGAACGCCTCGCCGACGATCCACGGCCGCCAGGGTGCGAGAAGCTGGCCGGCGGCGAGCGGTACCGAATCCGCCAGGGCGCGTACCGTGC
>MENB01000052.1:600-2972 GCA_001768125.1 Armatimonadetes bacterium RBG_19FT_COMBO_69_19
GCGCATGCCTCGTGGTACTCAGCCTGTTACTTGGACAGCAGGTAGGTCCTGAAGATCGTCGTCGCGTCGAGGGTGATCCCCTGGACGTTCCTCTGCGCGATCACATAACTCTGCGCCAGGTTCTGCCACAGCGGCACCAGGATCGCGCTGTCGGCCAGCTTCTGCTGCGCCTGCTTGTAGACGACCGACCGCCGATTCCGGTCCGCGGTCTTCTTGGCATCGCCTAGAATCCTCTGAAAGTCCGTGTAGAACTGCTTGTCCACCGCCGATGTGGCCTTGTTCAGGAATGTCCCCAGCCCCTCCGGGCTCTCCGTGAGCCAGGGGGCCAGGAAGTTGTCCGGATCGACGAAGTCCGGGAACCATCCCAGCAGGAACATCCCGAACTGCCCGCTGGACATCGCCTTGGTGTAGTCGCCCCACTCGGACGACTTGACCTCGACGCTGACCACTCCGGTCTCCTCGATCGACGCCTTGAGAACGGCGGCCGCGTCGGATTCCGTCGTGCCGTAGTGGCTCGGTGTGTACCACAAGGTGAGCGCGAGCTTGTTGCCCGCCGAGTATCCTTGCTCAGCCAGCAGGCTCCTGGCCTTGTCCAGATCGCGCTGGGGGAAGGTATTCACATGGCTCCACATGCCGGGCGGGACCATGCTGTAGAGGGACTGGTTCAGCCCGGCGAAGACGTCGCCGACGATGCGGTCGCGGTTCACCGCGTACGAGAGCGCCCGCCGGATCTTCACGTTGTCAAAGGGCGAGGCGGACACGTTGAAGACGATGTACCGGACCGACGGGAACTGGGCACTCCGCTCGACCTGGAGCTTGTTGTTGCCGGACAGCCGCTTGATGTCGTCCGGGTTGAACGAGCGGTAGCCTACATCGACCTGGCCGGACTGGACGGCCGCCGCGAGCGCCGCGGAATCGGCGTAGAAGACCGTGATAATCCGCCGGCTCTTGGGCCGCGTGCCCCAATAGCGCGGGTAAGCCTCGAAGACCATCCGCTGACCGGGCGTGTACTGGGTCACGCGGTAGGGGCCGGTGCCCGCGTACTGGTTGAAGCCCTTGGCAAAGGCGTTGGCCGGCGTGGATTTGGGGCTGGTGATCACCGAGATGCCGATCGACTCGGAGAGGCGTGACAGCGTGGTCGCATCGGCCGCCTTGAGGGTGATGCGGACGGTGTAGGGATCGACGACGGACACCGCCTGGATGTTCTCGATGAGTCCCACCGCGCCCTCAGGACCCTTCAGCTTCAGCGCGCGGTCGAACGAGAACTTCACCGCCTGCGCGTTAAACGGCGCGCCGTCGGTGAACGTCACGCCTCGGCGCAGCTTGAATGTGTACGCCTTTCCGTCCGGCGAGACGGTCCAGCTCGTGGCCAGCTGCGGGATGATCTCGGTCGTGCCGGGCTTGAACCCCACCAGCGCCTGGGCGGTGTTCTGGAAGACAAACCACGTCCAGTAGTCGTACGAGTTAGCGGGATCCAGCGTGGTGATCTTGTCCGTGGTCCCCAGGACGATGGTGTCCCGGGGCGCCGCCGCGGGGAGCATCGTCGGCGTGAAGAGCGCCAGCATAGCGACTGCCAGCGCGACAACCGCGAATCGCTTCACTAGCCTCACCTCCGTGAGAATCTTGAGCAGGGGTATGGAAGCGTGTTCGCTATCCCCCCAGCCGGCGCCTCCTTGGATTGAGGAGGTCGTTTACCCCCTCGCCGATCAGTCCGAACCCCAGGGACAGCAGCACGATGACCACCCCCGGGAAGGTAATCAGCCACCAGAACCCGGATTGCAGGAACCGCTGGCCGTTCTGGATGTCGAACCCCCAGTCCGGGGTGGGGGGTGGCAGGCCGAACCCCAGGAATGGCAGCACGATGACCACCCCCGGGAAGGTAATCAGCCACCAGAACCCGGATTGCAGGAACCGCTGGCCGTTCTGGATGTCGAACCCCCAGTCCGGGGTGGGGGGTGGCAGGCCGAACCCCAGGAATGCCAGTGCAGCCTCGGTCACGATCGCGTCGGCGATGTTGAAGGACGGTACGGTCATGACGACGCTCAACGTGTTCGGCGCCACGTGGCGCATCAGCACGCGCAGCGTCGAGGCTCCCGAGGCGCGCGCCGACTCCACGTACTCCAGCGCCCGGACCACCAGCGTCTGCGCGCGGGCCACGCGGAAGTAGGCCGGGATGTACACGAACGCGATCGCGGCGATCATGTTGACCAGCCCCGGACCCAGCATGGCCACGATGGCGATGGCCAGCACCAGCGCGGGGAACGAGTAGATGGCGTCCATGATCAAGGAGAGGACACGGTCGATGCGTCCGCCCAGGAACCCCGACAGCCAGCCGAGGACGGTGCCCAGGGACAGGGAGATCGCGCACGATA
>MENB01000052.1:3015-6145 GCA_001768125.1 Armatimonadetes bacterium RBG_19FT_COMBO_69_19
GTTGATCGGTTCCCATGAGGTTCCTGGCGCCGGGCGGCTGCAGGCGTCCCCCCGGCGTGACCGCGGTAGGGTCGTGCGGAGCGATGACCGGCGCCAGGACGGTGGCCAGGACGAAGATCGCCACCAGTGTCAGCCCGGTGAAGAGCAGGAAGCGCGGCCCGAACAGCCTGCCGGCCACGCGTCCCCGCCGGGACTTAGTACCGAACACGAGGGTCCAGACGCGCGTAGAGCACGTCGACGACGAGGTTCACCGCGGAGATGAAGAGCGCGATGAATACGACGGTGCCCTGAATCGCCGGAAAGTCGCGGTTTTCGATGCTCTCCAGCAGATACCGCGCGACGCCCGGCCAGGAGAACACCGTCTCGGTGAGAATCGCACCGCCCATGAGCAGGGCGAACTGTAACCCGATGACGGTGACGATTGGGATGAGGGCGTTGCGGAGGGCGTGCTTGCCCACGACGACACCCTCGCGCAGGCCCTTGGCCCGGGCGGCCGTGACATACTCGCGACCCAGCACCTCGAGCATGCTCGTCCGGCTCATCCGTCCGATGAATCCGGAGACGACGAGCCCCAGGGTCAGCGACGGCAGGATCAGGTGGCGGAGTACGTCCACGAACGCCTCGACGTTGCCCCGGATCAAGGTGTCGATCAGATACAGACGCGTGACCGGCTCGAAGAAGGCTCCCATCACCGGATCGATCCGGCCGCCCACCGGCAACCAGCGTAGATCCACGGCGAAAATGATGAGCAGCATTAGGCCAATCCAGAAGACCGGCATGGCAAAGGACGCGATGTTGAACAGCCGGATGGCGTGGTCGGCGGCGCGGTCGCTGTGAGTGGCGGCGTAGATGCCGGTGCCCATGCCGAGCACGATGGCGACCACCATCCCGGCCATGGCCAACTCAAACGTCGCCGGGAATCGCTCCAGCAGTTCGGTCGTGATCGGCAGGCTGGTGCGGATAGATTCCCCGAAGTCGCCACGAACGATCCCGCCCAGGTAGCGCATGTACTGCACGGCGATCGGACGATCCACCCCCAGCTGCACCCGGCAGTTCTGGATCTGTTCCGGCCCGACGTTGCGGCCCCCCAGCATGGCCAGGCACGGATCGCCGGGGATCACCCGCAGGATGAGGAAAACGATGGTCAGGAGGATGAGCAGCATCGGCACGGTGAGGGCCAGCCGAGCGAGGATGTGACGTCCGATGCCCACGATGCGCCCCCAGTGCAGGAATCTTCTCCCTTGTTCGTCGTGCGGAAGGGGTCTCCTGGATGTCGCGGCAAGAGGACTACGCAGCGTGCCGCAGAAGTACGATGCATCCCGCGCAGGCACGGACAGTGGAAGGGCGAGGAGGGGGAGAGCAACGATGAAACGAGCCGGGTTCGTGGCGGCCATCCTGGTGGTGGTCGCGCTCATAGCGGTGGGCTGTCAGCGCCAGCAGGCGCAGCAGCAGGCTCCGCAGCAGCAGGCCGGGCAGGTCCCGGACCTCGGGGGGCGCGCGGTCCGCGTGGCCACCGACGCCACGTATCCACCGTTTGAGATGCTGGACGAGAACAAGAACATCGTCGGGTACGACGTCGACCTCATCACGGAGATCTGCACCCTGGCGAACTGCAAGCCGGAGATCAAGAGCACGGCGTGGGACGGCATCTTCCCCGCCCTCCAGAAGGGCGACTACGACGCCGTCATCTCCGGCGTGACGATTACCGCCGAGCGGGACAAGACGATGGACTTCAGCGATCCGTACATCGAGGTCGGGCAGGTCCTGCTGGTCCGGGCCGACGAGAGCCGGATCAACAGCCTGGACGACATGGCCGACAAGGGCGTCGCCATCCAGCGCGGCACGACCAATGATGAGACCGCGACCCAGCTGCAGAAGGAGGGGAAGATCAAGGACATCAAACGCTTCCCCACCTTCGACCTGGCCGTCAAGGCTCTGCTGAACAGGGACGTGGACGCGGTCATCATCGACAACACCGCGGCGTCCGGCTACATGGGCACGAACCCCGACAAGCTGAAGGTCGCCGGCGAGAAGTTCACGAGCGAGGGCCTGGGGATCGTCGTCCGCGACGGCGACTCGGAGCTGCAGTCCGCCTTCAACGCGGCCCTCAAGGCGCTGAAGGAGAACGGCACCATGGACCGCCTGTACCAGAAGTGGTTCGTGGACTTCAAGCCGTCCTGACGCACGCGACGTGCGCAGGCTGAGGAGAACGGGCGGGGGAGCGGACGGCTCCCCCGTCTTGCTATCCCATTTATGGGCCCGCCGACGCGACCGCCGCAGCCGGAGCTGAGCTCCGAGGTTCCGGGGCAGGGGCGGCTGCTCTCCCTCGGCACGCTGGAGCGCGCGCCCTGGTGGGTGCTGCTGCTGCTCGCCGGCGGCATCTTTGCGCTGTTCGGCATCCTGCGGTCGCCGATCTACCGGCAGACCTACAATTTCCTCGCGCCCGCGATCGTGGTGACGCTCAAGCTGGCGTTCACCGCGTATGGCCTGGCCATGGTCCTGGGCCTCTTCGCGGCGCTCGGCCAGTTGTCGCGGAATCCGATCCCCTACACGATCGCGCGCCTGTACGTCGAGGTCGTGCGCGGCGTGCCCCTGCTCGTCCAGCTCATTTACATCGCCTTCGTCGTGACCCCCATCATCGCCGATCTCACGGGTCAACGCTGGATGCGCAACGATATGGTGCGGGCGACGATGGGCCTCGGCATCGGCTACGGCGCGTATCTCGCGGAGATCTACCGTGCCGGCATCCAGTCCATCCCCCGCGGCCAGACCGAGGCCGCCCGGTCACTCGGCATGACCCCCTGGCTGGCGATGCGGCATGTCATCCTGCCGCAGGCCATCCGGATCATCCTGCCGCCGCTCGGGAACGACTTCGTGGCGATGCTGAAGGACAGCTCGCTCGCCTCGGTCATTTCCGTCCAGGAGCTGACCTACTCGGGGAGCCTGCTCAACGCCAGGACCTTCCGCTCCTTCGAGACCTATAACGTGGTCGCGCTCCTGTACCTCATCATGACGCTGCTCGGATCGGTGGGGGTGCGCGGCCTCGAGCGGTGGGCGGGCAAGGGATTCCGGCACTGAAACGAAGGCGGCAAATCCAAACGGCACGTCCCACCGGGGGCGCCCCTGGGCA
>MENB01000052.1:6238-6485 GCA_001768125.1 Armatimonadetes bacterium RBG_19FT_COMBO_69_19
AGCCGCAGCCACAGCGGCCACGACGTTCGCCAGGCCCATAGGCTCAGCATCCATGGGAGGAAGAGCACCCACACCACAATTTCGACCACCAGCGGGAGTCCTCGGACGCTCGCCCACACCGTGCTCAGGCTGTCGGGCCGAAAGAAGAGGGCGGCGGCGAAGGCGATCGACAGGATGGTTACCACGGCGAAGCCCAGGACGCCCATGCGTCATCAACACCCCCTTGGGGTTTCTTCCATCATAGGGT
>MENB01000053.1:0-1195 GCA_001768125.1 Armatimonadetes bacterium RBG_19FT_COMBO_69_19
GGGGTGGGAGGTCATCAACATGACCCAGTATCCCGAGGCGGCGCTGGCCCGGGAGCTCGAGATGTGCTACGTGAACATCTCGCTGATCACCGACTATGACGTCGGGGTCGAAGGGGAATCGGGCATCGAGCCGGTGACCGCTCAGGAAGTGCTCGTTCGGTTCCGCGAGAACACCGCCCGGCTGCGGGAGCTGATCATGCGGATCATCCCGCTCGTTCCACGGGAGCGCACCTGCGTGTGCGCGACCGCCCTGCGTCACGCGCGGGTCGAATAAGGGGGAAAAAGAGTGGCACAGACCATGCACGCCGGCACGATCCGACACGACACCACGGGCCGCAGTCTGGGGATCGGCGTCTTCCTGCTCGGGGTCCTCATGCTCATCGCCGTCTTCGTCCTGGCCTACCTCGACCTGGTCGCGGCGTCCGACGGCACGATCTTCCAGAAGATGTTCAACCTGCCGATCACGGTCACGTTCAAGGCGGCGCTGCTCCTGGTGATGGGCATCGTGGCCTCGGCGATCGCCAACAAGGGCATCGCGCTGTACGAGGCCGCCCGCACGCGGGAGGGATAGCCCGACGAACTACTGGAGACGGGATCCGGCGCGATCGGCCCGGACCCCGTCTCTCTCTTTGGGATCAATCGGTGGAGGCGAGGGGCATGGCGGAGCTCATCGATCTACGCAGTGACACGGTGACCCAGCCGACGGAAGAGATGCGGGCGGCGATGGCCCGCGCCCCGGTGGGCGACGACGTCTTCGGCGAGGATCCCACCGTCAACGAGCTCGAGGCGCTCGCGGCCGAGAAGGTCGGGAAGGAGGCCGCGGTCTTCGTGCCGAGCGGGACGATGGGCAACCTCATCGCCGTCCTGGCGCAGACGCAGAAGGGCGACGCGGTCATCCTCGAGGCGGAATGCCACACCTTCCGGTTCGAGGCGGGCTCGATCTCAGCCGTCGCCGGCGTCGTGCCCAATCCGGTCCAGGGGATCAACGGCTACATCACTCCCGATCAGCTGCGGGCGGCCGTCCGGGGTCCGAACATCCACGTGCCGCCGGCGCGCCTGCTGGCCCTGGAGAACACCCACAACCGGGCCGGCGGGATGCCGTTCAGTCCCCAGGAGATGGATGCCACCAGCCTGCTGGCGAAGCAGTTGGGGCTGGCGGTGCACCTCGACGGGGCCCGCATCTTCAACGCCGCCG
>MENB01000053.1:1236-5515 GCA_001768125.1 Armatimonadetes bacterium RBG_19FT_COMBO_69_19
GACACTGTCATGTTCTGCGTCTCCAAGGCGCTGTCGGCCCCGGTCGGCTCGCTGGTCGCCGGCCGCCGCGAGGTGGTGGAGCAGGCCCGCCGCTTCCGGAAGATGGTGGGGGGCGGCATGCGCCAGGCGGGGGTCATCGCCGCCGCCGGCATCGTCGCCCTCAAAACGATGGTCGACCGGCTGGCCGAGGATCACGCCAACGCCCGCCGGCTGGCCCAGGGGCTCGCCGAGGTCTCCGGCCTGTCGGTGAACCTGGAGCGGGTGCGCACGAACATGGTCCTGGTCGAGGTCAAACCCCCGCTCACCGCGGCGGAATTCTCGACCCGGCTGAAGCGGGAGGGGGTGCTCGCCCTGCCCATCGATCCGGCGACCGTCCGCATGGTGACCCACCGGCACATCACGTTCGCCATGGTGGAGCGGGCCGTGGCTGCCGCCGCCCGGGCGGTGGCCTAGCCAGGCAGGGGTCCCGGAGGGTTTCGGCGGTCCAGGGTGAAGATTACGCCCCGATGGGATCGTGGAATCACGAGACCACAGGGTTCACCGAGGTGCTTTTGCCGGCCCAGCCCTCGAATGTTGGCCTGGCCCGCGGGATTCTGCGCTCGCTGGCCCTCCACGGCGGCTTCTCAGAGACCCAGACCAACGACCTGGCCGTGGCCATGTCGGAGGCCTATGCGAACGTCATCCAGCACGCCAATACCACGTGGGTGACGCTGCGGTTCGCCCTGGAGCCCAACGCCCTCACGATCGAGGTGGAGGACGACGGGGAGGGCTTCGACACCGCAATCCTGGACCACCCCTACGAGCCTGAGCGGGACGTGGGGCGGGGGATGCACCTCATCCGCAGCCTCATGGACACCGTCGAATGTCAGAGCAGCCCGATGGGCACGATCGTGCGCATGACCCGCCTGAAGGAGACGCCGCTGCGCGAGGGGCTGCCCTGGAAGGTCGCGGCCCGCCCGTTCCGGACGGTCGGGCACATCCGCCGCACCATCGACCGCTACCAGCGCGACCTGGCGCTGATGCAGGGGGATACGGAACCGATGGACGAGGATCTCGACGACCTCGCCATCCTGGAGCGCTTCCAGGCCTCCGACGACAAGGAAAGCTTGATCAGCGATCGCAAGCTCCGCATCAAGACGCTGCAGGCCACCCTCGAGATCCTGCGGGAAGACGTCGGCGAAGAGCAGGCCGGCTAGTGGCCCCCGGCGGTCAGCCGCTCCCACACGAACTTCACGTTCGCCGGAAAGAACTTCCCGAACCCCCACGACCGGAACGCCTCGGGGACCGGCAGGCTCGCGTCCGGGACCGCCCCGCGGCGCGCCAGGTCCTGAGCCAGCTCGTCGACCGCGGCGATGTAATCCCGCAGCCGCCGGACGTCATCCATGGTGCCCAGCGGCCCGTGCCCGGGGACCAACGTCGCCACGTCCTGGCGCTCGATCGTGTTCAGGCTCTGCAGCCAGTCGTCGGGATTTCCGTCGATGAGATAGGGGTGGAATCCGACGAACAGCAGGTCCGCCAGGAAGGCGATCCCGTCCTGCGGCAGCAGCATGATAACGTCGTCCGGCGTGTGGCCGGCCAGCGTGACCAGCTCCACCCGGCGCGCGGGTCCACGGATGACCAGCCGCCGCTCAAAGGTCAACTGGGGGAGGACGAGGCGGAGGCTCGGTAGTGACTCGACGATGACCCGTGCATACTCGACCCAGTACCGCAGCTGCCGCTGTTCCTCGGGATCCACGGCCGCGCGCAGTTGCTCCTGCCACTCCAGGAGGCGCTGCGGGGCGACGGCGGCGTCGGAGCGGATCTCCTCGACTTCCTTGGTCGCGATGAGGTTCCGAGTGCGGTCGGTGGAGATGACGACGGCATCGGGAAATTCCTGCGTCCCGCGGATGTGGTCGTTGTGATAGTGGCTGTTCACGACGTAGGCGACGGGATGCCCGGTGAGGGTTTCCGCGGCGCGCCGTAGATCCGATCCCGCCTTGGGCGTCAGGAAGGTGTCGAAGACGAGGGTGCGATCGCCCAGATCAACGATGCCGGCGTTGCAGGTCGCCGCCGCGGTCTCGGTGGCGAAGGCCACGTGGACGCCCTCGGCAAGCTTCCGGAGCATGAAGTGAGGGGAGGCGGGGAGCGGCATGGGCTTCCAGCGTACGCACACGCGTCCCGGGGTGTCAATACCGGGGCGTCTATGCTATACTTCGGGCTGTTGTGAAGGGCCCAAGCAGAAGCCATCTGCTTCTCACCGGCCGGGGTAGGTTGCCCGCGCCGGTCGACGCCGACGGACAGTGAGCACTCCTGCCGGGGATGGCATCCGCCATCCCCGGCTTTTCCATCTTTGAGAGGAGGCAAAGTCTATCGCACCCGAACCACGAGTGAACGAGCGGATCCGGGCTCGTGAGATCCGCGTGATCGGCCCTGAGGGCGAGCAGTTGGGCGTGATGACGGTCCGCGACGCGCTCCAGAAGGCGCAGGAGGCCGCCCTCGACCTGGTCGAGGTCGCGCCCACGTCGCAGCCGCCCGTGTGCCGGATCATGGACTTCGGGAAGTACAAGTACGAGCTGAGCAAGAAGAGCCGCGGCTCGCACCACAAGGGTGGGGACCTCAAGGGGATGCGCTTCTCGCCGAAGATCGGCGAGCACGACTTCCAGACGAAGGTCAAGCACGTCCATGAGTTCCTCAAGGAAGGGAACAAGGTGCGGGTCTCGGTGTGGTTCCGGGGGCGCGAGATGGCCTACCCGCAGCGGGGGCACCTGCTCCTGCAGCGGGTGACCGAGATGGTGGCCGACGTGGCGGCGGTGGAGCGGCCGCCGCTGTTCGAGGGCCGCAACATGATCATGATCCTGACACCGAAGAAGTAGGCTCGGGAGGGCACGATGGGCAAGGCCAAGACACATCAAGGAACCGCAAAACGGATCACAGTGACAGGCGGCGGGAAGCTGCGCCGGGGGCGGCAGATGGCGGGGCACCTGAAGGTCACCAAGTCGCCGCGGCGGCTGCGGTCACTGCGGAGCCGGACGGACGTGTCCGCCCGGGACCGCCGCAAGGTCGAAGCGCTGCTGCCGAACCGGTAGGAGGGACGGACCATGGCACGGGTCAAGCGGGGGATGGCCACTCGCCGCCGCCACAAGAAGATCCTGAAGCTGGCGAAGGGGTACTACGGCGCGAAGAGCCGCTGGTACAAGCTCGCCAACCAATACGTGGTCCGCGCGCTGGCGCAGGCCTATCGCGACCGGCGCGTGCGCAAGCGGGACTACCGGCGCCTGTGGATCGCGCGCATCAACGCGGCGGCGCGCACCAACGGGCTGTCCTACAGCCGCCTGATCAACGGGCTGCGCAAGGCCGGGGTCACCGTGAACCGGAAGGTGCTGGCGGACATCGCCGCGCGCGACGGCCAGGCGTTCCACGCCCTCGTGGCCAAGGCGAAGGAAGGGCTGAAGTCCTAACCGGGGATGGCCAGGGCGCTCGTCCTGGAAAAGCGGTCCCCTCTCGCCCGGTTTGAGCTCAATCCCGCGCAAACGATCATCGCCGGCTTCGCGGCGATCATCCTGGCCGGGGGGCTCGTGCTGTCGATGCCCGCGGCGTCCGCGGACGGGCAGCCGACACCGTTCCTGACGGCCCTGTTCACCGCCACCTCGGCGACCTGCGTGACCGGGCTGGTTGTCGTCGACACGGCCACGCACTGGTCGACCTTCGGCCAGCTCGTCATCATGCTCCTCATCCAGTTCGGCGGCCTCGGCTACATGACCGTCGCGACGCTGATGGCGCTGGCCATCGGACGGCGGATCGGCCTGCGCGAGCGCCTCGTCCTGCAGGAAGCGCACAACCTGTACACGCTGGGCGGCATCGTGCGCTTTACCCGGAGGGTGGTGCTCATCACGCTGGCCATCGAAGCGATCGGGGCGATTCTGCTGATGCTGCGCTGGCGGCCGGATTTCGGGCTCGCCCGCGCCGCATATTTGGGGATCTTCCACAGCATCTCCGCGTTCAACAACGCGGGCTTCGACCTGATGGGCGGGTTCCGCAGCCTTACGGGCTACGCCGGCGATGTGTCCGTGAACCTCACCATCGCGCTGCTCATCATCCTCGGGGGGCTGGGCTTTACCGTCCTCGTAGACCTCGGCCGGCCCAGGCGGTTCACCCTCCACGCGAAGGTCGTGCTGGCCACGACGGCGATCCTGATCGTCGCCGGCACCGCGCTCGTCTACCTGCTCGAGTTCCGCAACCCCGACACGCTGGGGCGGCTGCCGGGCTGGCAGGGGGTGCTCGCCGCGTTCTTCCAGAGCGT
>MENB01000054.1:0-1234 GCA_001768125.1 Armatimonadetes bacterium RBG_19FT_COMBO_69_19
GGACGTGACATCTGGACCGGCGTGCTCTTCGGGGCGCGAGTCTCCTTGACCGTCGGCGTGCTTGCAGCCACGACGTCGGCCCTGATCGGCACCGCCATCGGGTCGATCGCGGGCTACTATGGAGGGGGCGTCGACAACGTCTTGATGCGCGGCACCGAGTTCTTTCTCGTCATCCCGAGCTTCCTGCTCGCTCTCATCCTCGTCGCGGTATCGGGGCCGAGCATCTGGAACGTCATCCTGACGATCGGCCTGCTGGGCTGGCCCAGCACGGCGAGGTTGATCCGGGCCGAATTCCTTTCGCTGAAGCAGCGCGAGTTCGTCATGGCCGCGCACGCGGTCGGCGCCGGCACCGCCCGCATTGTCTTCCGCCAGATCCTGCCGAACGCGGCCCCACCCGCCGTCGTCATGACGTCGCTCGGGGTGGCGAGCGCGATTCTCGTGGAAGCCGGCCTGTCGTTCCTGGGCCTAGGCGATCCCAATCTGTTCTCTTGGGGATTGATGCTGCGGAATTCGCGCGAGTTTCTCCGGATCGCCTGGTGGATGCCCACCTTTCCCGGGCTGGCCATCTTTCTGACCGTGCTGAGCGTCAATCTGGTCGGGGATGGGCTCAATGACGCCCTCAACCCCCGCCTGACCCACCGGGCGGGGTAGGGCTCGAGAGGACGAGTCGATGGAGACGCTGATCCAGGGCGTAACGATCCTGCCGGGGGAGGGCTCGTTCATTCCCCAGGGTTTCATTCACCTGCGGGGCGACCGGATCGCCGGCATCGGTGCTGGCGACGGCCCCGTCCCGGGCTCCCGAGGGGGGCTTGAGATCCGGAACGGCGCAGGGTTGGTCGCGCTCCCCGGACTCATCAACGCCCACACGCACGTCTCCCTGTCGCGGTACCGTGGGATTGCGGATAACGTTCGGCTCTTCGATTTTCTGCGGGAGACCCGCAAGCGATGGAGCCGGGCGACCTTCGAAGACACCTTCCAGTCGGCGCTGGAAGGATGCCGCGCGGCCGTCCGCTCCGGGACGACGTGTCTGGTGGACAGTCATGCGGCCTCGCCACGCCCCGCCGCGAAGGCCGCCCGCGCCGTCGGCGTCCGACTGATCGGCGCGGCTGCTGCCCGGTCGCTGTGGTTCGGCGAACCGGCCGAGGATACGTTCGACGTCTGCCTGCGGGAGACCGAAGAGGTCGCGGACGAGTTTGCCGGCAGTGATCTGCTCTATGTTCCCAGCCTCTCCGCG
>MENB01000054.1:1298-3536 GCA_001768125.1 Armatimonadetes bacterium RBG_19FT_COMBO_69_19
GGAGTGTCGCGAGGAGGTCGATCTCATTCACCGCTGGCACGGAAAGACGCCGGCCGCGTATCTGGCGAGCCTGGATGCGCTCGACGAACAGTCCCTGCTGGCGCACTGCGTGTTGTTTACCGAAGACGACATGCGGCTCGTAGCGTCGCACGGGGCGCATGTCATGCACTGCCCGAAGAGCAACGCCAAGCTCGGCAATGGAGCCGCCCCAGTGCCCGAGTACCTCGCCCGCGGGATGTCGGTGGGGCTGGGGACGGACAGCATGGTGAGCAACAACAACCTGGACATGCTGGAAGAGATGCGCTTCTGCGCACTGATTCACCGCACCGTGCGTGGGGACCCGGCCGCCATCACCGCCGGGCAGGCCTTTGCGATGGCGACGATCGGCGGCGCTCGCGCGCTCGGATTAGAAGCGGAGCTCGGCTCGCTCCGTCCGGGGAAGCGTGCTGACGTTGTGCTGGTGTCGCTGACTCCGCCGACGGGAGTCTCCGAAGAGACCGTGCTGTCGGAGTTGGTTTTCCATGTCACATCCGATGCCGTGCGCACCGTCATCGTCAACGGGCGAACGATCCTCGACGATGGCCGGGTGGTCGGGACTGCCCCCGAACCGGCGTAGCTACATCCCTGTCCCTGGCTCACGGGCCGGCAACAGCAGGATGTCCTGGGTGGGTTCTTCCGGCTGCGAGTAATCGGGTTGATTCCCCTGGACCGGTTGAGCGAGCTCCGGCTGAGCTGCCTCGATCGCCGATGAGATGTAGGCCGCGCCCGCCAGAACGGCCAGCACCGCGAGAGTGATCAACAGCATGGCGATGGCCCGGAGTGCGGCCTTGAAGGCCGCCTCGCCAAGAGCGGGTACGATTGTCAGTGCGTTCCTGTCATCCATGGGCTCTCCCCCCTTGCCCTCACTGTAGAGGGAGGGGGGAGAGCCTTCGATGACGCGCTTTACCTCAGGGAAGTGATGCGGTTCACCCGGCCGGATTGGCCGGCGCGGCGCCGATCCCAATCAGCGGATCGCCCTTTCGGACAGCCAGGGCCGTCACGATGAAGAGCACGGGACCGGAGATGGGAGCCTTGAGCTCCTGCTGGACCTCGCCGAAGAGGTCGCGGACGTCCCCGATGGCCTGCCCCTTCTCGACGTTCTGGCCCACGCTCACCGCGGGGTAGTATAGGCCCTGCGCCTTCGCGTGGAGCCACTCGAAGCGCTCGAGTCGCTTCGGGTTGGCGTAGAGGACCTCCTGTCCCTCGACCATCTTGAGCCGGATGAGCGCGTTGCGGATGCCGCGCACGTGTCGTTCCACCGAGGCCGATTCGAAGACGCCCTGCTGCCCCACTTCCGTGATGACGGCGGGGATGCCGAGCTTCGCCGCCGCCGTGTACGACGCTCCTGGGACGGCGTCCGGTTCCGCGGCGAGGACGAAGTCGAGATCGAAGGTCAGGGCCAGCTCCTCCGACTGTTTGTCCACCGCGGCTTTTCCTGTGCGCTGGTAGATCGTGAACGGGATCAGCGCCTCGATCATGTCGCCCCCGTGGAGATCGATGTAGGCGTCGGCATTCTTGATCAGCTCGGTCGTGAGGAAGTGCGTGACGCGCTCCGACGGCGAGCCATCCGCTTTGCCCGGGAAGGTCCGGTTGATGTTCTTGTGATCGCGCGGATTGGTGTACATGCTGCGCTCGAAGAACCCCGGCGTGTTCACGAGCGGCAGGATGATGAGCGTCCCGCGCAGCTCAGCCGGATCCGTCTCCTGCGCCACGCGCAGCGCCGCCGCGATCCCCGGATACTCTGCGCAGTGGATCCCCGCCGTGATGGCCAGCGTGGGGCCGGTTTCCTTTCCCCGGAGCACGTAAGCCGGGATTTCCCACGCGGGCTCGATCCCCGGGATGCGCACCATTCCGTGCGCGCGCTCGCCGCGGCCGGGTTTCAGCGTCACGAACGAGGCTTTGCTCATCGGCCCGCCACCGCGTCGTCCGGATACTCGCGCGCGTTCAGCGCGGCCAGGTCTGCGAGATTGTCCCAGCTCATTCTCCGCCGCCCTTCCTCAAGTTCGTGAATCAGCACCCGCAGGCGCTGATTCAGCGGGACACGGACACCATGCTGGGTCCCCGTGTCGACGACTGCACCCACGATCTGATCCACTTCCGTTT
Source organism: Armatimonadetes bacterium RBG_19FT_COMBO_69_19 (assembly GCA_001768125.1). Lineage (GTDB taxonomy): Bacteria > Sysuimicrobiota > Sysuimicrobiia > Sysuimicrobiales > Kaftiobacteriaceae > Kaftiobacterium. The sequence continues at coordinate 3,441 of MENB01000054.1, forward strand.
TTCGTTTCCTCACCGCCAGGTCGCGCCAGACGCCGCTCTTGGCTTTGAGCGAGCGACGGTTGAACTCAACGAGCCGGTCGAGGCTGGCCCCGATCC
>MENB01000054.1:3560-8515 GCA_001768125.1 Armatimonadetes bacterium RBG_19FT_COMBO_69_19
AGGCGAACCGTTCCGGCTCGTAGCCGTCGAACCCTTCGCAGCGGATGTCCTGCGCCTGCGCCACCCGCACCGCCTCCGCGGCGAGGTTCGCGAGTGCGGGACGGCTCGGCCGATGGGCGAGGACGTCGGCGATGGATTCGTCGACGAGCGCCGTGGCGAAGAGCATCGAGCCGTAGCCGAGTTTTCCCCAGAGGTAGCCCCAGATGTTGGCCGTGGTCGTCGTGGTGGGCAGGACCGCGTCACGGAAGATGTCCGCGAGCCGCCGCAGCCGAGGGGTCATCCGGCCGTCCAGCTCGCCCAGGTAGAGCGCGCCGGTGCCGCCGAACATGACCCGCCCCGGCTCGAGGTAGTCTGCCCCGAAGTTCACGAAGGCGCCGATCGTCCGCGGCGCCCCGACCATCGAGGCGATGACGTGCTCGTTGAGGCCGTTCTGCAGGGAGGCGACGTAATGTCGCCCGAGCAGCGGTACTACCGCTGCGAGGGCCGCCTGCGTATGCATAGCCTTCACGGCCAGCAGGACGACTTCCGGGATGCGACCCCCCACCGTTGTCGCGAGCCCCTGCGGCGTCACAGCAGGGGCTCGCACCGTGAACCTCTCGCGTCCCTCGATCGTAAGTCCGCGTGTCGCAATCGCATCCACGTGGGCCGCATCCTGGTCGACGAAGAGCACGTCGTGCCCCGCCCGGGCCAGATATGCTCCCGCTGTCCCGCCGATGGCGCCCGCGCCGACGATCGTGAAGTGCATCCTCTTATTCCGCCGCTTCCTCGGCGATCTCGCGGGCCTTCCGCAACGCCTGCACCAGACGGTTGCGGCCCCGTGTGAGCGCGACCGTCGCGGAGTGAGCCTCAGACGCCCCCGCCGCGGCGCCCGCCAAGCGCTCCGCCTCTGCGAGCGGCGGGAGGAGGGGGATGGAGGTGGCCGGATCCTGGTCGAACCGCCCCGCGCGCGTGTAGAGCACGGGGATCAGCGTGCGGCTGAGACGCATCAGCGCCGTGTTGACCTGCTCGACGTGCCGCCACCGGCCGACCCCGATCTTGCGCACCTTCGCGCGGATCGCCTTCGTCGCGCGTTCGAGCCCGCGCGCCTCCTCGAGACAGGATGAAAGGTCAAAGCGATCTCCCAGGCGCGTCTCCAGATCGCGCAGTTGGACGATGAGCGCCGCGGTGGTGGCCGTGTAGTCCAGCGGCAGCACCGGTTCGGTGCATAGCGTCCGGATGGCTTCGAAGTAGATCCCTGTGTCGCGCGAGAGGATCACCGGGTCGAGCTTGTCCGGCGTGTCCTCGGGTGTGTGCCACCACCAGCCGAGCCCGCCCGTGTCCGTGCCGGTGATCGCGAAGTCGCGGCTCGCGTCGGGGCCGTCCTTCGGGTGCTCGGAGAGCGTCATGAACAAGGACGGGATCCCGATCCCGAGGAACGACTGGTCCCCCGACCGCCCTACGCGCGTGCCCTCGTATTTCTGTCCGGCGATCCGCTTGATCGCCGCTTCGCCGACCGCCTTCGTCTCGGGCATGCAGTAACCCGAGGTCAGCAGGGTCGCGCCGCGCCCGCCGATCGAGTCGATGTACAGGTGCGCCGCGCAGTAGCGATCGAGGTCATCCCAGTGGGTGTCCGCGTACCAGGTCGAGCCGGCGTAGCGCCCGTGGGAGTGCCCGGACCAGAAGGCCAGGCGCAGCCCCCGGTACCGCTTCGAGCGGACCAGCAGGCGCGCGATCTCCATCATCGCGGCGTTGGCCCCGCCGTTGTCCATCGCGCCGACGTACCAGGAGTCGACGTGTCCCGCGAGCAGGACGTAGGTGTCCTCGCGCTCGCCCGGGAGATCCGCGACGAGAAGTGGGAGGGTCCGCCAGGACGTCTCGACCTCGGTCGAGATGCGGCCCACCGAGCCGCCGTGATCCAGCACCTCGCGGAGGCGCCGCGCGGGCGGGCCGGCCATCGAGACGACCGGGATGGTAGGCAGCTGCGCCGTGCGGTCGGGCGTGGGGCTGCCCCAGACGGTCGACACGATCATCTCGTGAACAAGCGGGTCGCGGTTCAGGAAGACCGCGCCCGCGGCGTGCGCGTGCTGAAGCTGCGCGACTCGGCCGGGCATGGCGAGCCCGTCCGTCACGGCGATCCGCCCGGCCAGGTCGATCTTCGCCGGGTCCGCCCCGTCCCTCACGTAGACGAGGGGGGCCTCGAGATCCCGCGCTGCGACCGCAAAGCTGTGGGTGATGCAGGGGAGGTCTTCGCCGGAGGGCACGAGCCGGAACGACGCCCGCCGGGGCAGGCTGATCAGCGCGGGGTGTTCCAGCATCCGCGTGCGCACCTTCGCCGCGCGCAGCTCCCGCTCGATGTACGCGAACGCCTGCCGTTCCTCCGGGGAGCCCGATAGCCGCTCCCACTGCGCGATCATGCGCACGTCGCGCATCAACCGCTCACCGCTGAGCGTGCCGCTGCTCGCCATCGCTACCATGCCGGCCCCAGCACGTCGGCCAGCACGCCCCAGATGAGGTTGAAGGCGAGGTTCGTGATGACGATTGCCGTGATCTGCTCCGGGTTCAGCAATTCGGTCATATCGGAGACCCCCTGGGGAGGCTGCCAGTGCGTTCGTGCCGCGTCCCCTCACGTCCTCCAGCGCGTTCGACGGTGGGCCAGGCCGGAGGGGAAGCATCCCGCGCGGCGGAACCCACCACATCGATTTCTGGTCCAAGGGGGTGTGGATGGAGCAACGGGGACGCGACCGGCTAATCCGAGCTCTCCTGAAATTCTCGCGCCGGGCCCGTTTCGGCACCGACATCAGGCGCGCGGCCGAGCGCTTCTGGGGACCGGGGTTGGCTGCTGAAACACTGGACGACGCCCTGGCCGGCATGTCCCCCGAGTGGGCGGCGACGATGTTCCTGGATTGGCTCCTCTGTGATTTTCGCCTGGCCGACGGGCAGACGATCGTCGACCACTTCGTCGAGCAGCAGCGCGCGACGCTGGACGCCTTCGAGCGGTCCTACCTGCAGCAGCTGAGCAGGTCCTGCATCTCCCTGTACGAGATCGAAGACGTCCGACCCGAGCAGGGATTCACGATGCGCGACCTGTTCCGCGGCGGCACCGTCCCGGTCCGCGAGCGCCTAGCGACGCGCTCCCTGGTCCGTTGGGACATCGTGGCGACGCGCCTGATCGACAGCGGCGGCGAGAAGATCATCAATGCGAGCGTGATCCCGTTTCGCGTACAGGATCGCGAGCCGTTGCTCCGTCGGCTGCGATACCGCTACACCCGGTACCGGAAGGACCATCCGGGCGCCTCTCCAGAGGCGTTCCTCAAGGATTCCGCCGAGTTCTTCAACCATTACGTGCAGGAGGTGCTGGCTCTGCCGCCGCCGCAGCTCATTACCGCCGAGGGCGATCCCGTGCACGTCTGCCGTGCCTACTACCAGATCGAGGATCGGCCGGCCGTGCTGGCGGCGCTGCGCCAGGTACCCGAACTGGAGGAGATGGATCCCGGCAGCTACGCCTGGCTCGAGACGGGCGACCCGCGCGGTCCCCGTTCCCTGGGCAAGGTGGAGGTGGGCGAGCGCGAGCTGGAGCTGTGGTGCATGTCGAAGGAGCGGTTGGTGCGGGGGAAGGCCCTCCTGGAACGGCATGCCGGCTCCCACCTGATCCATCGCGTAGATGCCATCCAGGACCCCTGGGTGGCGGCGGCTCTCGCCGGCCCGCAAGAGGAGCCGAGTGCCATTCCGCCGGACGTCGAAGCGGCGGCCTATCAGGCCTACCTGGACGACCACTATCGGCGCTGGATCGACCAGCCTGTTCCCTTCCTGAGCGGGCTCACGCCCCGGCAGGCGGTGGCAACGCCGGGCGGCCGGAAGCGGGTTGCCGCCCTGCTGCGGGGCATCGAGAACCGGGAAGCGCGCCACCGCCTGGAGCGCGGATTCGGCTACGACGCCGCGTGGATGTGGCGGGAACTGGGCCTGGACCCGTTGGTGTAGGGCTGTCCCATGTGGAGGCGGATCACCTACCGGGGACGTCCTGTGGCCACCCTCGGCCCTGTGGAGGGACTGGCCGTCCCAGAGCGGGGTGTTGCCGATGCTTCGGCCTGGCACGAGCTGGAACGCCTCGGGGAGGCGATCGGCAAGGGCTGGCGGTCGTCAAAGACCAGCGCCGAACTCCTCTCAGAGTCCCGGCGGTAGGCTACCCGAGCATCCATTTGCCGCCGTCCACGCTGATGGTCTGACCCGTCACGTACGAGGCGTCGTCGGAGGCGAAGAACACCACGGCCCGCGCGATCTCCTCCGGCTTCCCCAACCGCCGCAGGGCCACACTATTGATGAACGCCTGTTGCCCCTCGGGCCCCATGGCTTCCCACTGCTTCTCCGTCGTGGGGTTGCTGCGCACGAATCCCGGCGCGATCGAGTTGACCCGGATCCCGTACTGCCCCAGCTCCATCGCGGTCTGCCGCGTGAAGCCGATCAAACCCGCCTTCGCGCTCGCGTACGCTTGGATGCCGGTCAGGCTGTACGAGCGGCCTGCGCCCGAGGAGATGTTCACGATTGACCCCGAGCCGCGCGCTTTCATATGTGGGGCGACCGCGCGCGTGAAGTGGAACGCCCCGTCGAGGTTGATGGCGAAGATCCGCCGCCACTCCTCATCAGTGACCTCCTCGACCGGTTTCATCGTCTGTCCGGCCACGCCGCCGGCGGTGTTGACCACGATGTCGATGCGGCCCGCTGTCGTCGCGACCCCGTCGACGAACGCCTCCACTTGTTTGGCATCGGTCACGTCCACGACCGCGATGTGGCAGGGCTCGAGTGATGCCGTCTCCACCGCGGTCCGCGTGTTCCCCAGTTCCTCCCGGAGGATGTCGCAGGCCCAGATCTGCGCCCCCTCGGAGGCCAGCTCCACGCAGATCGCCTGGCCGATGCCGTGCGCGGCACCAGTGACGATGGCCACTCGTCCGTTCAATCCCGGTGCCATGCCATTACCCTCC
>MENB01000054.1:8583-8699 GCA_001768125.1 Armatimonadetes bacterium RBG_19FT_COMBO_69_19
CCGATCCATGACCTCGATTAGTCAATCCGACTCGGTCCGGACCTGATCCAGGCGTTTGCCCGGAAACATCCCGCTTCGAGATCCTCACTTCGCAACTGGGCGCAGGTGATCGAGGC
>MENB01000054.1:8742-9460 GCA_001768125.1 Armatimonadetes bacterium RBG_19FT_COMBO_69_19
TCAGCAGATTACGTCAAGCCTTACACGGTGTTCGACATCTCCGGGAACAAGCACCGCTTTGTCGCTCTTGTGGATTATGGGCTGCAAACTGTGTCGGTCGAGCACGTGCTTACTCATGAAGAGTACGATGAGCAGAGGTGGAAGGCGGGATGACCGTTAAGACGCTGGAAAAGAAGCTCAAGCCGTTGGGCATGCCGGTAGCCGAAGGGCTTCTCCGGTGGCTCTACATTCATCTCCCCCCCAGCCCATCAAGAGCAAGAGGATGCACCGCAGCTACAGCGAGGCGATTCGTATCCTAATGCGCGAGCGGCAGGCCGGCAGCCTGGACGGCGCCAGCCGCGGGGCTGTGAGCAAGTACCTGAGCGCGGTCATTCCGTTCGTTGAGCAGTACGAAAGGAGAGAGTTCCCGGTCGGATCGGCCACACCCGAAGAAGTGCTTCGGTTCTTCATGGAGGAGCACGAGCTGAGCCAGTACGATCTCGCCAAGGAACTCGGGGGCCAGCCAGTAGTCTCAAATATTCGGAAGGGAAAGCGAAGACTTTCACGTGAACACATCGAGCGCTTGAGCAAGCGCTTCGCTGTAGCCCCGGCGACGTTCTATCCTGCAAGAACACCGGCCTGACCGTTCGCTCCACACGCATCCCACTCGGGGAGGTGGACGATTGCCACTAATTAGCCTCCAGGCCGCAGCACGTCGGCCAGGCCGTCCCCGATCAGG
>MENB01000054.1:9612-9762 GCA_001768125.1 Armatimonadetes bacterium RBG_19FT_COMBO_69_19
GAGCAGGATGTTCAGCACGACGTCGGACATCGAGAACACCACCGCCGGCGTGATCACGTTCGGGAGCACGTGACGGACAAGGATCTCTGCGTCCGACGCCCCGATCACGCGCGCCGCCTCGACATACTCGCGGGTCCGCACGAACAAGAC
>MENB01000054.1:9787-10095 GCA_001768125.1 Armatimonadetes bacterium RBG_19FT_COMBO_69_19
GAGACCCAGCCCACCAGCCAGATGGCCACGAACATGTTCCGCAGTCCCGTCCCGAGCATCGCGACCAGACCGATGACGAGCACGAAGAAGGGGAAGGCCACCACGATGTCTACGAGCCGCATGACCACCCGGTCCAGCCGTCCGCCGTAGTAGCCGGCCGCCATCCCGATGGCCGAGCCCACGATCAGCGTGACCAGCGTCGCGAAGACCCCGATCATGAGGTCGATGCGGGCCCCGTACAGGAGCCGCGCGAAGAGGTCGCGCCCGAAGTTGTCGGTGCCGAGCAGATGCGTGCGGGACGGTCCCTC
>MENB01000055.1:0-3645 GCA_001768125.1 Armatimonadetes bacterium RBG_19FT_COMBO_69_19
CCGTCCTCGTTCCGACCACGGTGCTCGCCCAGCAGCATTACAACGTCTTCCTCAAGCGCCTTGCCGCCTACCCGATCAAGGTGGACGTGGCGAGCCGCTTCCGCTCGCGGGCCGAGCTGAAGAAAGTCCTGGAGAACCTCGACGCGGGGACGCTCGACGTCATTATCGGCACGCACCGCCTGCTGCAAAAGGACGTGCACTTCAAGAATCTGGGCCTGGTCATCATCGACGAGGAGCAGCGCTTCGGGGTCAAGCACAAGGAGACGCTCAAACAGCTGCGCATGGCGGTCGACGTCCTCACGCTCACCGCCACCCCCATCCCGCGCACGCTGCACATGTCGCTGGCCGGACTGCGCGACATGTCGGTGATGGAAACCCCGCCCGAGGCGCGCCTGCCGATCCAGACCGAGATCCGCCCCTACGACGACGACCTCGTCCGCGCGGCGATCCTGCGGGAACTGGACCGGGGCGGGCAGGTTTACGTCGTGCACAACCGGGTGGAGACGATCGAGCGGGCGGCGCGCCGCATCCGCGCCGTCGTCCCCGAGGCCAAGGTGGCCGTCGCACACGGCCAGATGCCCGAAGAGCGGCTCGAGCAGGTGATGATGGACTTCCTCGGCGGCCGCTACAACGTGCTGGTCTGCACGACGATCGTGGAGATCGGATTGGACATCCCGCGCGTGAACACGATCATCGTCGAGGACGCGCACTTCATGGGCCTCTCCCAGCTGTACCAGCTCCGCGGGCGCGTGGGGCGCTCGGACCGCCAGGCCTTCTGCTACCTGCTCTATCCGCGGGGGGCGAGCCTCACCCCCGAGGCCGAGCAGCGGCTGCAGGCCATGCAGGAGTTCGTCGAGCTCGGCTCGGGTCTCAAGCTCGCGATGCGCGACCTGGAGATCCGCGGCGCCGGCAACCTCCTCGGGCCCGAGCAGCACGGTCACCTGGCCGCCGTGGGCTTCGAGCTGTACACGCGACTGCTGGACGAAGCCGTGCGCGAGCTGCGGGGACAGATGGTCGAAGAGACCCCGGACGCGACGATCGACCTCGGCGTGGACGCCTACCTCCCCGAGACGTACGTGCCGGAGGAGGGGCAGCGCATGGCGCTGTACCGGAAGCTCGCCGGGGCGCGGACATCGGAGGACACGGACGAGATCGCGGCCGAGATCGCCGACCGCTACGGCGCGATGCCCGGTCCCGCGGAACACCTCGTCGAGATCGTCCGCCTGCGCGCCCTGGCGAAAGAGGCCGGGGTGAGCGCGATCAACCGCGAGAGAGACCGCATCCTCATCAAGCCGGCGGCGGCCTGGACGCCGAACGCCGAGGAGGAGCGCCGCCTCACGCTGCAGTTCCGCGGACGCCTCACGGTCTCGGGCGGGCTGCTGCGCCTGCGCACCGGCGCGGCGCGCTTCACCGATGACGCGGAGTGGATCCGGCAGGTCCTGCTGACTCTGAAGGGGCTGACCCGCCGCCGCGAGCCGGCCGCGCGCTAGCGTTCCCTTGCGCCTCCCTGGAGGCCCCTGTACGATGGAACCGCACGATCGACCAGAGAAGGAGTGCTCATGTCCAGAAAAGTGAGAGTCGTGCTGATCACGGTGGTGCTCGCCCTCGCGGGCACGGCCGCGGCCGTGGCCGTCACGCTGGGGATGCAACGCGGCACCAGCATCGCCGCGACGATCAACGGCGAGGTCATCTACGCGAGCGAGCTGGAGCGGGAGATCACCGCCGTGGCCCGCCAGTACAACATCGACCTGAACAGCGAGCAGGGCCGCAAGCAGCGGGACGAGATCGCGCGCGTGGTGCTCGACCAGATGATCGAGCAACGTCTCATCCTCCAGGAGGCGCGGCGCCGCAACGCCCTGGCCGGCGAGCAGCAGGTGGACGCCGCCATCGAGGACATCAAGAAGAACTTTCCGTCCGAGGGGGAGTTCCAGCTGGCCCTCGACCAGCGCGGCCTGACCCTCAATGACCTGCGCGACCGCCTGCGCACGAACCTCACCGTCCAGAACCTCCAGGCCCAGGTGAGCAAGGCCACGGTGAGCGAGGACGAGATCCGCAAGTTCTACCAGGACAACCGCAAGGAGTATGACCGCCCCGAGCAGGTCCGGGTGCGCCACATCCTGGTGGAGAGCGATGCCGAAGCCCGCTTCGTCCTGGCGCGCCTGGCCCGCGGCGAAAAGTTCGAGGATCTGGCGAAGCAGCTCTCCCGGGATCCCGGCAGCAAGGAACAGGGCGGCGACCTGGGCTTCGTGGCACGCGGCCAGCTGGTCCCGGAGTTCGAGCAGGCCGCCTTTGCGCTCCAGCCCGGTCAGGTCTCCAAGATCGTGAAGACGCAGTACGGCTACCACGTCATCCGGGGGATCGCCCGCCAGGCCGCGCAGCCCAGCACCCTCGCCGAGGTCCGCGAGCAGATCCGACGCCAGTTGCTGGGAAAGAAGCAGGAAGCGGACTTCACGGCCTGGTTGAAGCAGGTCAAGCAGGGCGCGAAGATCACGCGGAGCGACACGCCGGCGAAGTAGCGGCGGTGCGACTGGACAAGTTCCTTCAGGTCAGCCGGCTCATCAAACGGCGCGAGGTTGCCAACCGATTGTGCGACCATGGACGCGTCCGGGTCAATGGATCGCCGGCCAAACCCTCCGCGGTCGTGCGGCCGGGTGACGTCATCACGATCAGCCAGGGCGACCGGCGGCTCGTGGCTCGGGTCGTGGACGTGCCGGAGCGGCCGGCGCCCTCGAAGACGCTCGTCGAGATCCTGGCCAGAACGAACGTGGACGAGTGGCATGCCTAAGATCGCTTCGGTGCAGGCGCGCGAGGTTCTCGACTCCCGCGGCAACCCCACGCTGGAAGTCGACCTCCGGCTGGAGGACGGCGCGTTCGGGCGAGCCGCGGTGCCCTCGGGGGCATCGACGGGGGCCCACGAGGCGCTCGAGCTGCGTGACGGCGATCCGGCGCGCTTCCTGGGTAAGGGCGTGTTGCGTGCGGTCGCCAACGTCAACGAGCGCATCGCCCCGCAGATCATCGGACGTGAGGCGACCAACCAGACGGGACTGGACCGGTACCTGATTGAGCTCGACGGGACGACGAACAAGTCCCGTCTCGGCGCGAACGCCATCCTCGGCGTCTCGCTCGCCGTGGCCAGCGCCGCCGCGGCCTCGCAGACCGTCCCGCTGTACCGCTACCTCGGCGGGGAGCAGGCGCGCGTGCTCCCCGTCCCGCTGATGAACGTGATCAACGGCGGCGTGCACGCCGACAACCGCCTGGACGTCCAGGAATTCATGATCGCCCCCCTGCGCTCGGGCCGGTTCGCGGACGCGCTGCGCATGGGCGTCGAGACCTTCCACCGCCTCAAGGCCATGCTGAAGTCGCGGATGATGACCACGGCGGTCGGGGACGAAGGCGGGTTTGCCCCGGACCTCCGCTCCGCGGAAGATGCCCTGGACCTCCTCACCCGGGCCATCGAGGATGCGGGCTACGCCCCCGGGAGCGACATCGCGATCGCCCTCGATCCTGCGGCGACCGAGCTCTACAAAGACGGCCGGTACCAGTTCGCCGGTGAGGGGCGGGAGCGCACCCCCTCGCAGATGGTGGAGTACTACGACCGCCTCTGCGCCGAATACCCGATCGTGTCGATCGAAGACGGCATGGCCG
>MENB01000055.1:3816-5438 GCA_001768125.1 Armatimonadetes bacterium RBG_19FT_COMBO_69_19
GGGTGGTGATCTCTCACCGCTCGGGGGAGACCGAGGACACTACCATCGCCGACCTCGCCGTCGCCACGGGGGCCGGACAGATCAAGACCGGGGCCCCATCGCGCAGCGAGCGGGTGGCGAAGTACAACCAGCTCCTGCGGATCGAGGAAGACCTCGGCGAGCGGGCCCTGTTCGCGGGGGAGGCAGTCTTCTCCCGGACGGCGAGGAAGGCCGGAGCGGGCTAGCGAACACACTCTCGGCAGTCAGTCGCACCTGACGTCGTCGCAGCGAACGGAGCCGCAATGAGCCTGGCTACGATGCGGGCCCGATCCCAGACGCGCGCCCGCCGCCTTCCCCGCGGCGCCATCATCCTGTGCGTCCTTCTCGTGGCTGCCGCCGCGGCGTATGTCTTCGGCTCGAATTTCCTCGAGCTCTACGCGCTCAACCGCGAGGCGGCTCGGCTCGAAACCCTCAAGCGGAACCTGCAGAAGCAGAACGCCGTCCTCCGGGAGGAGATGAAGCTCCTCCAGACCCCCGCCTATATCGAAAAGCTCGCCCGCGAGCAACTGGGGCTCGTCCGCCCGGGAGAGGTCGCCATCCTCATCGTCCGGCCGCCGGCCCCCCCACCCCCGCCTTCGCCGGCCAGGATCCAGCAGGACAACCGGCCGGCCCTCCAGCGGCTCTGGCAGGCCGTCACCCGCTGGGCCCGGTAGATGCGCTCTGAACCCTCCGACTGATTGACACGCAGAATCGGGCGGCCCTATAATTCGGGTCGCATATCCCCCTGATGAAGGAGGCACGCCCGAGCATCTATGGCAGTTGAGACCGGTACTATCGTTGAAGGCACGGTCGTCAAGATCACCCCATATGGCGCATTCGTGGAGCTGCCCGACGGCCGCAGCGGACTGGTCCACATCCGGGAGATCGCCGACGTTTATGTGAAGGACGTCCACGATTACCTGAAGGAGCAGGAAAAGGTCAAGGTCAAGGTCCTCGGGCTGAACGAGCGCGGCAAGCTCGATCTCTCGGTTAAGCAGGCCCTCTCCCCCGAGGAACGCGCCCTCCGATCGCGCGCCAAGACCTCCTTCGAAGACAAGCTGAAGGCGTTCATGAAGGAAAGCGAAGAGCGCCTCCTCGACCTCAAGCGCAACACCGAGGCCAAGCGGGGCGGCGGCAAGCGGCGGAAGTAACCCCGGCGGAAGGAACCTCTACCCGATCCCCAGCAGCCAGGCGATATCCTCGAAGGTACGCCAGGTGATGTCGTCCTGCTCGAGCGCCCGCGAGCGGTCCTGGATGTCGGTGCGCGCGCGGAGCTCCTCCAGCCGGTCGTCCATCCGCTGCAGGCGCGTCTTCACCTGCTGCAGCTGCGCATCCCCCGGTACCCCGGGCAGCAGTCCCCGCACCCGGTCGAGCGCCTCACGCTCCACCTCGCGCGCCCGGCGATCCATCTCGACCGCCTCCATCCGACTGTAGGCCACGAGCTCGCGCCGCGCGTCCATCGCTTCGACGAGCGCATCCCGCACCTGCTCCAGCGGCGACCGGTCGCCTGTCGCACTCATGCCCCCATCTAGGCCCGCACTTCCTGGTCGCGGTATTGCAGCTGGTACAGTTTCGTGTAGATGCCGCCCCGGGCGAGCAGCTCG
>MENB01000055.1:5528-14263 GCA_001768125.1 Armatimonadetes bacterium RBG_19FT_COMBO_69_19
ATGGAGGTGCGCCCCTTCAGCACCTTCCGCAGCGCATCCTGGATGAGGATCTCGGTTTCAGTATCGACACTGCTCGTGGCCTCGTCGAGCACCAGGAGGATCTCCGGGTTGTGCGCGAGCGCCCGGGCGAAAGCGATGAGCTGGCGCTGCCCGGCGGACAGCGTCGCGCCCCGCTCCACGACCTCGGTGGCGTAGCCCTGCGGCAGGCGGTCGATGAACCGCTGCGCGTTCACGAACTCGGCGGCGCGGTGCAGCTGCTCATCGCTGATCTCGGTATTGCCGAGGCGGATGTTGGACGCGATCGTGCCGGAGAACAGGAAGACATCCTGCAGCACCAGCCCGACGTGGCGCCGCAGGTCGCGCTGGCGGTAGGCGCGCACGTCTCGGCCATCGACCAGCACCTGTCCGCGCTGGGGGTCGTGGAAGCGCGTGATGAGGTTGATGATCGACGTCTTCCCGGCGCCGGTGTGCCCAACAAACGCCACGCTCTCCCCCGCTCGGATGCGGAAGGACACCCCCTTGAGCACCCAGTCCGGGCTCCCGTCGCCGTTGCCGGTAGCATCATCATACGCGAACCAGACGTCCCGGAACTCGACCTCGCCGCGCACCCGCTCGAGCGGGACGGCGTCGGCGGCGTCCCGCACCACGACGGGCTCGTCGAGCACGCGGAAGATGCGCTCCGAGGATGCCATCGCGGCCTGCAGGATATTGTACTTCTCCGCCAGGTCCTGGATCGGCCGGAAGAACCGCTCCGTGTACTGAATCAGCGCGACGAGCGCGCCGAGCGTCACCGCACCCCGCACCACCTCGCCGCCGCCGTACCAGATAAGCAGCGCGGTGGCGACCGCCCCGAAGAACCCCGCCAGTGGGAAGAACAGCGACATGTAGTGCACGGCCTGCAGGTTGCTGTCCAGGTGATCGCGGTTGAGGTCGTCGAACCGCCGGAAGTTCTTCGGCGCCCGGTTGAACAGCTGCGCCACCGGCATCCCCATGATGTTCTCGTTCAGGTAAGCGTTGATCCGGGCGATGCGGATGCGGACCGCGCGGTAGCTGTCCCGCATCTTCGTCTGGAACCAGAACGTGGTAAAGACGAGCACCGGCAGCACGGCGAAAGCCACCAGGGCCAGCCGCCACTCGAGCAGCAGCATCGCGACGACGATGCCCGAAAGCATGACCAGATCCCCGATGATCGTCACGACGCCCGAGGTGACCATCTCGTAGAGCGTGTCCACGTCGTTCGTGATCCGGGTCATCAGCCTTCCGACGGGATTGCGCGTGAAGAAGGAGACCGCCAGATGCTGCAGATGGCTGAACAGCGCCATGCGCAGGTCGTACATGACGTTTTGCCCGACGACCTGCATGATGAAGTTCTGCGCGTACCGGAAGGCGAACGCCCCCAGCAGCGTGGCGAGGTAGAAGACCGCCACGCGACCTACGCCGGCCAGGTCGCCCCGGCTGATATGCCGGTCGATCGCCACCTTGACGAAGTAGGGCCCGAGCAGGTCCATCCCCGCGGTGAGCAGCAGCAGGACGACCGACAGCACGACCGGCCAGCGGTACGGACGCAGATAGGTCAGCAGGCGGCGCATCAGCCGCGCGTCGTAGGCCCGGCCCAAGATCTCGTCTTCCTGGAAATGGGTGCTCATGTCCGCTCGAGGTCGACCTCGGCCTCTTCCAGCTCCTGCTCCAGCAGCTGCTTCTGGTACAGGTCGGCATACAGCCCGCCCTGGACCAGGAGCTCGTCGTGGGTCCCCCGCTCGACGATCCGGCCGTCGTCCAGCACGACGATGAGGTCGGCGTGGCGGACCGTGGAGATGCGGTGGGAGATGAGGATGGCGGTGCGCGTGGCCATCACCCCGCGCAGCCGGGAGAGGATCTCTTCCTCCGTGCTCGTGTCCACCGAACTGAGCGCATCGTCGAGGATCAGGATGCGGGGATCGCGGGCCACCGCCCTGGCGATGGCGGCGCGCTGCTTCTGCCCGCCCGAGAGCGTCACCCCGCGCTCGCCCACGACCGTGTCGTAGCCTTTGGGGAAGTCGGCCACGTCGCGGACCAGCGCGGAGACTTCCGCCGCGCGCTGGACGAGCGCGTCCTCCGCGGCCTCCACACCGTAGCCGATGTTCTCCCGCAGCGTGTCCGAGAACAGGAAAGTGTCCTGCGGCACGAAGCCGATCTGCCGGCGCAGGTCGTCGAGCGGGATGCGCCGGACGTCCGTCCCATCGATCAGCACCTGGCCCCCGGTCACGTCGAACAGCCGCGGGATGAGATTGACCAGCGTGCTCTTGCCGCTGCCGGTGGGACCCACGATCGCCACGGTGTGACCCGCGGGGATTTGCAGCGAGATGTCGCGCAGCACCGGCGTGCCGTCATAGGCGAAGGTCACGCCGCGGAACTCCAGCTCGCCCCGCATCGCCGGCACCGGCCGCGGGTCGGGGTAGTCGGCGATCGCCGGGTGCTGGGAGAAGATCTCGTCGAGGCGTTTCATCGAGGCCAGCCCGCGCTGCATGAGGTTGACCACCCAGCCGAGTGCGATCATCGGCCAGGCCAGCAGGCCGAGATAGGCCGTGAACTGGACGAACTGTCCGATCGTGATCCGCCCGCGGATCACGGCGTCGCCGCCCTGCCACAGCAGCATGACCGCGGCGAGGCCGAGGAAGAGATCGATCAGCGGCCACAGCGCCCCCGAGGTCTTGATCACGCCCATGTTGCGCCGGATGTACTCGCGGTTCAGGACCGCGAAAGCCTCGATCTCGTACGGCTCCTGCGCGAATGCCTTCACGACGCGGATACCCGAGAAGTTCTCCTGCGCCTTCGCGGAGATGGTGCTGAACTGGTCCTGCACCGTCTCGAACTGGGCGTGGATCCGTGGGGCCAGCGCGATGAACGTCAGGCTGACCAGCGGCAGCATGAACATCATGGCCAGGGTCAATCGCACGTCCACCGTAAGCATGAAGCCGACAGCGATGGCGAAGGTGATAATCGTGCTGAACCCATGCATCAGCCCCGGCCCGAGGAACCGCTGGACCGTGTTCAGGTCATTCACGGCGCGGGCCATGAGGTCGCCGGTGCGCGTGTGGTGGAAGAATCCCAGGTGCATCCGCTGGAGATGCGCGAAGTAGTCGTTCCGCATCTCGTACTCGATCCGCCGCGAGGCGCCGAAGATGCTCATCCGCCAGAAGTAGCGCAGGATGACCACACTGGTGTGGATCCCAATCAGGCCCAGGGCGTAGATGCCGAGCTGGCGCATCGAGATCCCGCGGGCGATGCCGTCCACGGCCAGGCGCACGAGGATGGGGTTCACCATCAGCAGCAGCGCGGCGCCGATGCTGAGCAGGAAGCCGGTCGCGTACGCCCGGCGGTACCGCATGATATACGCGCGCAGCCTGGGGCTCATGGTGACGGCACGCCGAATGCGAGCAGGGCGCCGAGCGCCCGCAGTGAGAGGTCGACCTCCCGGTCCGCGCCGTGCTCACTGCTCCAGCCCCCGTCCTCCCGCTGCAGGCCGAGCACGCGGCGCAGCCCCCAGGCCGCGAGCGGCTCTTCCGCGGGATAGCCCGCGGCATGGAGGGCCCCGAGCAAATCCACGAGACGATCCGCGCTCCATGCCTCCGGCGCCAACCGTCCAAGGGCTTCCATGCCGGCGGTTGTGATCGCGACGTTCGGGCCCTCGACCACGGCGCAGAGCGCCGTGACGAGCGCGGCGATCTGCACCGGCTCGTCCTCCGGCCACCCGGTCTCCCGCGATGCCCGGAGCGTCGCGAAGGCGCGCTGCACGCTGTCGTGACGCGGACCGAGCAGGCGCGCTAGCCAGAACGCGGCCAGCGCGGTGCAGTACGCCCGGCCGGCGCCGTGCCCGGGGCGGGTGAGCGGGGGCGGGTCGTACTTCACGAGGGCGGGACTCTCCTCCCAGGTTCCGTCCGGTCGCTGGACGGTGAGCAGGAACGCCGCGGCGCGCTCCGCCTGCGACGAGCCGGAAAGACGAAGGTCCTGCAGCCACAGCAGGGCGGTCGCGGTCGACGTCACAGCCGACGGGCGGCCCGGGATCATCTGGTAGGGAAAACCCCCATCCTCATTCTGGCGCGTCACCAGCACGCGCGCCGCCTTCTGCTCAGGACGCTCCCGGCCGAGCAGCCCGGCCAGCCGCCCGCGCTCCAGCTCGTCGCCGTTCTCTTGGGTGAAGGCGATGGCTCTCGGCAGATAGTCGCTCATGTGCCCATCCGTGCCAGCCGGACGCCGGACGCCTCGAGCGCCGCGCGCACCGCGGCGGCGATGCCGGGGCTCCCCGGGGTGTCGGCGTGGATGCACAACGTCTCCGCCCGCACGCGGAGGTCGGCACCGTCGATCGATGCCACGACGCCCTCCCGCACCAGGCGCATGGCCCGGGCCGCGGCGTACTGTGGATCGGTGATGAGCGCCCCGGGGTGGTCCCGTGAGACGAGCCGTCCATCCGGCGTGTACGCCCGGTCGATGAACGCTTCCTCCACCGTGCGGATCCCCATACCCCGGAGCACGCCGGCCATCCGCGATCCGGCCAGCGCGACCACGAGAAGTCCGCGGTCGACGGCCCTCACCGCTTCACCGATCGCGCGCGCAACCTCGTGATCGTCGACCGCGACGTTGTACAGCGCACCGTGGGCTTTCACGTGGACCAGCGCACCGCCTTCCTCGCGCGTGACCCGGGCCAGCCGGTCGATCTGCCCGGCAAGCGAGACGACGAGCACCTCATGCGGAAGGTCGAGGGGGCGGCGGCCGAAACCCTCGCGGTCCGGGTACGATGGGTGCGCGCCGATGCCGACCCCGCGGGCAAGCGCCAGGCGCACGGCCTGCCGCATGGTGCCCTCATCCCCGGCGTGCCCTCCGCTGGCGATGTTGGCGGACGTGATGATGGCCAGCAGTGGCGCGTCGGAAGGGGCGCCTTCGCCGAGGTCGGCGTTGAGGTCGATGCTCACGTGGTCTCGAATGGCCGGAGGAACTCCGCGATGGCCTCGTTCACCGCGCGCGGCTGCTCCAGCATCACCATATGGCCGGCCCGGGGGATGACCACCAGGCGGGCGCCGGGGATGCGGTCGCGCAGGTACTCCGAGTACTTCAGGGGCGTCATGCGATCCTCCTCGCCGCAGAGAATCAGCGTGGGCAGCGCGACCTCGTGCACGCGGTCCATGAGGTCGAACCGGTTCGCCGCCCAGAAGTCGTCGTGCACCACCGTCGGCGGGACGGCGCGCAGCGCCCGGCGGGCGCGCTCCACGACCCGCGGCGCCGCCTCCGGGGCGAACCACCAGCGGAGGAGCTCCTCCACCGCGGCCGCGTAGTCGGCCCGGATCTGGTCGAAGAACTCCTGACGCACGCGCAGCCGCGCCCCCGCCCCCACGAGGATCAGCGCGCGCAGCCGGTCGGGCGCATCGAGGGCGGCCTGCAGGGCCACGGCCGATCCCAGGGAGTGCCCGCCGAGGACGCACGGAACGAGCCCGCGGTCGTCCATGAACCGCCGGACCCAGCCGGCCATGTCCGCGACGGTAGACAGCCCCGGGCCCTCGGGGTGGCCGGGGAGGTCGGGCGCGACCGCGCGCGGGAAGGCCAGGAGCTGGTTCTGCCAGAGCCCGCCCACACCCCCACCCCCATGGATCAGCACGAGGGGGACGAGCGGGAGTGGCGGCATGCGACCGGTTAGTTGGGGACCGTCGTGTAGAACTGGGTCGCGCGCTGGATGTCGGAGCTGATCAGCGTGATGTGATGCAGCCCGGCCAGCATGGCGCTAGATCCTTCGGTCGGAAGGGAAACGGCGGGCGCCGGGGTGAACGCGGAAGCCTTCAAGATACCTGCGCGCGGCCTCGACGCGCTTGAAGATGCGCGTCTCCCAGTCCGGGGCCGTGAGGTCGGCTTCAGGCATGAACAGCAGCGCGGCGGCTTCACCGAGCCGCAGCCCGTACTCCACCCCCGGGTACGGGTCCGTCATGCTGCGCACGTTCCCGCGATCGAGGGCCAATCGCGGATCCACGCGGGCGATGACCTGCTGGAGCCTGCCGACCGCGTCGCGTTCGGGAATCATCGGATTCTATTGTACGCTAGAACCAAAGAGACGAACAACGCGTGAGGGGTTGCCTCCGATGATCGACTGGCAGGAGCTATACGCCCGCGCACTCCTATACCACGACTTCTTGGCCCGCTACGGGACCGAGGCGCATCGGGAGCGCTGGAAAGGGATGTTCGAACGCGTCGCGCTCACGCCCGCCCACCGGGAGCTGCTCGCCGGATTCCCAAGGCAGATGCACCTCCTCTGCCTGGCCGGCGCCTGGTGCGGCGATTGCGTGCGGGAAGGCGCCGTCCTGCAGCGCATCGCCGAGTCGTCATCGAAGATCGGGCTGCGCTTCCTCGACCGCGACGACACGCCTGACCTCACCACGGCCCTCGCCCTGAATGGAGGCCTGCGCATCCCCGTCGTCGTGTTCCTGAGCGAAGACTACCTCGAGTGCGCGCGGTACGGCGAGCGCACGCTGGCCACCTACCGGAAGATGGCCGCGGAGAAACTGGGACCGAACTGCCCGACGGGTATCGTGCCCCCCGGCGGAGAGTACCTGGGCACGGTCACCGCGGAGTGGATCGACGAGATCGAGCGCGTGCAGCTGATGCTGCGGCTGTCGCCGCGGCTGCGCGCGCTGCACGGCGACTGACGCGCATCGGGTTTGCTCGATGGAGCAATCCGGATATAATGGGGAAGGTCCCGGCCCCATCGTCTAGCCTGGCCCAGGACATGGCCCTCTCAAGGCCAAGACACGGGTTCAAATCCCGTTGGGGCTACCACGCAGCCTGCCGATCTGCACCCATGCGCATCCCCTCCCTTGTAAGAGAGGGGTTTCTCCCCCACCGCCCGCAATCACATATGCCGTGGGCGAGCGAGGAGGCTACCTGCGCATCACCGCGGCCGCCGTCCTGTGGGGGAGCATCGGGATTGCGGGCCGGGCGGCGTTCAATGCCGGCGTCACGCCGCTCGAAGCGGCGTTCTTCCGCGCGCTCATCGCCTTCGTTGCCGTGACGGTCATCGTGCTCCTCACCGATGCCTCCGTGCTCCGCATCCGCCTGAGCGACCTCGTCCTCTTCGGGGCGTTCGGGCTGGTGAGCATCGCGCTCTTCTTCTTCGTCTACCTGTATGCGATCAGCCGCACCACGGTGGCGACGGCGGCCATCCTCCTCTATACGGCGCCGGCGTGGGTCATCGTGCTGTCCGCCCTGCTCTTCGGCGAGCCGCTCACGCGCCTGAAGCTCGTCGCCGTCGCGCTGGCCTTCGCCGGCTGCATCCTGGTGGTCCGCGGCTATGATCCGGCCAGCCTGCGCCTGAACTTCCTGGGGGTCCTGGCGGGACTGGCCTCGGGGTTCACGTATGCGATGTACAGCATCTTCGGCAAGACTGCGCTGCGCCGGTACCGGCCGATCACGACGCTGACCTACGCGCTCGGGATCGGCGCGGTGGCCCTGGGGGCGGTGGCGATCCCGCTCGGCGCCGTGCGGCTCGCGCACAGCGGGCCGGCGTGGTCGGGCATCGTCTACCTCGCGCTGGTGACGACCCTGCTGGCACAGTGGCTGTACCTGGCCGGGCTGGAACGGGTCGAAGCGGGCCACGCGAGCCTGGTCGCCACCCTCGAGCCCGTGCTGGCGGCGGGGCTCGGGTACCTGCTGCTCGGGGAGCGCCTGGACCCCTGGCAGATCCTCGGCGGCGCGCTCGTCCTCAGCGCGGTCCTGACGGTGCGCCTCGCCTCGTCCGCCGCCCGGTCACGAGGAGCAGCATCGTCCCGGCGGTGAGAAGGATGGCCGCGCCGACGAACGGAGCGCGGTGGCTCAGCTCATCCCACATCACCCCGCCGAGCAGCGGCCCCAGCACGAGTCCCAGGCCCTGCGCGGTCTGAGAGGCCCCCATGGCCAGACCGATCCGGCCGGGGGGTGCGAGCTCGCTCACCATCGCGTGCCAGGCCGGGGTGGAGAGGGCGTACCCGATCCCCAGCAGGATGGCCGCGGCGGCCAGCACCTCGAACTGCGGCGAGAGCGGCAGGATCCACATCCCGAGCGAGGCCAGCGCCATCCCCCAGGAGACAGAACGAAGTTTCCCCCAGTGATCTGCTAGCCGCCCCGCCGGCAGTGATGCCAGCGCGATCGAAAGCATCAGGAAAAGGAACAGAGTGCCGATCATATGCTCGGAGAGGCCGACGACTCGCTTGGCATAGATGACCAGGATCGGCGCGAGCAGCCCGGCGCCGAACATCTGCAGGAAGGCGACGACCAGCATCACGAGCAGGAGCGGGTAGCGCCGCGCGTTCTCCATCACCTCGTCCAGGTGCGGCTTCGGCGCCGCGCCGTGGTAGCCGATCTCGACGCTCTCGGCCGGGAGGTGCGTCTCCCCGAGGCCGCGCAGGGCGAACGCGGCCAGGAGCGCCGCGGCCAGCAGCATGATGCTCGCCAGGTAGAACCCCGCGGCGTATGAGCCGGTGAAGCCGGCCACGTACAGCCCCAGGGCCGGCCCGAAGGCCAGCCCGGCGAGGAAGAACATGTTCAGCGCGCCCATCGCGGTGGCGCGGCGCGCTGGGGGCGTGGTGTCGGCGATGATCGCGGATGCCGCCGGCCACAGCGCGGACGACCCCGCGCCGTCGATGATCCGCAGCGGCACGAAGACCCAGGCGGTCTGCAGGACCGACATGATGAGCGGCGCCACGCTGCTCACGATCAGGCCGCCGATGATCATGGGACGG